>NZ_JBSYOP010000031.1:0-181615 GCF_058244685.1 Candidatus Thiodiazotropha sp. AKAK2 | reverse complement strand
CCCACGGCATGACTCATCTCCCATTGAGAATTTGTCATACAGTTTATTTCAGGTGTTACCCATGTCTCCGAACATGTGTTACCTATGTCTCCGGTCTATACACCCGTAAAGGGAGAGGGGCTTTCAGGCTTGGTGTCTGTTTTTATTCATGACCTTGATCGTCAGCCGCCAGGTTAAGCCAGTCAGGAAAGTCCAGGGGAAGCGGCGTGGCTTGCGCCTCTGTTGTCGAATGGGCGAGCTCTCTGCCAAAAGCATGGATATGTTGAATGCGCTTTTCCGACAGCGGGTGGGTGCTGAAAAACTCCGGTAGTTTCATTGCGCCTTCGGCCTCCTGCAGGACCTCGAACAGCTGGTCTGCGCCCACTACATTGCCATAAAGTGCCATCAGAGTCTTGAGTGCGGTTTTGTCCGACTCGCGCTCCTGATCCCGGCTGAAGGTCAGTGAGGTGACCAGGCCTGTGTTGCTGACGATCTGGTCGGCCATCTTGTCACCCATTGTGCCGCTGAGCATGGAGAGGGCCAGCCCGATAACAACCCCACGCCCAAGACTGCGGATCGGGTGACGGTGTTTGACATGGGCAATCTCATGGGCGAGCACCATGACCAGTGCATTTTCGTTCGGCAGTTTTTCTAGTAGACCGCGAAACATATAGACATGACCACCGAGTGTGGCGAAGGCATTGACAGTGTCGTCATCCACATAATGAACAGTGATCGTCATCTCTTCCGGTAATGACTGAGCTTTGACTATCTGTTCGGTCAGTGCTTCGAGATAACCCTGCATGGGGCCAGGGTCCGATTCCGCCAGCAGTTCCTTCGAGGCAATCCGCTGCTCAACTTCGAAGGGAATGTGATGGGCCAGTTTGTCGGCGAAAAAACCCAGTAAAAGAACAGCTGCCACTATCAGACCAAGCACCCCGGCTGTGAGCATGAAGAACTCTTTTAACGGGTGTTGTTTGCTGGTATTGATCCCTTCAGGAATCTGTGGGTTGCTGTATTTCATGAGGCTTTTTATTGATCTGTCTTCAAAGCGGTACCGTAGGCCAGAACTTCGACAGAACCGATACTGTTGCCTCGTCCCTTATGAATGCTGGAAGTCTCCAGCTTAACGTTGAAGACGATGTCAGCATGGAGTTTTTCAGCCTCCGCCTTCATGCGCAATATGGCTTCCCGTCTGGCACGATCGACCAGGCTCTCATAGGAGGTGACCCGGCCACCTACCAAATTTCTCAGTGTGGCAATGAAGCGTTTGAAATAGTCCACCGAGACCACCACACTGCCACTGACCAAGGCTGCATCTCTACTGCCTTCATTCATCGGGGGAAAGCGGGAGGTGACTGCCGGTATATGACGCAGTGTATTCTCCCTGGCGATTATGGATTTGTAATGCCTGCTTTCAGCGTAGCTGCCGAAGCCATATCCCAATGCCAGCAGGGTGACCAGAATAATCAGATCGATCATGCTTTCACTCCAGGACTACAGCAGTTCCATAGGCGAACAGTTCAGCCGCCCCGGCGGCAACGCTCGAAGTGGAAAAACGTACATTGAGAACCGCATTGGCGCCCACGGCTTCCGCCTGTTCGATCATCCGTTCCATCGCCTCGGCGCGGGACTCCTGAAGCAGTTCCGTATAACCTTTCAGCTCACCACCAAAAATGTTTTTCAGGCCGGCCATGATATCCCGCCCGACATGTTTGGCGCGTACAGAGCTGCCCTGAACCAGGCCCAGGTGCTGCACGATCCGCTTGTCCGGGAGAATCTCGATATTCGTCACTATCATCATCGTTCCTTATTGAAGTGCTATGAATGCGGGGTTTAAGACCTGCACATAGATTGCCTGCTGGAGGTTTCAATTGCCATCAATTAATTAAACTGCAATTAATTGAGTGGTTGAATGGGTGTGAAACGAGACGAATTTGTCTAGGGCCTGTTAAAGGCTCTGCTCTATCGGAGTAACGGCAGGTTATGACTCAATCTCATCGGTAAGTGATTGCCATTGATCCAGTTGGTCCAGCATGCCGAGCGTCTGCAGGTACTCCCTGTCCAGCGGTGAGGTTTCCGCTGTCTCTGTGCCATGCTGGTGAATCAATGCATTGGCAGTATGTGCGATGGTCAGAGGGCTGAATGTCTTCTCGGCTTGCAATGAAGGCAGGTTGTGCAGTGCCACGGCTTCGACCACAGATTCGGGTAATCCCCACAGCCCCAGCAGATAGGCGCCAACCGTGCCGTGGGTTGCGCCGAAGATATCAACTTCAGCGCTGGTGCGGGTTTGCTGTTGATCTGTCAGTAGCGCCTCCATTCGGCTGTAATCCTCAGGCAGGTTAAGCGCCAGGATCAGCTTACCGATATCGTGCAGCATTCCAGCCAGCAGACAATCCTCGATGAGGGTTTTCTCCATCCCCTGCAGATTGGCGATCTGTTTGGCGAGTGATCCGACTTTCATACTGTGAGCCCAGAGTGAATCGAGGGAGAACTCTTTGGTCGACAATTTGTCCTGATCAAACTGTTGGAAGATACCGATGGAAAGCACCAGGGGTTTTAATATCTCCATGCCCAGCAGAGAGGCAGCATCGACAGGATTGGAGATGTGCCGGCCAAGTCCGAAAAAGGCTGAGTTGACCAGTTGCAGGGTTTTTACCGTCATTGCCGGGTCTTTGGCAATCAGTCTGCCGATGTCAGCGACGGCTGTGTTGGGATCCTGGATCAGACTGACCAGCTCATTGTAGATGGTCGGCAGACTGGGTAGTGCCCGCATTCCTGAGATCAGTGACTTCAGTTCACTCTTGCCAAGCAGGTCGCGTAAAGAAAAGGCTCGTACCAAGGTGGCCTTGAGTACTTCCACTTCGCAGGGTTTGTTCAAATACTGATGGGCAGGCCCCACGGTTTTCATCACTGTCTCCTGATCGGATTGACCGGAGAGTACAATGCGCACCACATGGGGATGGTTCTGCGCAATACGATCCAATAACTGTGCTCCATCCATACCAGGCATCCGCATGTCGGTGATCACCGCATCGATATGGGTCTCTTCGGCTTTGCTCAACGCCTCCTGACCGCTGTCGACAAACAGCATGTCCCACTGTTTTCGATAGGCCCGCAGACTGCGTCTGAGACCGGAGAGAATGTTACCTTCATCGTCTACGAACAGAATTCGTTTCTTATCCTCTGAATAGTTCAATTGATCTCTCCTGTGATCGGCAGCTTGATGATGAAGGTGGTGCCTATGCCGAGTTCCGTCTCGAAACTCAATTCTCCATCGTGTTGATCAACGATGATCTTATGGCTCAGAGAGAGACCCTGGCCAGTTCCCTTGCCAACCTCTTTGGTGGTGAAGAAAGGGTCGAAAACATGATTACGTGCATCTTCGGGGATGCCTGAACCGCTGTCGCTGATGCGTATGACACACCAGTCATCCTTCGATTCGGTGGTGATGATGATGTTGCCCAGTTCACCGCTCTCCCCAACCTTCTCTGCAATCGCGTGGGCGGCATTGACAATGATGTTCAGCAGTACCTCATTCACAGGTCCGGGAATGCATGGGACCTGGGGCAGTGCCGGTTGCAGGTCGAGCGATAGTTCCGCATGATATTTCCAGGCATTTCGCGCGACCGTAACCGTGCTTTCGATCGCTTTGTTGATGTCGGTGAGTGTCTTCTCTTCCGAACCGGGGTGGGAAAATTCCTTCATCGCCCGAACGATGGTGGCAACCCGATCGACGCCATCGAGAGTCTGTTGGATCGATTTTGGGATCTCCTCCTGCAGGTACTCCAGATCCACCTCATCGATCTGCTCGTCCAACTGATCGATCTGCTCAGTGGCGATGTTGTTGGTGCGGGCCTGTTCGACCAGATTGTGTTGACTGTCGATGATCTCGGCGATGTCATCAAACGCATCACGCAGAAAACGCACATTGTCACCGACATACTGTATGGGTGTATTGATTTCGTGTGCGATGCCAGCCGCCAGCTGACCGATGGATTGCAGTTTTTGCGCTTGTTGTATCTCCGATTCCAACTGCTTCTGATCGGTGACATCATCAACAATCAACAGATAGCCGTCGCTGTGACCAGAGCTGTCGTTGTAAGGTGTAACACAGATGGATAGCAGTCGGTTGGAGCCGTTTTGTTGTTTGAAGCGCGAATCAAAACGGTCCGGTTTCTGTGAGTTGCTCAGGATGGTCTCGATCTCGTTTGAGATCTGTTTCCAGTTCCAGTCGATCGGACACTCAGCGATCGGTTTGCCTTGCACCTGCTCTGCAGTCAATTCAAAGATCGCTGCTGCCTTGTCATTCCAGTGACTGATGCGCTGCTTCTCGTCGACGCCGATAAGAATGGAGGTCAGGGATGAGAGCAAGCGACTGTTTTGCTGCTGAGCCAGTGCCAGTTGATCATTGGTTCGGGCGCGCTCGATGATGCCGGCCAGTGTATCGGCAACGCCTTGCAGGAAAACGATCTCATCCTCTTTCTGTAGATGTCCCTCTCTCAGATAGAGCGTCAGTACACCCAATACATCGCCCCGGGAGAGGATAGGCACAATATAGTGACCATGGGGGGACATGCCCTCGGTCCTGTTTTCATGACGCTCGTCGATACAGTCGGTGAACTGAATCTCGCCTGTCTCGGCGGCACGGCCGCAAAGGCATTGACCAAATTCGACACGTTGACAGAGCTCGACGAGTTCCGGGTCGAGATTGGTGTGGGCCATCATCCAGAGTTGCTTGTTGTCGCTGTTGCTGACCAGGATGGCTCCTTGATGCAGCATATCGGTGAGTGGCGCGGAGAGAATCACATCAAGGCACGCCTTCAGCAGCTGGTCAAAAGGCATCTTCTTGAGTGAAAGACTCAGCAGGGTATTGAGTACATGATGGGTGCGGCTCTGTTGATGAAGATTGCTGTAGGTGTGGTATCGCTTGATCGCATATTCCACCATCCGCTTTAGCGAAGCTTCATCCATCTCCCCAACAAACAGACACTCGTCAGCACCCTCGCCAACCCACATGGCAGCCAGCTCGGGATCTTCATATTTCATGGTGGCAATAATCGGTGCGTAGGAGAAGGCATCACGCAGGGAGCGTATGGCTGAGGGTGTGGGCATATCGGCCAGGCCGGTGTCGAGCAGAATCAGATCGTAATGGGTCTGACTGATTTCATGCAGGGCATCAGCGAGTAGCTCGACTATATTGTGCTCGATCTTCTGTTGGGCGTCCATTCGTTGAAGCAGGTCCTTCATCTCCTCGGCACTGTCCGGGTCATCATCCACCAATAGGACCCGAATGTCATTGCTATGCTGAGAGATATCATGGGGCATAGAGATGGTTACTCCTGTGCGCCGCCACAATATCCAATGTGGCTAAAACCTGATGGCTCGTTACAAGCCAGTGTCAGTTGTTCCTATGATAAAGAGCAGCTAAACCTCCTGAGCGCTAAACAGTTTATCGGCTTAACTAGACAACTTCTTTAGTCTTAACCGATAAGAGTTTTTTATGGTAAAAGCCCTATTCTTCAAATGGTTATGCAAAAGTTGTGCGGCCTAAAAACCAAGCAAAGAGCCATGGTTCTATCTGCTTGATTCTAGCAGTTGCCTTCCGTTCATGAATGAAGTGAATTGGATTCTGTGTGTCTGTTATTTGAAGGAGCGTAACCAAAGATAAGCTTGGATTGAGTGAACGATTTATGCCAGACGTAGATCGCAGACTCTTGCTGGTAGGTAGCCACTGTCATCGGGGTGATCCGGTTTCCATCTGCGACGCGAATTTCTGAAATATATGGATGAATCTCTGCTGGAATGTGCGTAGATAGTTATCCCGGCGACAGCCGATCTTGGTCACTTCCCAGAGAAAAAGATGGTTCAGGGGTTTCATCACCAGGTCATTGTCTTTGTCCTGTTCATAAGCCAGGTCGGCAATGATGCCGATACCCAGGCCTTCCCGCACATAAGTTTTGATCACGTCTGTATCGGTAGCGCTCAATACCACATGGGGAGTGAGTGCCGCTTTGCCGAAGGTCTGATTGAGATGGTTGCGACCGGTGAAGCCGTCAAGATAGCTGACGATCGGGTGTTGGAGCTGAGCCGCACCCTGCGATGGTTACAGGCTAGTGGCAGTTACCAGGCCAGGCGCATATCCCAGCTGTATTGACGATCTTCCGGCAGCACCGGAGCGGTTTCTGGATCCACCTCCCGATAGACATTCACTGCTGGTGTGACATTGGCGTCACGGCCGTGAATGAAGTCCTGATCCTTCACGATCGCCATGTAGGCCTTGTTGAGGGTCAGGGCGCGCTCTGCACTGGGGGTGATCAGTTCATAGACGTCGGCCGCCGAGACCTTCTCTTCGTTGACATTGCCATCCTCATTGAACCACTTTTCGATGATCTCCGGGTTCTCCCGGAACTCATTACCGCCGCCGGCGATTTTCAGGTAGTTGAGGATCTCTCCTTCCGTGCCGCCCACATTCGGCGCATCCTGCATTCCCTGCAGATCGATATATCCCCAGCCTGCCGCTCCGGTAACCTTGCGAGGGAAGGCGAAGGTCTGGTCGATGGTACTGCCGATGCTGGTGTGACAACCCATGCAGAAGAGGGTCTCCTCCTCGCTCTGTTTGCGCAGATGGCCGTCTGCCGCTTCGATAAAGCCTAACACCTGCCAACCGAAACCGTTGTCCAGGCCATCGTCGCCGCGGGAGACGAAGTTGGGCAGATTGCCATCGAGTTTCTCCTGTTTCTCATTGCCGTACTGAGAGAGCAGGGCCGGTGCCGAGTAGAAGGTATGCTTGCGCATATAGCGTACCTCTTTCATTCGTGCCGGAATGTTGATCGACATATCTTCAGCCAGGCCCACGTAACGCACGGTATGCAGAAACTCGGTATTCTCCGGGTAGAGCATGGGTGTTACGCTGATTCCCGAGGCGTTGCCCACATAGAAATCAGGACGCTCTATCTCTTCAACGACACCAAGCTGTCCGTCACCGTTGAGGTCCATACAGAAGTTGTTTTCATCCACCGGCGGCAGGGAGATCTGCTGCAGATCCTGTATCGCCGCTTCAACGATGGCGAGATTAGCGATGTAGGTATCCCGGGAGTAACCGCTGCCGTTACAGCTCTGCTCGCGGAACTCCGCGGGGAGCCGGATCATCACGTCGTCGGTGGAGCCGTTGGTCGGCCAGAATGTGCTGGGCAGGGGTTTGTAGTTGAAGGCCACCCAGTGGCTGCCGTCCAGGGCGAATCCCTGTTGATCGAACGCGCCAGCCCCCAGGTGGAGGTTTTCAATGGCCGGTACAGGTCCATTCCAGGATTCGCTCTGCAGCTGTTCGATCAGGGTCGTGTAGTTGTCGGTGTAGATATAGTCGATGACCTCCTGGTCACTGATCTGAGCAACCGCTTCCGAGCGGTCTTCGAACAGATTCTGCCAGTGGTTGGTCACGCCGATCTCAGAGAATGAGTATTCCGCCTGCAGTGCGGCATCATCCATGGTGTTCGGTCGGCTGCCGAAAGTATAGGACTGGTGACAGGTCATGCAGGGATTATGGGTCGCCTCATGCTTGGTGTAGCACTGGGGAGGGACGATCGCCTCCTGGTTGTAGACCAGACCGGTCTCCTCCGGGCGCAATGTGCCGGCGGGGGATTTTGCATAGTCGGTTGGGAAGCTCAGCGAGTGGTTCTGGTTGTCACTCTGATTGTCAGAGTCACTCGAACCACCGCATCCGCTGAGAGAGACCATCACCAGGATAGGAATCATTGAAAATAGTGCTTTCATTCGTAATCTCCTAAACGCAAAAGGGGGGCGGCATCAGCCACCCCCCAACTTCCTTGGTTGTGCAATCTACCTCAGATGATTAGATTGCTGGATCATCGAATACCCAGACCACGTTGTTCTCGTGGTTGCCGGTATCCTCACCGATCAGTACCCGACCGTCGTCCATGATCAGCAGGTTGTCAGGATTGGAGATGTTATTGACGTTACACTCGTTGACCGAGCGGTCAGCGTAGTAAGGACCACCGACAATCGCCGGTACCATGGTCATCACATCAACCTCACCGGCGGCGTTGCGCATCAGCTTCATGCGGTAGACAACACCACACTTGCCGTTGTCGCCATTCAGCTGAATGGCGCCTTCGTCGTCGCTCATGGTCGCGTCGAAGCTGGACATGGCCATGTACATGTAGGCCTGGTCGCCGTCAGCCGCGCCGCCGTTCCACCAGGTCGAGGCCAGGTTGTAGTTGATGTTGACACCTTCCATCTTGCGGAACTCCCCGGTAGCGCCCAGAGCAACAGCCGCTTTGCGGCTCTCCAGGTAGGCGACACGGTCATCGCTGAAGGGGTTGGCGTCGACAGTGACGTCCTCGTCACAGCTCAGGTCGGCACCCGATTTGGACTCGGCCCAGTCACAGACCTGCTCATCGGTGATGTAGTTACCATCGGCAAAGGTGCCGTCGAAGGAGGCGATGGCCGCTTCAATCTGCGTTTCGCCCATGCTGGCCAGTTCGATCCACTCGATGCCGAGCGCCGCTTCGGCGGGATCATTCACACCCGCAGCCTGAGTGATCTGTGCGGCATACAGGGTGCCCGCGCTCATGTCGCCGGCCACATCAGCGACGAACTTGAAGAACACAACGCCGGTACCGTCGTCGCTAAGGAAGACCGTTCTGTCGTCAGGCATGACAACCGAGTTCTCATGCGAGAAGCGACCCATGGTCTCCAGCTTGTTCACAGTCACGTTGGCAACCGCAGCATCGGCAGCGTTGCCGATTTCTACGATGTAGCCGTAACGGTATGGGTTCGGCCAGTCACCGCTACCATCTGTGGGATATCCCAGGTAGGTGGCCAGAGACTGTGGATTGCTGAAGTACTCGTAGTCAGGATTGAACCAGTCTGAGGTGTCATCAAAGTAGAGCTCTTCGGCAGACATTGGGGTGTTCCAGGGGCTGACGGTACCGAAACAGTTGACCCAGGTGCCGCCGACACCGGAGAAATCGATCATGCCTTCCTGGGTGATGTTGCCGTAACCGCTATCGGTCAGGCCACTCACCTGGATACGGCTCATGCTGCCGGGACGATCCTCCCAGTTGGTGTAGACGTAGAAGCCGCCATTACCGTCAGAGACAACGCCGTTGAAGTCAGGGTCGTTGGAACTCTTGATCTGGGTGGCGCCATCGGCAGTCATAATGTCGCCCATGGCCAGGCCATCATCCAGACTGTCGCCCTGTTGTGCGAGTACCTGGTAAGAGCCGACGGCGGTCATGACCACCTCTTTCTGGGCAGTACTGACCGGCAGGTCGAGTGCGCCGAAGTTCTCAGGCAGAGCAGAGAAATCCTGGCCGACGATGACACCTACGGTGCCTTTGTCGAAGACTTTACCAGCCGCATCGGTGGTGGTATTGCTGCTGCTGGGATGCTGAACGTTCAGGAACAAGGTGTTGTCACTGTTGAGATAGAGGCCGGTGAACTCCGCATCCAGTGGAGCGGTCGCCAGGCGCTTCAGGCCCAGGGGAACATAGTTGGTAATACCGTCAGCACCATCGGTGCCGTTGGTGCCGTCAACACCGTTTTGACCATCGACACCGTCGTCGCCATCATCACCGTCACAGCCGGTAAGTAGCAGAGATGAACATAAAATAGCGGCCGTGATGGATGCCGGCAAAGCTAACAGACGAAATGATTTCTTTTGCAACATAGAATATGCTCCCCATTAAGGCGTAATACTTGTAAGCCGCGTGCATTCTAGGTAGCAGGCATTGCGAAACGGTGTCATATTAGTGGTGTTTTTATGAATGCTATATTTCATTCGTATGTATCCGGCAGTGAGGGCCGGTTGTGGGTTTGCAGCCGATCGTTCAAGTCGACTCAGGTAGCTGGACAGAATGTGACCGATAATTTGCTGGCCTTTATCAACAACACCCGATGAAAAAATGAAAATAATTATTCTCGGTGCCGGTCAGGTTGGACGCTCGGTTGCCAATGCATTGGTCAGCGAAGCCAATGACATCACGGTGGTTGACCAGAACCTGGACCTGCTGACTGAACTGCAAAACCGTCTTGATCTGGGCACGGTCAGGGGGCATGCCGGTCACCCGGATGTGCTGCGCCGTGCCGGGGCGGAAGATGCGGATATGATATTGGCGGTCACCAACAGTGATGAGACCAATATGGTGGCCTGCCAAGTGGCCTATACGGTGTTTCATACCCCCACCAAGATCGCCAGGGTTCGCGCCCAAGGCTATCTCGACTACCCGAAACTGTTCGAGAAGCCAGGCTTTCCAGTTGATGTGTTGATCAGTCCTGAGCAGTTGGTGACCGACTACATCCTCAAGCTGATCGAGTACCCCGGTGCTCTGCAGGTGCTTGATTTTGCCGATGGGCGGGTGCGGCTGGTGGGCATCAAGGCGTTTTATGGTGGTCCCTTGGTGGGCAATGAGCTTTCAACCCTGTATGAGCATATGCCCAATGTGGATGCCAGAGTGGCGGCCATCTACCGGGAGGGTGAGGTGATCCAGCCCCAGGGGGATACGGAGATCAAGGCGGAGGATGAGGTCTTCTTCATTGCCGCAGCGGAAAATATCCGCTCGGTGATGAGTGAGCTACAGAAACTGGAAAAGCCCTATAAACGACTGATCCTGGCCGGTGGCGGCAATATTGGCCGACGGCTGGCCTCCTCACTGGAACAGAAATACCGGATCAAACTGATCGAAAACAATCAGTCCCGGGCACGGGAGATTGCAGAGCGTCTCGATATGACCATTGTGCTGCATGGGGATGCGGCGGATGAAGATCTGCTGCTGGAGGAGAACATCGAGAACACCGATGTGTTCTGTGCTGTCACCAACGATGACGAGGCCAACATACTTTCGGCGATGCTTGCCAAGCGTCTCGGCGCGGCACGGGTGATGGCGCTGATCAACCGCCCCTCCTATGTGGATCTGGTGCAGAGTGGGATCATCGATATCGCCATTTCTCCACAACAGGCCACCATCGGTACCCTGCTGACTCATGTGCGGCGGGGCGATGTGGCCCAGGTTCACTCACTGAGGCGTGGTGCGGCCGAAGCGATCGAGGCGGTTGCCCACGGAGATCGCAGCTCATCCAAGGTGGTTGGCCGGGTGATTGAGGAGATCAAACTGCCCAAGGGCTCAACCATCGGTGCGGTGGTGCGAGGCGAAGACGTCTTGATCGCCCATCATGACACCATGATCGAGAGTGGCGATCACGTGATCCTGTTCCTGGTGGACAAGCGAAAGATCCATGAAGTGGAAAAACTGTTCCAGGTCGGTGTGACCTTTCTATAAGGGCCTGTCTGTAAGATGCATCTGTTTGTGGTACAGCGAATATTGGGTGTGTTGCTGATGGTGTTCAGCCTCACCATGTTGCCGCCCCTGGCGATCTCTGTCTGGGTGGATGATGGTGCGCTGATCGGTTTTACCGATGCCTTCATCGTAACCCTGGGTCTCGGGGTGGCCTTCTGGGCGCCGGTGCGCAATCGGCATCAGGATCTCAGGGTGCGGGATGGCTTTCTGGTGGTGGTGATGTTCTGGGTGGTGCTCGGCCTCACCGGCTCCCTGCCGTTCATGTTTGCCGAGAGCTTCAACATGAGTCTCACCAATGCGGTGTTTGAATCGGTCTCCGGACTGACCACCACCGGGGCGACGGTGATCGTCGGCATCGATGAGCTGCCGATGTCGATCCTCTACTATCGTCAGCAGCTGCAGTGGCTGGGTGGCATGGGCATCATCGTGTTGGCCGTCGCGGTACTGCCGATGCTGGGCATCGGTGGTATGCAGCTCTATCGCGCCGAGACTCCGGGACCGGTAAAGGATAACAAACTGACCCCGAGGATCACCGAAACCGCCAAGGCGCTCTGGTTCATCTATCTGGGGCTGACCCTGAGCTGCATGCTCGCCTACTGGCTGGCCGGCATGAAACCGTTCGATGCCCTGGGGCATGCCTTCTCAACGGTGGCGATCGGCGGTTTTTCCACCCATGATGAGAGCATCGGCTACTACGACAGCACGCTGATCGAGATGATCGCGGTGGTCTTCATGCTCCTCTCCGGCGTCAATTTTGCGCTGCATTTTCTCGCCTTTCGCCGCCGCTCACTGAAAACCTACTTCGAGGATTCGGAGTTTCGCGGCTATATCACCACCCTGAGTATCGTCATTATCCTGGTCTCCGTCGCCCTCTTCCTGATGGGCGTGTACGGTACCTGGAGCGAATCGATCACCCGCGGCATCTTTCAGGCGGTCTCCATCGGCACCACTACCGGCTTCACCACCGCCGACTACTCCCTCTGGCCAGGATTTATCTCGATCCTGTTGCTCTTTGCCAGCTTCATCGGCGGCTGTGCCGGCTCGACCGGCGGTGGCATCAAAGTGATTCGCTTTCTGCTGCTGGTCAAACAGGGGCTGCGGGAGATCAACCGTTTGATCCACCCCAATGCGGTGATTCCGATCCGGGTTGGCGGCAAGACCATACCCTGGCGCATCGTCGATGCGGTGTGGGGCTTCTTCGCCCTCTATGTGGCCAGCTTCGGGGTGATGTATCTGGCACTGGCCTCAACCGGTCTGGATCTGATGACCTCCTTTTCAGCGGTCGCGGCGAGTATCAACAACCTCGGCCCCGGGTTGGGCGATGTCGGAGCCCACTACGATAGCCTCAACGACCCGGCGAAATGGATACTCTGCTTCGCCATGCTGCTGGGACGCCTGGAGATCTTCACCCTGCTGGTGCTGTTGACCCCGGCCTTCTGGCGCAAGTAGTTAAGTAATATATTGCCGTGAATCAGCACCGATTTTCCGCAAGATTTCAAACCCCCAAACAGTAACTTCAAAAGCCCCTCTCCCTTTATGGGAGAGGGGTTGGGGAGAGGGTGGACGCGAAGCGTTACATCTGGTTACGAAAGATAAACACGCAGTGAGCCCTTCTCTTTAGCGTACTTAATTCTGATTTATCAGCGATTACAGTGCTACCTCTGAAAGCCAGATAACTACGGCGTAGCGTATCCCCTTGCCTAATCCGATAAACAACATGGCCAGGCTGAATCTGACGCCTGCCCAGCCGGCAGCCAGGCAGAGTGGATCCCCAACGATAGGCAGCCAGGAGAACAGCAACACCGGGCTGCCGTAGCGGCCGATCCGCTCCAGCGCCTGTCGCTGGTGCTGATCCTTCAGGCCCTTTCCGGGAAAGCGTTTCGCGAGCCACCAACCGATCAGCCAGCTGCTCAGACCACCCAGGGTATTGCCCAGCGTGGCCGTAAGCCAGAGCAGTTGCGCTGGATGAATGTCTTGTTGGAGATTCCATATCAGTATGGCTTCCGAGCCGCCAGGTAGAAGTGTGGAGGCAAGGAAGCTGGATCCGAATAGGGTTAGAATGGAAGACATTGACTATGGATATGTTTTGTAACGAGAGTATGTAAATAGTGATTTACTAAAATCTGCTAAGGGATTGCTATAACCAAACAATCACCTTCCTACTTTACACAACACCGGAACCTCGAAACAGCCTTCCAATATGTTTCATTGAGAACAGTCGAGCGATAAATTCGAGTAAAGAGGTCAGTCTCTATTGCTTGGTGTGCATTTTTCGGTTGTATGGATTGGTAATTTAGTTGGGTAGCTAAGGCTTATTGGCACCAATCAGGATAGCAGGCAATTTGCACGAAATGACCAGGTTAAAAATAGTCCCTCTATCACATGAAAGGCCGTAACCCTGGAAAAATGATGATTATTTGTATAATAAATAGGCAGACAAGGAGGTTGGCGCAGATCGGTTTTCCCTCCTGTAGATCGTAGATAGATGGCAACTATTC
This sequence comes from Candidatus Thiodiazotropha sp. AKAK2, assembly GCF_058244685.1. NCBI lineage: Bacteria > Pseudomonadati > Pseudomonadota > Gammaproteobacteria > Chromatiales > Sedimenticolaceae > Candidatus Thiodiazotropha > Candidatus Thiodiazotropha sp. AKAK2. The sequence continues at coordinate 167,820 of NZ_JBSYOP010000031.1, read as the reverse complement.
CGTTTATCGCGGTGAAGATGGTCTGCTATCCAGTAATAATTGCAGGATAGCGGGAAGGTGTCACTTTGAACTGGGTGATTAGTCTGGATGTAAGGCAATATGCCTTTGAATACATGTTATGCATAGAAGGGAAGTATGAATAGTATTGCAATAATTGGACTACGAATTATTTCAATATACCAGATCGTTATTGGCATCAATGCCATTGCAGGTATGGGTATTGCGTTACCGATAGTTAATTCAAACTTTAAAGAAGAGCTGTCAACTCTCCAGCTTCTTAGTATAGCGATGCCATTATTGAGTGGTATTGTTATTTGGTTGTTATCAGTACCCATTTCAAAGTTTGTTATTAATAATAAAAGTACAGAAGTTAAATTGATTGATGATGTAAATATTGTGGCAGCAGGAACATTCCTAATTGGTGTATATATGGCGTTTTCACAACTTCCGACATTGTATTTCGTTATGGGTAAATACAATGAACTTGAATATGGCATGGATTCAACATCAATTATTACTGCATTAAAGCTGTCATCGATTAGTTTTGTGATTGGATTGTTACTTATGATTGGGCATAGGTTTTTTGTAGAAGTATACAAGTGGTTACGGGGGGCTGGGTAATGCATAACCTGTCGCAGCAGAAGGATGCACGTATCACTCTCGCCTCTGAGCGTAAGCGCTATGTGATTTATAGAAATGACTAAGCCAGCAGAATTAGCAAAAAGTTACATGAAATCATTTTTTGGTAATGAGTCATTGGAAAATATGGAGCCATTGTTGGCGGACAACTTAATTTTTGATGGTCCGTTTCATAAGTCCTCATCTGCAAAAGAGTACTTGGTAGCTTTGCGAAAAAATCCTCCTATAGATGTGCACTACGTCTTAGAGGAGGTTTACGAAAATCAAAACTCGGCGTGCTTGGTGTATATATTCTCAAAGGCAGGAATTCAAACACGCATGGCACAAATCTTTGAGGTTGAAGGTGAAAAAATATGTAAGATCAAACTGGTATTCGATGCCAGTGTTTTCAGATAACAGCGCATTCAAAAGGATGTGGAAATGCTTCCAAAAAAGTAGACGCCTTAATCCAACAGAAAAGAGGTAGAATGCCAAAATCAGGATTAAGAAGGATTCATCGAGACTCAGATTTGTTTAAAGGGTCAAAAGTTGGGATGTCCTTAATTTTGCTCGGTTACTTTCTTGGCTGTCTGCTCCGCACAAACTGTAAAATATCGCCTTTAAATTCGTTGTCTAGATAATCACTATTTTCAGGCTTAGAGAATGAAGATCTATAACCAAGCTCAAGCAGTTTATTTGCAAGTTTGTTTTTCCTGCCTCGCCCAGGATCTACAATTATAACTTCGCATTCTGGATTTGAATGTTCTCGAATAAAGTTAGAAAGTAATCCTATATGCTCATCCTCATACAATAGATCACTGCCAATAATTAAATCAAAACGTCCTAGGTTATCGTTGTTATCCGCCCAACCTGTTCTCTCAAAAGGAATAAGGGCATCTCCGTTAAGCTCGGAATTTCTATTTAAAAAATTTTCGGCTTCTGGGTGATAATCTGTTGCTGTAATATCCACGTGCTGCTTATTGAGCAGCAAGCTACTGAGAGCTGTGCCGCACCCAATCTCTAAAACTCGTTTAGAACCAATACCATAGTTGCAGATATGGTGTGCCAGAACCAAACTTGACGGCCAAACTACTCCGAAAATTGGCCAAGCCGCGGAAGAAATGCCTAGCTTTTCAGCGATACCCTCCGGGTCATGGAATTCCTGTTTATTCCGAAGCGTGCAAAGGTGTATATCTATTTTTCCAAACTCAATGGTTTGGTAACGTAAGCGTGGATTTGTCATTTGACCGCCTCAGTGGTTGAGCGCTTGGTCAGCTATCAAGGATAAATGACAAAACGAAGAGTCTTCAGGGTATAGTAATTGGCTAGGAAAGCAATTTATTTAAACAAATCAATCAATGAGCGCCTCTGGCAGTGCCTTCAGTCGTTTCGCTCCATTCGTCTCCATATTGAGGCGTTAGGGTTGAAAACGAAGAAAACAGAGGTAGCATGGCTAAGTTAAGTCTAAATGGATTTGGCTTTGCTCTATGTTCAGTGTATTTGATATCACTATTCATAAAGAACGTGCTATTGATTATGCTCGATAGATACTATTCGATTAGTAAATATATACGGCTTCTAAATTTGAGATTGGAAGCTGCATTGGAAGCATTGCTGTTAGTGAAGTTGCACTGTATTTACTTACAGGTGGAAGAGTAATGCATATATAACTACTAAAGTGAGAAAGTACTGAAAGTGAATCACACCAACAATTCATTACAGCAAACAAATCGAAGAATGCGATGCTGTGCAATAAATGACATACGATGAAACTAAAGGTTTGGATAAAAAGCAGGGCAGCAGATCGGGTTTTAGCGCCATTACGTAAAGAATTACTAGAGCTAATAGATCATGGTTCATCCATCATTGAAATTGGGTGCGGTACAGGTGATTTGATTTTTCAATCCGCATCAAAAATCCGAAGTGGATATGGTGTCGACCTTGATCGAGATATGATTAACTATGCCGAAGGGAAACGGCGAGAAAAAGAACTGGATCATATTACTTTTGAATGTATCAATGCTCTAAATCTATCTAATTTAAAGTATGATATTGCTACTAGTACATTATGTTTGCATGAACTATGTGAAAAAGATGCATGTAAACTACTGAGAATGATGGTGGACGTTTCAAAAAAAGTCTTGATAGCCGACTACACAAAGGCAAATTCTTTTTCGGGTAAGCTTGGCATTGGCATAGATGAATTATTTACCGGGCACTATGGTAATTACAAACGATATCGAAGAAATGGAGAAATTCCATCATACGTTTCGAAAATTGGCGCCAAAATAATTAGTGTGCAAGCAAGCACAGTAGACGGTATTTCCATATGGGTTATCAGCGATAAAATAAATGCATAACAAGCGCTTGACAACTGATTACGTTCGTTCTCCATAGAGCCTGGGCGTTTTACAATAATTCAGGGCGCCCATATAATAAGAATACTGAGTAAAAAATACCTGGTTCCAAGTTGAAAATTAGGCTGATTGTAAATTTCTTTCTATCATCACGGATTTTTAGAATTTAATTTTACACTATTAGATTGAAGCAACATGTTACAAATTCGGTGTACAGCTAAAGTCCAAAAAGAGCTCGGTATCAAGAAAAGTGAGCTCGCTGTGGTTAAACAAAGTCACACTTTGCTGGGTGACTGGTATGCCAACTTGTTTACAGTGGATAGACGTAAAACGCTAATTTTTGTAAATGAAAAAACACTGCTGTCTTTTATTCTGTTTGGCGTGAAGAAGAGGAACATTAAAAGACTTCCAGAAATATTCCTGGAGAGTCTCGATCAATTGTTAACCATCGAGGGTTTTGATGTTGGCCAAATTAATAAAGTGTTTAGCGGCTATGAAGAACATGAGTTTACAAAAACAGTCAGTAAACGTGTGATCGGTAATATGAACGACCTTGTCTACTTGTATAAGAGTTCAATTCTGTATCACGGCGGGTTTAAATACATCGATATCGGTGAGCTGATTCTAGAGACTAATCGAACCCCTCAAAAAAACCTTGGCTGGTCTTATTCAATCGATTTAGTCGGAGAGTTATTGCAAGGAAACCATAGAAATCTGAGCTGACTGAGTCGCCTAATCGTACAGTCAGACTGCGGCTAAACACGGCTGGTAAAGCTTCCGGGTTTGAAAAAACTTCCTTACTCGGATCTGTCTTTCTCTCTAAGCCTCCTACCCATGCGAATGGGGTAGAAGGTTAATCGTGTAATCGATTTGCAGAGCTACTCGGTTACCAGGTCCCTCGCGGAGTTGGCTGAAGCGGACTCATGCTCATCTTCTGCCGCCTCAGCCTGGTGATCCTTGGCCATCAGGACATAGATGGAGGGTAGTACGAAGAGGGTGAACAGGGTGCCCACCGCCATGCCGCCGACCAGTACCAGGCCAATCGAGTTTCTCGCTGCCGCACCGGCGCCGGTGACCAGGATCAGCGGGAAGTGACCCGCCACCGTGGCGAAGGTGGTCATCAGGATCGGCCGCAGTCTTGTCATCGCCGCTTCCTGTACCGCGTCGATCTTGCTCAGCCCCTGCTCCTGTAGCTTGTTGGCGAACTCGACGATCAGGATGCCGTTTTTCGCAATCAGTCCCACCAGGGTCACCAGGCCGACCTGGGCATAGATATTCAGGGTGGTAGTCCAACCGTTTGTCCAGAAGGGGAGGTTCGGATTGGGCATCTTCAGAAAGGTGAACAGCAGCGCGCCGAACATCGCCAGGGGAACCGAGCCCAAGAGGATGATACCCGGGTCGCGGAAGGAGTTGAACTGGACCGCCAGGGCGAGAAAGATCATCACGATCGCCAGTGCAAAGGCGGGCAGAAACTTATTGCCCTCCTGACGCAGCTGTCTCGACTCGCCGGTGTAGTCGATGCCGTAACCTGGTGGCAGGATCTCGGCCGCCGCCTCTTCAAGTACCGCCAGTCCCTGGTCCAGGGTGCGGTTGGTCATGCCGGAGAGCTTGACCGCATTCAGCTGCTGAAAGCGGTTCAGCGAACGGGGCACCGTGGTGTTTTCGATATGCGCAACCGCACTCAACGGGATCAGCTCACCCTCGGGTCCGCTGACATAGATTTCCGTCAGCTGATCCGGATTGAGCCGCTGGGAGCGTTCGATCTGTGGAATGACCTTGTAACTGCGCCCGGCAATATTGAAGCGATTGACATAATCGCCACCGAGCGCCGCCGCCATATCCAGGCCAACCTGGTTGAGGTTCAGTCCGAGCGCGCCGATCTTATCCCGGTCGAGCACTACCTGGGCCTGTGGCTGGTCATACTTCAGGTCGATCTGTGGCGGAAACATGAACATGCCACTTTCGATTGCCTTGCCCTGGATCTGTTGGGCAAACTCCAGCAGCTGTTTGGCATCCGCCGTCGAGGTGATCAGGAACTCAATCGGAAAATTGCTGCCGCCGGGCAGGGCCGGTGGGGTGGTGGCAAAGATCTGGAAGCCGGGTATGGAGGCGAGCTTGCCCTGGATCTCCTGCTGGATCTCGAACACGGTGCGCTCCCTGGGAGCATGCCAGGGTTTGACCACCACACCGGAGAAGCCGTCGGTATCGAATTGGGCGCCCACCGAAGGGGCGAACAGAATCTGGAAGCTGAGATCCGCCTCCTCCACATCCAGGAAGGCCTTCTCCACCGCAGCGCCATAGAAGCGCTTCTGATCGGCAGTGGCATTGGCCGCTGAGTTGATGATGCCGAACACCACGCTCTGATCCTCACTGGGGGCTAGCTCCTTGGGGGACTGCATGTACATCGGCACAGCCGCGGCGGCCACCACCAACCAGATCACATAGACGTAGGGGCGGGACTGCATGGTTCGGCCGATCAACCGGCCGTAGGCTGCGCGCAGTCGGTCGAAGTGGTGATTGACCCAGCCGGTGAACCCCTTCTCCTCATCGGCGGCACTCTTCAGCATATGAGACGACATCATCGGCGACAGGGTCAGGGCGACGATACCTGAGATGGTGACCGTCCCCGCCAGGGTCAGGGCAAACTCGCGGAACAGGGCGCCGGTCAAGCCTCCCTGCAGAGCGATCGGCATATAGACGGCGGCCAGGGTGACGGTCATCGCGATCACCGGTCCGAGCAGTTCCCGGGCGCCGAGCAGTGCGGCCTCCCGTTTGCTGCGGCCTTCACGAAGATGGCGTTCGATGTTCTCCACCACCACGATGGCATCGTCCACCACCAGTCCCACCGAGAGCACGATGGCCAGCAGGGTCAGCAGATTGAGGGTAAAGCCGAAGATCTGCATCAGAAAGATACTGCCGATCAGCGACACCGGTATCGCGATGGTCGGCACCAGGGCCGACCGGATCGAACCGAGAAACAGAAAGATCACCGCGATCACGATCAGCAGGGTATCTCCCAGAGTCTTGGTCACCTCGGTGATCGCATTGGCGATGTACTCGGAGGCGTCATATCCGATATTCACTTCCAGCCCGGAGGGCAGATCCTTGGCGATGGCGTCGATCTCCACCCGCACCAGCTTGATGACATCGATGGTGTTGGCGCTGGGCAGCGGGAAGATGCCCATGAAGACAGCGGTCTGTCCGGTGTAGCGCACTGAGGTGTCGTAGTCTTCCGCGCCCAGGGTCACATCGGCGATATCCTGCAGGCGAACGATGCTGTCGCCGCTCTGGTGGATGATCAGCTGTTCGAACTCTTCCACCGAATGGAGATCGGTGTTGGCGGTCATGTTGACCTGCACCAGGGAGCCCTTGGTGGTGCCGATGGCGGCGAGAAAGTTGTTGGCGGCCAGTGCCTGGCGCACCTGGGAAGGACTGACGTGCAGCGCCGCCATCTTGTCCGGCTTCAGCCAGATGCGCATGGCGAAGGTGCGGGCACCCAGCACCTCGGCCCGCTGCACCCCGGCGACCGCTGCGAGTCTGGGTTGAACCACCCGGATCAGGTAGTCGGTGATCTCCGCCTGGGAGAGGATATCCGAGGCGAAGCTGAGATAGGCGGAGGCAAACTGGGAGTCGGCGGATTGAATCGAAATCGCCGGCACCTGGGCCTCGGCGGGCAGGTCGTTACGCACCTGATTCACCTTCGCGGTGATTTCCGCGAGGGCCTTGGTGGGTGGATAGTTGAGCTTCAGCCGGGCGTTGATCATGGAGAAGCCCTGCAGACTCTTCGAGTCGATATACTCGATCCCGTCGGCCGAGGCGATCGCCTGCTCCAGGGGCGTGGTGATGAAGCCCCGCACCAACTCCGCATTGGCCCCCACATAGACTGTGGAGATATTCACAGTGGAGTTTTCGCTCAGTGGGTACTGGCGGATATTGAGGCTGTTCCAGGCCTGGATGCCGGCAATCACGATCAGTAAGTTGACCACGATGGCGAGAACCGGGCGCTGGATAAAGAGATCGGTAAAGGCTTTGGTTTTAGCCACAGGATGAATGTCCCTATGTAGTTAACAGGCCCTAAAAGATGCCTGGTTCTGGTTTATTCGTTGGCCGGCTTGGGCTCCAGCTTGGCGTCCAGTGCCAGAGTGTTGTCCACCACCACCGCCATGTTCGGCCGTAACTTGAACACCCCGCTGGTGACCACGGTCTCACCCTCCTTGAGGCCGGTGACGACCGATACATAGTCTCCCCGGGTCTGTCCCAGACGGATGATCTGCTGACGCAGGGTTTTCTGTTCCTCGCCGGTTGCCTCATCCTTGGTGGTGTCGATGACAAACACCGTATCGCCGTAGGGGGCATAGAGCACCGAAGTGGCCGGAATGGCGAGCACATCATCCTGCTGCGGCATAATCACTTTGACGTTGGCAAACATGCCGGGACGCAACAGCTCCTCCTGGTTCGACAGGGTGGATCGGATCCGCACGGTGCGAGTCGCCTGATCGATCTCCGGATTGATGGCGACGATCTTGCCGTTGAAGCTTTTGTCTTCAGCCGCATCGGTGGTAATGCGCACTTCGTTGCCGACGGCGATACTGGAGAAGCGCTGCTGGGGCAGGGAGAAATCCGCATAGATCGGGTCGATGGTCTGCAGGGTGACTACCGGTGTGCCCTGTTCGATGATCTGCCCCAGGTTGACCTGGCGCAGGCCAAGCTGACCGGAGAACGGTGCGCGCAGGGTCTTTTTGGCGATGGTGGCTTTTACATTTTCAACCTGAGCGGTGGCCTGTTTGTAGTTGGCTTCAGAGGTATCCAGATCGGATTGGGAGACGGTCTTGTTGGCGCGCAGGCCGCGATTCCGGTCGAGATTGATTCGCGCCAGCTTCGCCCCGGCCTCGGCCGATCGCAACTGTGCCTCTTCGGCCGTGGTGTCGAGTCGCACCAGCAGGTCGCCGACCTTGACCCGGTCGCCGGATTCAAAGGCGATCTTATTGATCTTACCGCCCAGCTCCGCACTCACGGTCACACCCTGCACGGCAACCAGGGATCCGGTGGCTGAGAGGGTGTTGGGCCACTGTTGCCGTTTCACCTGATCGGCGGTGACGATCTCTGGCGGCATGGTCATCTGCATATCGGCCATGGCCTGGAACTGCTGCATTTTGATTGCGGCTGGAATGCCGATCAGCACGGCCAGTCCGATAATCGTCAGCACTACTTTTGTCAGCATTTGTTCTTCATCCCTGCTAGGTCGCTTAGGTTTTGGATTGTCGCTGTTCGAGAAGGTTTGTGAGTCACTTGTGCAGCGGATTCGACTGCTGGACTGAATCAGAACCGACCCGGTCTATAGCTCGCTATGAGAGTGTAATTTTTGCGTTGCGTCAAGTGTCGGTCTCAATTAACCCGGCGAGCAAATTGTTCACTTTCAGGACTTCAAGCAGACCCTTGATCAAAGCCTGGCATGCTCACTGCGGCTGAAAGTGAGCGTTTTGCTCGCCGGATTATTTGTCAGACAGGTGAATTGGCGGAAGGTGCCGGAAAGGTCCAGCATCGATAGGGCAGACGACGCTTGAAATCTTCCGGCACAATCTGCTGGGTGATCTCCTGGCAACCGGCTCTCTGCGCCAGCTCCGGAGTCAGCTTGAAGCCTTTGCGGTTGGTGGAGAAGATCAGTTGCCCATTCGGGTTGAGCAGAGCAAGACAGGCATCGATCAGTCGCTGCTGATCCCGCTGGATATCCAGGGTCTCATCCATACGTTTGGAGTTGGAGAAACTTGGCGGGTCGAGAATGATCAGGCCAAACTGGCGACGTTCCCGGTTGGCCCGCTGCAGATATTGGAAGACATCCTCCCGGATCAACTCATGCTCATCACCGTTGAAGCCATTCAGCTTGAGGTTTCTGCCGGTCCACTCCTGATAGGTGTTGGACATATCCACACTGACCGTGGCCAGGGCGCCTCCGGCGGCTGCGTAGACGGAAAAACTCCCGGTATAGGCAAACAGATTCAGTACCCGCTTGCCGGCGGCTTTGTCGCGCACCAGCTTGCGGGTGTTGCGGTGGTCGAGGAACAGACCGGTATCCAGATAACGCCTCAGCTCCACTTCAAAGCGCAAGCCCCCCTCACTGACAATCATCGGTTCGCCGTGCTCTCCGGTCTTCTCATACTGATTCAGTCCGCGCTGCCGTTGGCGAGTTTTTACCGCGATCCAGCTTTGCGGGATCTGCAGGGTTTCACTGACCGCTTCACCGATCTGCTGCTGTTGGTGATGATCCAGGGGCTGCATCCCCTTGCCGGCAAAGATCTGCAGATGAACCTGACCGTCATACCAGTCGATGACCAATGGGAACTCGGGGATGTCCCGGTCATAGATGCGGAAACAGCTGATCTCCCGTCGCCTCGCCCATTTGCTCCAGTGGCGATGGTTCTTCTGCAGACGGTTTGAAAAGGCCTGAATATCCATCAGTGGTGTTGCTCAGCGGCGGCTCACGGGTTATCGGGGGTGCAGGTCGGGCAGGCGCCAGGCGCCGATCACCAGGGTTAGCCAGCCGGCAATGAAGGCCGTGCCACCGATCGGGGTCAACAGGGCCAGGCTGCGCAGGTCGGTCAACGCCATCACATAGAGGCTGCCGGAAAACAGCAGAATGCCGGCCAGAAACAGCCAGCCTGAGAGCAGCAGTGCACGAACCGGATGGTGCAGGATCAGCACGCCGACAGCCAGCAGGGCAAGGGTATGCAGCCCCTGATAGTGGACCGCTTTCTGCCACCAGACCATATGGGTTGCGGGGATTGCCCGTTCCAATGCGTGGGCGCCAAAGGCACCCAGGGTGACCAGCAGCAAGCCGCTGATCCCGGCGATGATGATGAAGCGTCTGGCCATGCTACCCCTCGTCCAGCTGTTTCAGCTCATCCAGGATACCCAGCACCATCTTTTCGGTACGGCTGTCCATCCCTTTGCACAGTTTGTCGGCTTCCCGTTCACCGTTGATCATGGGCCTGATCACGGCGGCAAGGTGAGCCATCGGCCCGCCTGCCTTGTTCATCTGGTCGGCCATCTCAGCGATGATCTGCAGAGCCTGAGGGTTGCCGGTACCGGCCGCATGGATCATTGAGGCCAGCCCGGGGGCCGCCAGTGCAGGATCGGGCTTGGCATTGGGGTCGGGCAGGGTGGAGGGGTCCTGCAGGCCCTGCAGGATCGATTCGGCGATCACCCGGTCCTCTTCATCGAGCGGGTTGAGCAGCTCCAAATCCCGTCGACCCTGCTGGAAGATCTTGCGAATGCAGGCGGTCAAGTCGGTCCAGCCGCTCTGCTCAGCCAGAGTCAGCAGCTCTTCGAAATCATCCTGGCGATCGGGTTGCTGTCCGATTGTAACAACCTGATTGATGAACTGAGCATGCATCGTCAGTATCTGATCCCGTCTATCCATTAAACCTCTTCCGCAAATTATGATGGGTTGTGCCAAGCTGGCCACTTGAGTATGGTGTCTCGTATTGCTTGACGATTATAGAAGCTCTCTCTGGCCAGGAGTCAAGGCGCAATGCCTGGCAATGGAGGCATTGCAACACTGGATAGAGTCGCTATCCGCTGACATTGTTCAAAAGCGCCAATGACTCTTCTGCAATCTCCCTGACATCGGGGTGGCTGTCATTGACCATTTCCAATAGTGCCGGCCTGGCATCCGGATGGTGGGTCAGGCCAAGGTAGTGTGCCACATCGGCGCGGATATTGGCCTGCTTCGAGCGACTGAGCGTGATCAGGGTCGGCAGTGCGTGACTGAGTCGGGGGTCGCCTTCCAACTGTTCCATCACCACCCCGATACCGATACGTGCCGCCATCGGGGTGGCATCGTTCTCCTGCAGCTCCAGCAACACCTGCAGATCCTGTGGACTCTCCTCCAGCCAGTGGATCACCTTGTCACTGCGTTGCGCTGCCAGGGATTCACTGAAATAGTCCGCCACACCCGTTTCAAGCGCTGTCCGTTCAATCCATTGGGACACCTCTTTCGGTGACATCACCCCATCCAGTTCAAAACGGCCGATGCGGGTCCAGGGTACACTGCGGACTCCCAACTGCTGGGCGACTTCTGGGCTGTTGACGATGTTGACCGCATCGAGTCGGGCGAGATTGCCCTGTTTGAGCTGCTGAGTCAGGCTCTCCAGTACCATTGGGCAGTGGTGGCAGCCGGTGGCGAGCAGAAACAGGACCTCTGGAGGGTGTGATTGGCTCATGACAATGTTTCAAAAAGTCCCACTCTAACCCAATCCCGGGGAGAAGTTCAGTTTATTGGCCCGGTAGCTGGGAAAGTGGCTGTCAATAAACCTGGTTTTGGTTCTGAAAGTCTTTCACAAGAGGCGCTATGTCAATGGTGTGAGTGATGGAAACTACTCTGTTGGGCATGAGTAGCATCGGTTGCAATCGGTTCTAACTGTCTTCCATGGGAGAGATAAGTTCAGGTAGGTGCCGATGATTGGCTTCTTGGGAGAGAGGCTTTTATGATCTTATCGCTGATTTTTGATATCGATCAAGAGTTGTTAAGATAAGTAAAAGATTAAGATTTACAATGGTGTAGGTCATTTTATCGTCTATTATCTGCCCTCAACGAAGAAAGTTTGGCTAGCGCCCCTCAAGGCGTTAATGTTGTCGCCTGATTTCCGGTCGTGCGTGTGTTTGCGAAGGAGCGCCTACCATCGTGGGCTGGCCGAGGCTGGTTCGTATCACGGGCTTAATCATTAGTGAGAATAAAATCTCCTACGCCGGGATTTTCTTTCGATTGTGCTTTAAAGTCGCTGCTTGGGCGGCAGCTGAATCACTGCAGTGAACCCTTAGGAGAAAAACCCCATGCCTACATTTGTGCGTACTGAGAAGTGCGATGGCTGTAAAGGCCAGGCCATGACAGCTTGTATGTATATCTGTCCTCATGACCTGATGAAGCTGGATATGGACGGTAGTGAAACCGGTCATGCCATGAAGTCATACAATCAGGAGCCTGAGCAGTGCTGGGAGTGCTATTCCTGTGTCAAGATCTGTCCTCAACAGGCGATCGAAGTGCGTCCATACGCCGACATTGTTCCTCTCGGCGCCATGGTACAGCCTCTGCGCGGGACCGACTCCATCATGTGGAGCATCAAGTTGCGCAACGGCACCATGAAGCGCTTCAAATTCCCGATCCGCACCACTCCTGTGGGTTCTATCGATCCTTATGGCGGTAAGCCTGCTGCGGATATGGCTAAGATCGACGAGCCCGGTTTCTTCAATCATAACGAGCAGAACGGCTATCGTGCCGGTGATGCTGACGAGCTGATTCGTAAATAAGCTGGATTCAATCTGATTATTCAGGATATAGAGTTAATTTGAGGTATTGGTATGGCTGAATTCGGAAATCCGGAAGTTGTCCTGGAGGAGGTAGACATCCTCCTGATCGGCGGCGGTATGGCCTGTTGTGGTGCTGCCTACGAAATCGGTCCCTGGGTGCAAGCCGCCGGTGGTGATATCAAAGTCAAGCTGATCGACAAGGCGGCTGTGGATCGGTCCGGTGCGGTTGCCCAGGGTCTCTCCGCAATCAACACTTACATCGGCTCTGAACAGGATCCTGCTGACTACGCCCGTATGGTCTCCAACGATCTGATGGGAATCACCCGTGATGACCTGACTTACGACCTGGGTCGTCACGTCGACGAATCCGTACATCTGTTCGAAGAGTGGGGCCTGCCGATCTGGAAGACTGACGAGAAAGGGGAACGTCACGACGGCTCCAAAGGCATGACTTTGTTGAAAGACGGCGGGAAGCCGGTACGCTCCGGTAAGTGGCAGATCATGATCAATGGTGAGTCCTACAAATGGATCGTTGCCGAGTCGGCGAAGAAAGCGTTGGGTGCGGACAATATTCAAGAGCATGTCTTCATCGTTAAGTTGGTTAACGACAAAAACGACAACAACCGCATTGCCGGTGCTGTCGGATTTTCCGTGCGTGAGAACAAACTCTACATCTTCAAGGCTAAAGCCATCCTGCTGGCCGCCGGTGGTTGTGTAAACATCTTCCGTCCACGCTCGGTGGCTGAGGGTCAGGGTCGTGCCTGGTACCCTGTATGGAATGCCGGTTCCACCTATGCCATGGCTGCTGAGGCGGGTGCAGAGCTGACCATGATGGAAAATCGCTTCGTCCCTACCCGGTTCAAGGACGGATACGGTCCAGTCGGCGCCTGGTTCATGCTGTTCAAGTCGAAAGCTACCAATGCTTTTGGTGAGGACTACATGGACCGCAACAAGGAAATGCTGGATGACTATCCGCCTTACGGAAAGGCGGCCGTTCCCGCATCCTGTCTGCGTAACCACCTGCTGCTGAAAGAGCTGCGTGAAGGTCGCGGTCCGATCTGGATGGATACCGTAACCGCTCTGGGGAATCTTAGTGAGACTCTCTCTCCTCGCGAGGTTAAGCATCTGGAAGCTGAAGCCTGGGAAGACTTCCTCGACATGTGCGTCAGCCAGTGCGGAATCTGGGCCGGTGAGAATATCGAGCCCGAAAAAAAGAATTCCGAGCTGATGCCCACTGAACCCTACCTGCTGGGTTCTCACTCCGGCTGTTGCGGAATCTGGACCTCCGGTCCTGATGATGTGGGTGCGCCGACCGACGAGACTGAAACCGGCGTACCGGATCACCTGCCTAAGGGTTGGCATTGGGGCTACCGCGGTATGACCACAGTTTCAGGTCTGTTTACCGCCGGTGACGGGGTGGGTGCTTCCGGTCACAAGTTCTCTTCCGGTTCACACGCTGAAGGTCGACTGGCTGCCAAGGCGATGGTCAAATACGTCATGGACAACAAAGAGTTCACACCTGAGTTGGACGCCGACGTCGATACCCTGGTCGAAGCGATCTACCGTCCGGTCCGTAACTACCTTGAGCACAAGGACTACACCACGGCGATCGATGTTAACCCCAACTACATCACGCCTCGCATGCTGCAGTTCCGTCTGCAGAAGATTATGGATGAGTACGTTGCCGGTATTTCTACCTATTACACCACCAACGAGCAGATGCTCGGACTGGCTGAGCAGAAGCTGGAAATACTGAAAGAGGATGCGCTCAAGATGCGTGCGAAAGACCTCCACGAATTGCTGCGTGCCTGGGAGAACTATCATCGAATCCTGACTGCTGAAGCTCACATGAAACACATTCAGTTTCGTCAAGAGTCTCGTTATCCCGGTTTCTACTATCGTATGGATAAGAATTTTATCGACGAAGAGAACTGGAAGTGCTTCGTCAACTCGATCTACGACAAAGAGAGTAAGACCTACAAGTGTTTCAAGCGTGCACATGTCGACATCGTCGACAAGTCCAAGCTATTCAAGTGATAGCAGATAGCTGTTACAGACCAAATCGGGTCTATGTTACACAGACAATGTCGTCGCATTCTCTGAGGATCTTGTGGTGAAACAGCCAAACCTGAACTCGGAGCTCCATGATGAGTGAAAAAATCGAGTTTCCCCTCAAGAGCAGTTTCGTACCTGCGGTTCTGGAACCAAGTGCCAAGATTAAATTTGATTGCCACACGGGGATATCCTGCTTCAATGCCTGCTGTAAACACGCGGATATTCAGCTGACGCCTTACGACATATTGCGTCTGAAAGACAATCTGGGGGTCAGTGCCACAGATTTCCTGAAAAACCACACGATTCCCTTCGAGATGGACAAGGATGGGGTGCCGGGTGTGAAATTACGCACCGACAATGGCGGTGCCTGTGATTTCGTTACCGAAGAAGGTTGCAGTGTCTATAAGGATCGTCCGACTGCTTGTCGTTACTATCCGGTTGGTCAACTGGCGCTGAAGGAAGCGGATGCCCCAGAGGAAGAGACCCGTAATTTTCTGATTCAAGAGGATCACTGCAAGGGGCACGGGGAAGATCGTGAAACCGCCGTCGACGACTATCGGCATGAGCAGGAGGTCGAGCTCTATGATCAGATCAACCGGGAGTGGCTGCAGCTGATACTGAAAAAGAGATCGGCCGGACCCGCCATCGGTCGCCCCTCCGATACCAGCCTGCAGTTCTTCTTCATGTGTTCCTACGATGTGGATCGATTACGCCGATTTGTACTGACTGATTCATTCAAAGCGTCATACGATATGGAAGACTCTTTCTATGAGAGAGTTGAGAATGAGGATCTGGCGCTGATGCAGTTTGGCGTCAGGCTGCTGAAACAGGTGCTGTTCGGTGACCTCACCATCCCACTCAAAGAGCGTGCGGTAGCGATGCGTCTCAAACAGCGGAGAGAGTTCCTCGAGATGCGGAAAAAGGCAGAGATCGAGCGGCACAAACAGATGCAGGATCAACAGATGAAGGATGCCCTCTCCTGATAATCCATAAATGCGGTGCGACAATGCTGCGCTTTTTTGAGTTTATTGCCCGCAAATAAGGGCGGCGAATAGGGATAGTGTATGCGCCAGTGGGGCATGCCACCCTAAACTTAGCGCTCATTTGCCGTCTTTCTTACCTTTCTTGCCGCTCACCCGTTATACAGCTGGTCGGTTTTCGCCGCCATGATGAAATCGTTACGGTGCAGGCCTTTGATCTTGTGCGACCACCAGGTTACCGTGGTCTTTCCCCATTCGGTGAGCAGCGCAGGGTGATGGCCCTCATCCTCGGCCAGAGCACCTACCTTGTTGGTGAAATCCAGTGCGGCAACATAGGTTTTGAAAGGGAAGGCTTTCTCCAGCTGCATGATCCCGTCCCGAACCTCGATATTCCAATCCGGAATGGCGCGAATCAGCTCAGCAAGCTCCTGATCGCTGACTTTTGGTGCGTCAGCGCGACAGGCCTCACACTTTTCCTGTGTCAAGGTTTCCATAGGAATATTTCCTCTAATGGTTTATGTCGGATATAGTTGAGTAACGGAACCCCTGAACAAGTCTGAACCGATATCTTGTCGCCAAAATGCACCGCTTCTGCGTTGCAGATCTTCGCAATAGCGGGCTATTAGGTGCGATCTGCGCCTTCAATCGGCACATTTTGATCGACAATCTGTTCGGCCCAGACTTTTTCTGAGGTTCCTAAGCGGGCCGACGTTCAAATCGGGCGGCTTGTAATATGGATTATCATGTAGTTTGCTGAAATAGCATACCTAGAAACAACAGGGGAAAGGATTGGCGTCGTGACGGGATCTCAGACAAAAAAAGCACTCATTGTCGATGACTCGAAAACCGCTCGGCAAGTGCTCTCTAGCAAGCTGCAGAAGTACGGCATTATGGTAGACGCAAGAGAGTCTGCGGCGGCGGCCATCGACTATCTCTATGAGAATGCGCCAGATGCGATTTTCATGGATTATGAGATGCCTGGCATGGATGGCTTTCAGGCACTTAAGGTCATTAAATCCAATCCAAACACAGCGGTTATCCCGGTGATGATGTACACCTCCAAAGAGGGTGGACTGGCGCTCAGTCAGGCACGGGCGCTGGGTGCTGTCGGGGTACTGCCAAAACAGCTCGAAGCCCAGGATTTCGAGGATGTTCTCAGCAGCCTGCATCTGATGCCGGAACAGGACTCACTGGTGCACGACTTCAAAAATGAGGGATTGGATTCAGTGCATCGTCATGTGCGTACGGATAATGTCCACCCGATCAGCGACCATGAGCGTCATAAGCCTGCCAAAGTGGAGATGGTCGGTCTGCCTCTGGATAGCTTTCAGGAGAGTCTCTCTGCCGGGGAGTCACTGAAGCGCTTTTTCCGCCGCGAGCAGAGCATGGCTGAAGAGCGGTTACAACAGAGGCTCGACAAACAGTTTGCTGAGTTACACAGTGAGATGTATGAGCTGGAAGCCATGCAGGAGGAGCAGAGTGGCCGTAGCTCACGCGCGTTCACGGGGGGGTTATTGGGCGGCGTATTAGCCCTGGCCGCCGCCGTGCTGCTCTATCTGAGCCTCTATGGTCAGGAGTTGCCAGCCGCTGCAGGCGGTGACAAACAGCTGACGGAGATGATTGCGCAACAGAATGACAGAATCGAGCAGCTGGCAGCCCAACTCAAGGTGCCGCTACAAGCCCAGGTGGAGGAGCCACAGAAGGAGATTGTACTGCCATTGAAGCTGATCGAATGGGCGGCCAATCAGGGAGCTGAATTTACCTATGGGGAGCGCCCATTTGATGATCAGCGGGCCCTCTGGTTATCGGAACTGGTGGGGCAACTGAAAGAGTCCGGGTTTCAGGGTACGCTGGAGTTGCGGGCGAACCACGGTAACTTCTGTCTACGCAAAAATGCGGCGGGAGAGCTTGCAGTGGCGCCCCGTGAAATGGCGCTGAGTGACTGTGTCTATGCGGTCGACAACCGGAGTAACAATGAGTGGCTGAATGATCAGTCAGTTGCCTTTGCCAACTACATCAACGTGGAGTTGGCGAGGAGTGGCGGCGCGGTTGAGATCATCCTTTTCAGTAACGGTTTCGATGAGCCGTTGATGCCCTATCCGACAGCTTATGAAGCCTCTGCCGCCGGTGAGTGGAATGATGTGGCAGCGCAAAACCAGCGGATTGAAGTGAGTCTCTACAGTAATTGAGGGCCCATTTTTAGAGCAGGGATCTGCTTCTGACCTGTCTGGCGCCTGCTGATCGCCCGTCAATACATCGGATTTCCATTCTTGCTCTCCAGCGGTACTGGCTGAATGGAATCCCAGTGCTCGACGATCTTTCCTGCAGCGTCGAAACGGAAGAAATCCATCGTGACGTACTCCTGATCGCCAGGCCAGCTTTGATGGGTATGCAAGGAGACCAGGTCACCTTCAGCTACGGCTCTGACAAACTCGATGCTTTTTTCCGGATAGCTATTTGCCATTTCGGTGAAATAGTCGATGAAGGCCTGTTTGCCGTTAGCGACCAACGGGTTGTGCTGAATGTAGTGATCACCGACGTAGAGCTCTACCGCTTTGGCGGGATTGCCCAGGTAGGCCATGCGGTAAAAACTGATGGCGTTTTCTTTGTTGGTCTGTAGTGTGTCGTTCATGGTGATAGGCAAGGTTTTTTGAGTAGTGACAACATTATGGAGCCTAGCTGGTAGTTAGGTCTTGAAACATAACCTTGCAGCGATCAGGGTTTGAGTGCCGATCTGGATTTTTTCCGGATCGTCTCGATCTCTGCCTGACTGATACCGATGGATTCAAGGAAGTCCTGATGGGCCTCTGGTGAAGTGGCCTCAAACTCCCGATGCCAAAGCCACATGCCGGATTCATCGAGCCCGGCGGCGCTTAACATCTCAACCCACCTCTCTTTTGTAACGATACGGGTTTTGCTTAGGTTGCCCCGCTTGCTGATCAGGTTGATGATGACCTGTTGCTGATTTCTTAGGGTCTGAATTTCTCTATTTATGGTTAAGAGACGACGCTCCAGGGCGCTTTCAATCTCATCGAAACTCTGATCGATTAAAAGAGATATATCGGCCAGTGGCATACCTGCATTTCTGAGCAGAATGATGCGCTCGAGTTTGTTGATATCCTCAGCTGAATAGACCCGGTAGTTGGCATGATTTCTGCTGCTCGGATTTAGCACACCTTTGTTATCGTAATAGAGCAGTGTGCTCCTGGATAAATGAAATCGTTTTGCAACCTGTCCGACTGTAAGCATGAGTTTTTCCAATCAAGAGCACATGGAATAATAATTTTTCATAACCTATTCCATGTGCAGAGTGAATTAAGCAGAACGGATCTTACTGATCTCTTCAGCAGGAATATCAATCCATTCAAGAAATTCCTGATGACCGTCAGGATGTCTATGCTCGAATTCCTGGTGCCACAGTTGCATTTTGGAATCCGTGAGTCCAATGGCTTGAAAGATTTCAATCCAGATTTTTTTGTTAACGAAATTTGATTTCATAATGAGTATCTCCAAAAGTGAGTTTGCGAAGATGGTGTTGAGCCATCAATGGAGAGTCTCAACTATGAAGTTATAGACAGGTCAAGCTCTGATTTGAAGTTATTGGTTCTTATCTGTAGTGCGTTTTTGGAGTGGATGAAGCTGTCTGCGATTCGGTCATATTTATGTTGGCGATAGAGACCGAATGAGTCTGTATAAAAACAGCGTAATGGGCTTAGTCGACTAGATACGAAACGCCGCAACCATCAGTTGCAGCGATGCGGCCATGCTCGAGAGTTCCTCACAGGCGGCGGAGGTCTGCTGTGTGCCGCTGGCTTTTTGTCAAAGGGTATTCGATCAAGAAGGATCACTCAATTGAATTGCTTGTTTGGAGAACTGTAATCTAGGGCCTATTGGATTAGTGTTAACAGGCCCTAATACTTAAAGAATCGAAATAACTGCTTATGAAAGAGTATAGATTGATTTGTATCAGAAGATTGTTCTGAGAGTTGTCAGTTTACCGTATTGACTAACCAGTGCCTGTTTTTGCCAGTTTCTTGCAGCGATACATCTCCTAGTCAGCCATTTGAAGCAGTTGCTCAGTGGTCATATAGTCATCCGGACCGGTCTGAGCATAGCCGATACTCAACTTGGGATTGTCTGGTTGTTGTACCAGGGCTTCACTGAGTCTTTTTTTCCAGGCATTACTCGCTTCCTGTTTGATACAGTTCGGCATGATGATGCAAAACTCATCGCCACCGTAACGAAAACAGAAATCATCAGTCCGGCTACTGCTCTTCAGGCCTCTGGCGACTCTCTGGAGTATTTCGTCTCCTTGTCGATGGCCTTGTGTGTCGTTAATGTTCTTGAAGTCATTGATGTCGATATAGGCGACGGTAAGCGGCTCATTTCGCCGTTGTGCGGCACGCAATGCCTGGGTCAATATTTCATCGAAATGCTGTCTGTTCAGCAGTCCGGTAAGGGGATCGGTTCTTGATAGCAGTTCAAGCTGCTTGGTACGCTCTTTGACCTTCTCTTCAAGTGCACTGGCATATTGTTCGGATTTGTCTTTGGCGATTTCAATTTCAGAAATCAGGCTTCGTATATAGGTGTCAAATACCAGCGACACATCGAGCATCAATAATTTTTCCAGTGCTGTTATGACGGCATCCGGGTCATTTTCAGCTGGAACGCTATTTTTGATGTGAGTGATGAGCAGTTGTTTGAGGGTCAGAATGGCAGCCAGGTAGAGTTTGGGTTCCACGCCGATACGTTTGTGAACCATGCCGATTCGCAAGCGATTATTGACATATTCAATATCGTAATAGCCTGAAAACAGGTCGGTGATGTAAGCCTTTTGTGCGTTATGCAGTCTACTCAACGTATCGGCATCACCAATCAGCAGTGCGATGTCGGGTACCTCGATCTGGTATTTGTAAAAGGTTTCGACGATTGAGTTCAGGTCAGCCTCGATATAGGGCTTGGCATTTTTAAGTCTCTCTGCATCTTTGGCAGAGATGGAGAACAGACTTTTGCGGTTGGTGATCTCAAAGTCCGTGATCCTCATCTGTTGAATGAGCGATTTTTCTGTGTTTTTCATAGGTATCCCATTTATATGAACACCATTCAGCCTGCGCAATCAGTCAGAATATGATGGGTCTGTTGTTGTGTTTTTATAATATGCGCATATTCACCGCTTTGTAATGGAACGAACCCCTATTTGGGGGATGGATTTAGTCTGGTGGTTCCCCTTGGTAGAAGTTCTTTGCCCATCCGTTTTTGAATGGTATTTGTTTGAGCTGAATAGGCCAATGGTTCCAGTTTGTCTGGTTTGATGCCGATTGGATTCCCTTCTAGAGAGATGGCGTAATCCGGCGTGTTTTCGTTCTGTGGAGAATAGAGACGAATGTTGATCAGGGTAACTGGACGCGTCCCACGGCTGTAATGATGGTTATCACTATGACATGTGTAGTGGTAAATAACCTTACATATTTTCAGGATTAGGCAGTAGATACCTATTAAGTAAATCATTGTTTATTAAAGCTAAAAAAATAACGGCATAAAAATTGCGGTTTTGCAGGGATTCTATCCGCGCCTGGTGAGGTCCAGCGCGATCTTTTTATACCCTGGAGACCGACGATGGCAGAGAGCGATTTCGATTTTTCAGCAGTGGAGAGGCGCCTTGGTGTTTCCCGCCGGACTTTTCTCAAGTTCTGCAGCGGTGTGGCGGCCTCTCTGGGGCTACCCTCCGGTGCTGCCATGGCGATGGCCGAGGCGGTGGCGGATCCCAAGCGTCGTCCGCCGGTGATCTGGCTGCATGGTCAGGAGTGTACCGGCCCCAGTGAATCCCTGCTGCGCTCTGAACAGCCCTCTCTGGAACATCTCATTCTCGATCTCATCTCCCTCGACTACCACCAGACCCTCGACACCGGCGCCGGCCACCAGGTGGAGGATATCAAGAAGCAGGTGATGAAAGAGAACAAGGGTAAATACCTGCTGGTGGTGGAAGGCGCCATTCCCATGGCCAATGACGGCATCTTCTGCAAGATCGGCGGTGAGACCATGGTGGAGATCACCCATGAGGCGGCGGAACATGCCGCCGCGATTGTCGCGTTTGGCTCCTGCGCCAGCTGGGGTGGTGTGCAATCGGCGTCACCCAATCCAACCGGTGCGGTTGGTGCGCCTCAGTTGCTGGAAGGGAAGACCGTGGTAACCATTCCGGGTTGTCCTCCCAATCCGGCCAATTTCATTGGTACCGTGCTCTACTTTGTCACCTACGGCAAGCTGCCGCCGATCGATGAAAAAGGGCGTCCAAAGTGGGCCTACGGCCGTCTGATCCATGAAAACTGTTATCGCCGTCCCCACTTCGATGCCGGGCGCTTTGCGCTGGAGTTTGGCGATGAAGGACACCGCAAAGGCTACTGCCTCTATAAACTCGGTTGTAAGGGGCCCGAGACCTATAACAACTGTCCCTCACTGGAATACAACAATGTGGGCGGTGGTGTCTGGCCAATTGGGGTGGGCCATCCCTGTTTTGGTTGTTCCGAAGGGGGTGTTGGCTTCAACAAACCCCTATTCAGTCTGGCGGATGTGAAGACCCACACCCCGCCCAACATGTTTCCCTCCATCGATGACCGGGAAGGCAATGCGCCTGTCTCGGCCGGTGCAGCGGCGATTGCCGGAGCTGCCGTCGGTCTGGCGGTGGGCGCCACCGCCATGGCGTCAAAGAAGCTGGATAAAAAAGAGTCGGATGGGGAGTAGGGGGAGCGGACATGAAACGCAGAGATTTTCTTAAGGCCTCCCTTGGTGGTGCTGCCCTGTTGGGTGCTGGCGCTGCGCAGGGTCGGGGCAACCTGAAGCCGGCGGAAGAGGCTGTCGGCATGCTGTTTGACTCGACCCTCTGCATCGGCTGTAAGGCCTGTGTGAGCAAATGCAAAGAGGTCAACGGTATGCCGCCTACTCCGTTGGAGGATGAGACCTATTGGGATGCGGCCAGGGATCTCTCCCATGAGACCCTGAATGTGATCAAGGTCTATCAGGAGGGTGAAGCGAGTATCAAGGATGCGGCGGAGAACGGTTACGCCTTCGAGAAGCGCAGCTGTATGCACTGTGTGGATCCGGGGTGTGTCTCGGTCTGTCCGGTTACCGCCATGCGCCGTGATCCCAAGACCGGTATCGTCACCCATCATCCGGATGCCTGTATCGGGTGTCGTACCTGTATGGTTGGCTGTCCCTATAACGTTCCTCAGTTCGATTACGACAACCCCTTTGGCGAGATCCACAAGTGCCAGATGTGTAATCAACAAGGGGTTGCCCGTATCGACAATGGGGAGATGACCGGCTGTGCCGAGGTCTGTCCAACCGGCGCCACCCTGTTCGGCTCTCGCAAAGCCCTACTTGAGGAGGCGAAACGTCGCATGACCCTGAAGCCGGGTGAGACCTACAACTATCCCCGAGGGGATGTGCGCAAGCCGGAAAGTCACCATGAAAAGGCGGTGCCCAGCTATCAGAATCATATCTGGGGTGAAAAGGAAGCGGGTGGCACCAATGTTCTGCACATCTCTTCAATCCCGTTTGAAAAACTGGGTATGCCGCCGCTCGAGGAGCGTTCCTACGCTTCGATCTCTGAGACTGTGCAACACACGATCTACAACTATATGGCTCTGCCGGCAGCAGCCCTGGCCGGGCTCACCTATATCGTACGTCGCAATACTGAAGATGAAGATGGAGGTGAATCATGAGTGCCTATCAACCGCTGAAGCGGCCGGTGATTACCTTCCCGTTTCTGGTGCTGAGTGTGGTGGCGTTGATTGGTACCTATTTTCTGGTACAGCGCTTTCTCCACGGTATGGGGCCGGTGACCAATATCAATGGCGGTTACGCCTGGGGTATCTGGGTGGTCTACGACGTGGTGGTGGGTACCGCCCTGGCCTGTGGCGGGTATGCTCTGGCGATCACTGTCTATGTGATGAACAAGGGCAAGTACCACCCGCTGATTCGACCGGCGCTGCTTGCCAGTCTGCTCGGCTACGGTCTGGGTGGTATCGGTGCGATGATCGATATGGGGCGCTGGTGGCAGTTCTATAACATCTTTACCCCCTGGCATATGAACTTCAACTCAGTGATGTTGGAGGTCGGACTCTGTGTCGCCACCTATATCCTGGTGCTCTGTATCGAGTTCGCTCCAGCTCTGTTGGAGAAGATCGGTGCACAAGGGGTGATAAAGGCGCTCAACAAGGTGTTGTTTTTCTTCATCGCCTTGGGAGTGCTGCTGCCGACCATGCATCAGTCCTCACTGGGCTCGATGCTGATCGCCATGGGTTACAAGGTGCATCCTCTATGGCAGTCGCTGCATCTGCAACCACTGCTGGCGATTCTCACCGCCTTGACGATGGGCTTTGCGGTGGTGGTCTTTGAAGCCTCCTTTAGCAGTGCCGGTTTCCGTCGTCCCGATGAGACGCCGATCCTGTCCGGACTGGGCAAGGCGATCATGGGGCTGATCAGTGTCTATCTGCTGGTCCGCTTTGGTGAGATTCTGATCAACGGCAAACTTGGGCTGATCTTTGCCGGTGACCTGGGGAGCCTGATGTTTCTCCTCGAGACGACGCTGTTTGTCTTTCCTTTGATTGTGCTGTTGTCTGAAAAACGACGAGGGCATGGACCGCTGCTGCTCTGGGCCTCGGTTTCGATGCTGTTTGCCGGCGCTCTCTATCGCTTCAATGCGTTTCTCATTACCTATGATCCGGGCCCGGGTTACAGCTACTTCCCCTCCACACCGGAGATCATGGTAACCGCCGGTATGGTGGCCATTGAGATCATGGCCTACCTGATCATCGTGAAAAAATTCCCCGTGCTACATAACGCAGAAACTGCGTAATACTGATTAGGAGATTTGATTGTGACAACACGTATTACTGTCGACCCGATAACCCGTATCGAAGGTCATCTGCGTATCGATGTGGAAGTGGATGATGGCAAGGTCAGTAAGGCCTGGTCATCCGGTCAGATGTGGCGCGGCATAGAGAAGATTCTGGTGGGGCGCGATCCGCGCGAGGCCTGGACCTACACGCAAAGGTTCTGTGGCGTATGCACCACGGTGCATGCGATCACCTCAGTACGGGCGGTTGAAAACGCCCTCGATCTGGAAGTGCCGGTGAATGCTCAGTTGATCCGCAATATCATTCAGACCGCTCACGCGATTCAGGATCACATCGTCCACTTCTACCACCTCTCGGCGGTGGATTGGGTGGATGTGGTCTCGGCGCTGGATGCAGACCCGGTGGCCACCGCCAAGCTGGCGGAGAGCCTCTCTGACTGGCCGCTCAACGGTCCCCATGAGATGAAGGCGGTGCAGGAGCGGCTGAAGACCTTCGTCGGCAGCGGTCAGCTCGGCCCCTTTGCCAGTGGTTATTGGGGACATCCGGCGATGAAGCTGCCGCCTGAAGTGAATCTGTTGGCGGTGGCCCACTATCTGCAGGCCCTGGATGTGCAGAACAACGCCAACAAGATCGTCGCCATTCTCGGCGGCAAGAGTCCGCATATCCAGAATGTGGCGGTGGGTGGTGTGAGTAACTCCATCAGCCATGATGCCCCATCGGTGCTCAATATCGAGCGTCTGATGTTGATCAAAGGCTTCATCGACAAGCTGGAGCATTTCGTTAAGTCGACCTACCTGGTGGATGTGCCGGCAGTGGGCGCCTTCTACCTGGACTGGGCTGGTGTCGGCGGTGGCGTCAACAACTACCTGACGGTGCCCGACTGTCCACAGGATGCCAAAGGCACGATCTTCGATCTGCCCGGAGGCTATATCGAAAACGGTGACATCAACAGCCTGAAACCGATCACCACCTTCGGTGATGCCTATTTCCGTGACGGTGTGGCGGAGTCCTCCAAGCATGCCTGGTATAGCGGCGGCGATGCCCTGCATCCCTGGGTGGGCGAAACCGAGCCGGAGTACACCGACTTCCAGGATGAAGGTAAATACTCCTGGGTCAAGGCGCCCACCTTCTACGGCAAGCGGGCCGAAGTTGGCCCTCTGGCCGATGTGCTGGTGGGTGTGGCGAGTGGTCATGCGGGTTATACCCAGTATCTCGATCAGGCGATGGGCACCCTCAAGGCGGTCTCCCAGAATCCGGACATTCCCCTCTCCGCCGTCAACTCCACCATCGGCCGTCATGCTGCCCGGGCAGTACGCTGTGCCGTGATGATCGACGTGTTGAATGATCAGTGGCAGAAGCTGGTGGACAATATCGGTACCGGCGACCTGGATACCTTCAACGCCCCGGTATTTCCAAAAGGTGAGGTCAAGGGTGTCGGTTTCCACCAGGCGCCTCGCGGTACCCTCTCCCACTGGGTGGTGATTGAGGACGCCAAGATCAAGAACTACCAGGCGGTGGTGCCCAGTACCTGGAATGCGGGCCCAAGGGATGCCAACGACGAGATCGGTCCTTACGAATCCTCGTTGATGGACAACCCGGTTGCCGATCCTGAGAAGCCGCTGGAAGTGTTGCGTACCGTTCACTCCTTCGATCCCTGTATCGCCTGTGCGATCCACATGGTGGATACGGAGCAGAAAGAGATCGTGCGGGTCAAGGCGCTTTAAGATCGGGAGTCGGATGATGACTGAGCTAGAAAAAGAGCAGATCCTGGTGATCGGCATGGGCAATGTACTGATGCAGGATGAAGGGATCGGTGTGCGGGCGGTTGAAGAGCTGGTGCAGCACTACCAGATACCGGAAAGTGTCGAAGTGGTCGATGGTGGCACCACCGGCATGGAGCTGTTCGAACCGATGCGCAAGGCGCGCTATCTGATCATTGCCGATGCGGTCAATACCGGTGCTGCGCCCGGTAGTCTGGTACGCATCGCGGATGAAGAGATTCCCGCCTTTTTTCAGACCAAACTTTCCAACCACCAACTGGGGGTCTCCGATCTGCTGGCATTGCTGGCGCTGAAAGGTGAGACCCCTGAGCGGGTATCGATCATCGGTATGGTGCCCCACTCACTGGAAAACAAGCTGGGCCTGACGGCAGAGGCAGAACAGGGCTTAAGCGGTATGGTCAGCATGCTGGTTGAAGAGCTGTCGAGCCTGGGTATTCAGTTAGCCCCCAAAAGCAGCGTAGCCAGCGGCCATTGGCGGAGAGAGGCCGAGTATGAGCAGGCTGCCGGGCTTGCCGGTTAGATAGAGAGCAGGAAACGAAATATGTGCATAGGTATACCGGCTCAAGTGATTGAGGATGGCGACTTCGTGGCCCGCTGCCGCACCCGGAATGGGGAAGAGCAGATCAACATGATGCTGATCGGTCCCCAACCGGCCGGTACCTGGCTGCTGACTTTTCTCGGTTCCGCCAGGGATGTGATCAGTGAGCAGGATGCCCGTCATATCGATCAGGCATTGGATGGTCTGAGTGCGATCATGAGTAACGATCAGGATATCGATGTGGACCACTACTTCCCCGACCTGGGGAAAGCCTGAACCAATTTTCAGGAGAGACTATGCAAGACCTATCCAGTATGACCCAGCAGATTGAGACTGTTTTCAAACGCATTGAGCGGGAGCAGATGCAGGATATTCCTATTCTCAATCCTGCTTTACAGGTGGAGACGATTGGATTTCAGGTGTATCAGGGGCGTCTGATTGGTGTCCTGATTACGCCCTGGATGATGAACCTGATGCTGTTTCCGGCTGAGGGTGAAGATTGGAGTGAGCTGAAGTTGGGCGATAAGCAGTACCATCGCCTGCCAGCCAATGAGTACCGCTTCATGGTCAATGAGATTGACCAGATCGGTCTCTGCCAGACCCATCCAATCTATTCCCCGATGCATGAGTTCATGAATCAGGAGCATGCGATGGCGGCTGCCGAGAGCTTCATGAAAACCCTGATGATTGAAGTCGAGGAGCCTGAGACGGATCCCCATGATGAAGCCCTGTTGGGTCGTATTCTGCGGGGTGAAGAGAGTGTGGAAGTGGAGATGGATGGCTTTGCCCTGGCTGAAGCCAAGTGCAAACAACAGAGTGGAGAGGAGTTGTCCGCTGAGCCTGTTCATCTCTCCAGACGGGCGTTTCTTGGTGGCAGAGACAGTTAAAGAATTCTGAATGTTCCTACCTACAGTGAAGGCCAGAATCGTGGCGTCATCATCGCTGGGATTGTGGTCAGCGACATCGATCAACATGCTCCATTTTTTAAATGCTACTCTCGAAATATATACTGCAGAGTCGCTGGCTTTCGCTGAATCATGGGGCAAGCCGGAAGCTTACCCACCTGGCACAATCAACCCAGTCTACCGGGTTGTTGGTTATGCAAGTTGGAAATAACTCCAACCTAGAGATCGATTACTCTCTACTGCGAAGCGGTAGTGTTGCCTTTTAGGTATCCTCTCACTGCAGTTTGTCAAACAGCTAGAGAGAGTAGCTCCCCTCTCCCCTTGCGGGAGAGGGGTCGGGGGAGAGGGGGAGTATCCACAGCACTCTCAACAGCACACAATCCACATCAGAAGGATTAATGAGTGAATGCGTCTTACGCTTTCAGTTGCATCAATCGCTTGATGATCACCCTCTCCCATCAAGGGAGAGGGGCTATTACGTCAATAGGGCAGGATGTCTCTCTATAATATTCTATAGACCAGCGGGTTTATCTCTTATCCGTTACCGGCCTTCGCTTGACGCCGATGGCAAAGGCGGTAGAGTTAAACAACAACCCACGGATTCAGATTAAGTCTCTTACATGGGGGATATCAGGCTCATGGCGATTGATGCGACAGAAGTACCCGACCTGGTCGAACGGATGCCTGCGTTTCCCCAGGGGGTAACCAAGGTGCTCGACCTGGCCTCCCGTCCCGATTGTGCCCCCAAGGCTTTGGTTCAGGTCATCGAGCACGATCCGGTGATGACCATGAAAGTGCTGAAACTGGTCAATTCCGCCTACTTCGGTCTGTCACGCCCGATCAACTCAATCAACCATGGTGTGGTTTATGTGGGGATCAACACCATCAAGAATCTGGCCCTGTCGATTGCCGCCATAGGCATGCTGCCCAAGAGTAACAAGGCAGGGTTGGATATGAATCAGTTTCTCGCCCATTCGCTGGGTGTGGCTTCGGTGGCCAAGTTGCTCGCGACACACCTGGGGGTGCCGGATAAAGATGCCACGGATTTCTTTGTGGCCGGATTGCTACACGATTTTGGTAAAGTCGTGCTGGCACAGTTCAAACCCGAAGAGTTCCGTCACTGCCTGGATCAAGCCGCTGAGCAAGAACGCAGTTTGCATGAGGTAGAGCTGGAGAGCCATGGGATCAGTCACGATGAGATTGGCGGACGCCTGGCTGAGGCTTGGAAATTGCCCACAGCATTGGCGCACGCCATTCATCATCACCATCACCCGGAACATGGGGCTGAGGATGGCGGTGATGGTATGTGCGAAGCGGTATTTGCCGCCAACCAGATCGTACGTTCATTGGGCTTTGGTGATGCCGGCAATCCACTGATTGCGGAATTTCCTCCCTTGGTATCTGAGCGATTTGGCAATGATCTATCGGGTCTGATGTCGGTACTGGGAGATCTCAGTGGAGAAATGGAAAAGGCCCGATTGTTCACACAGCTTTAAATTATGGATTCTGGTGTTTGCATGTTGTTAGGTTTTGAGTTGGTGCAAGGCCTCTGTTTTTTATCAGCAGGAAAGGATAAGCAAAGTGCATTTTAAATTTTGGGGTGTGCGTGGGTCGATTCCAGCACCCGGACCCAAGACCGTTCATTATGGGGGCAATACCACCTGTATCGAGGTGCGTGGCGAGAATAACGAACTGCTGATTCTGGATGGTGGAACCGGTATTTTTCCTCTGGGTCAGAGTCTGGTCCCAGAGTTTCCTCTCAAGGTTCATATCTTTATCACTCATACCCACTGGGATCATATTCAAGGTCTGCCAATGTTTTTACCTATTTTCGTTCCGGGAAACGAGGTCACTATTCACGGCGCTGCCGACCCTATTACCCAGCGGGATATCGGTGAGGTGTTGGCCAGACAGATGGAATATGCCTATTTTCCGGTACGTGAGGCCGAACTCAACGCCAGCATGAGCTATCTGAACATTCAAGAGGGTCAGAGCGTACAGGTCGGTGGGGTCAATGTTCGTAGCATGTTGTTAAACCATCCGGTACTCAATTTCGGATATCGTCTGGAATGTGAGGGCAAGGTGTTTGTCTTTACCGGTGACCATGAGTGGCCATACAACATTTATAACAAAGATGATCCGGACTACCCCGATTACCAGCAGATGGTGGATGAGCAACGGATCAGAGTAGTCGAGTTTTTTCGTAATGCCGATGTTCTGGTGATCGATACGGCCTACACCGATGCCGAGTATCCCAGTCGCAAAGGCTGGGGGCATGGCACCTTTGCCTCCAGTATCGAGGCAGCACGGGAAGCGGGGGTGAAGCGGGTATTCCTTACCCATCACGAACCAACCCGCAGCGATGCGGATCTGGAGGCGGCATTCGCTGAAGCCAGAAAGAGTCATGATGTGGGAAGAGAAAGGGATCCTCAGTTTGAATTAGCGCGAGAGGGGGTGATGGTAGAGATCTGAGAGATTTTCTCAGCCAACAGTAAATATCGTGTCGATGTCAGACCAGACCAACAGATAGTTTCGCCTTCCGCACAGGGAGCGGAAAAAAAAGCCACAACTGCCCACCCCCTCCTACAAACTGTGGCCTCGGATCAACTGCGAGGTAGTCATCGACAAGACATTGATTCTTCTCAAGTCCGGGGTTTGATCACCAGAGCCCTGAGGGCAGTGATGGTTTGCGGTAGTTAACCTGTATGCTCCTTTCCTGACTGCCGCCATCTAGCCTGTATACTTAAGAATAAGGGCTTACATCAACTCTCAGATTGTTTTAGCTGGAA
This sequence comes from Candidatus Thiodiazotropha sp. AKAK2, assembly GCF_058244685.1. NCBI lineage: Bacteria > Pseudomonadati > Pseudomonadota > Gammaproteobacteria > Chromatiales > Sedimenticolaceae > Candidatus Thiodiazotropha > Candidatus Thiodiazotropha sp. AKAK2. Next base: position 137,639 of record NZ_JBSYOP010000031.1, on the reverse strand, counting down.
TGATCTCTGGCATGATCGGCATCGAAGGGGTTAAGTGATTGATAAATTATACAAATAAACTCGCTTTTTTTTGCTTTCTGGGTGTGCTCTTTTCAAGTCTGACAACGACTTTCGCTGATGCGGATCTCTCATCCGAGATGGCGAGCCCGGCCACGGCAAAACCTCTACCGATGTTGCCCAGTCTGCCAGCCAGCTGGTTTGCTCCAATGTTGGTTTTGTTGGCAGAGGCTACTGATCCGGGCTTTGGCCCTAGTCCAGGTCGTGTGGCTTCGATCACAGCGCGCGTGGCAGGCGGTGTTGCTGCTCGTGCTGTGGCTTTGGCTGCGGTTCGGCCCTGCACATCTTTAGGGTCCAGCTGGGATACGGCTGCATTGTATCCGTTGCGAGCCCGTTCGGCGCCAATGCCTTCACTCGCAGCCAAGGTTGAAAGACCCTGCAGGCCGACTTCGGCTTGATCAGTCCACTGTTGTCGTTTGGTGCTGGAACATGACCGGCCAACTGAGTTGCTGTCGTTGGTGCGGTGCTTAACTGCTCTGCCTTTGTGGGAGCGCTACTGAGCAGATCTGCAGTGGTTGGTGACAGGCTAAGGGAGTCTGCAGTCGTTGGGCTGTTTGCCAGATTGGAGCCTGTGGTGTTGTGGCAGGAGGTCTTGGAATCTTCCAAAGAGTTTCCGATACCGGAAACTCCGGAATTCAATCCGCCGATACTCTCTGATGTGCTGCTGTCAGATCCCCCGCCCATGCCACTATCAACACCAATACCAGAACCGCCAGAAGTTCCGCCAATACCACCTGCTGAATCTGCCATGATCGGGTCTCCACAAAACGATCTTAAGGATTTTTATCCTAGCTGTTAATCCATATGGTGGTGTATTGGAGCTATCCCTAGCTAGGGTTATTCCCAGCGCGCCAGTTTTTTTCATCTGTTCGGGTTTTTACAATTTTTATCCTGAGTGCGGATTTATGCTTTTTCCATGATCTGAATATTTAAGGAGAAAAGTCATGTTGCAAAATCCGAAAATTCACTTGGCTCTGATGGGCCTCTTCTCTCTGTCCATGAGTGTTTCGCTTGCCGCAGAACAGCGTGTGCAATTTGGCGTGGTGGCCTCGGCCAATAGTAGTTTTTATGAGGATGTCGGCCAGGATTACTATTTGCTGCCGCTTCTGCTGGTGGATTATGACCGTTTCTATCTGCAGGGAATCGATGCCGGCTATCGCTTCTTTGAGGGGGAGACTCAGAGTTTGGCATTGGAGGTTCGTCGTACCTTCGATGGTTATGAGAGCGACGATAGTGATGCGCTGGAGGGCATGCGGGACCGGGATCAGGCCTGGGAGGCTGGGCTGGTCTATGAGGTGAATCTGCTGGGCGGACAGGCCAAGGCCAAGCTGCTGCATGATATTTCCAATACACATGATGGATTCACAGGTCGGGTTGAGTATGAGCGTTCGTTACTGACCGGCAGTACCTATATGGTTAACTGGTTTGGCGGATCGGAATACTGGAGCCGTAAGAAGACCGACTACTACTTCGGCGTGACAGCGGAAGAGGCGACTTCAGTGCGGCCAGTCTATACGGCGGATGAGAGCTACAACCTGTTTGCCGGTGTCAACGCCGTGAAACGATTCAATGATCGATACTCGCTGATTGCCAGTGCTGAATACCAATGGATGACGGATGAGATCAATGACAGTCCCTTAACCACCAGGCAGGATCAGTGGACTCTCTACGCTGGTATCTTTTATGAGTTTTAACCCGGCTTCTCAGTTTTTTCTGGTGATCCGATTTTTGATAGAGAGGATGTGGCAATGAGTGAAAGATTTAACTACCAAGCGAAAAAATACTTTCTGACCGTGTTTGCAGCTACCGGAATCTTCTGGAGCGTTGGAGCTGTTATGAGCTTCCATCCTGATTGGGTTGATTACTATATGCTGCCCATGCTGCTTGGCTTAATGGTGCCGGCCATTGTGGCTGTGGTGTTGATATGGGAGCAGCAAGAGGATGACTTGCGTAGGGATTTCAAATGTCGTCTGTTCAGTCTCAGTCTGATCAGGCCTGGGGTGTTTCTTCTCTCACTGATGTTGATGCCGCTCTCTGTGCTGTTGTCGATTGTTATCTCGCTAGGAATTGGTGGCTCTGTCGATCAGTTTCAGGTCTCAGAGGCCTTTTCGTTCAACAGCGGTTTTGTACCGGTAATGTTGTTGCTGTTTCTGGCCGCCCTGTTTGAGGAGTTGGGATGGCGGGGTTATGGATTTGAGAGTCTTGAGAAAGGGCGAAGCTTTTTTTCGGCTTCCCTGCTATTCGGCCTGCTCTGGTCTGCCTGGCACCTGCCGCTGTTGTGGGTGAATGAATCGTATCAGTATGAGATCTATCAGATTAGCCCCTGGTATGCGGCTAATTTCTATCTGAGTACTGCGGTATTGGGTGTGATCATAAGCTGGGTCTGTCATATCAATCAACGCAGTATCCTGGTGGCGATCCTGTTTCATTTTGTCGTCAACCTATCACAGGAGATGCTGAGTATGACGCAACAGACGAAGAGTATTCAGACAGTTGTTCTGATTCTCTTTGCTCTGGTGATTATCCGTAATCAATGGTCGCTGTTCATGCGTAAGCGAGAGTCGGAGATCACCAGTACCAGAGATATTGACTCTGTTGGTCAAAATTGGTCTTAAGGTATTGGCCGGGTGTCATACCGGTATAACGTTTGAAATCCTTGATGAAATGAGCCTGATCAAAATAACCGCTGCGATAGGCCAGTTCAGTCAGGTTGATGGACTGGCCTTTCGATAGGGTATGCCAAAGCTGTTGATGGGTTTGCTGGAATCTCAGGTTGCTTTGGATTTGTTTGAAAGACATGCCATAGACTTCTGCATAGCGCTTTTGCAGCCAGCGTTCGCTCTTTTGGTAATATTGCGCCTGTTCGGACAGGCTCTGCTGCAGGCTGGGAAGCGGTGGTATAAAACCCTTGGTAGCAGTGGCCTGATGACTAATGCTGTTTGATGGTGAGATGTTGTGAATTTCGAGGCGTTGGTTGCTGATCTGCTGCCACAGGTGTTGAAGGAGGTAGCGCTCAACGATTTCGATCAATGCCTGACCGGTATCGGCGGCTTCCATCTCCTCCAGCATTAGACTGCTGGTGGGTTGACCTAAAAGATCGGCCAGTTGCAGGTCCTCTTCGTCGAGTTCTCTGGGAGCAGTTTGAAAGAGTTCATAGAAGGTTATCGGATAGAGATCTACCTTTAGATTCTTGATCGGCCTTGATTGTTTGTCACTGGCGAGTTGATAGATATCGAACCATTGTCCCAGGCCTAGTTTGATGTAGGTCCGTTTTGCAATTTCGTAGCCTGATGCCGGTTTGTTAGTGGCTGAGGCTGGTTTTTCAAGCTGGGCAAACCCGTGCCCCTGGCCACGTATTTCACTCAGTCCACCATAAAACTCGAAGTAGAGTTGGGTCATCACAGTGGGGTAGGCTCGGGTGATCAGTTTGGCATCCTGCTCGTACAGGCAGCCTATGGAATAGGTGTAACAGGCGATATACCGGTTTAACAGCGGATGAGTAGGGCTGGCTGATCCATAATCGACCCAAGAGCGATGTTGCTTCTGTTCGGCAAGTAACTTCAGGCGTTCAATGTCTTCACTGGCAGGCATGGCTACATAAAGGCATAGATCAGGAATGCGCCAAATGCTGCGGCTAACAGGCCACCAATCCGGCCATAAGTTTTTGCAATGGAAAGTGCCCAGGACATCAAGCCACGGAAGCCATTGCGGCCAATTACTGTTAACACGACGGCTGCAATAACCGAGAGCCAGCCGAGGACTTCGATGATTAATGGAAATTTCGATTGTGAGGACTGGCTGATCAGGAATATTCCCAGGATCAGCCTGACAGTAACGGCCAAGATGTGAAGCCCTGGCTCTTCCTGTTTGTCTTTTAAATAGCTTAAAACGATTCCCGGACTGGTCAGGATAATCAGACCAGCAATCAGTATCAGAGCCCCGAATAAGATTATTACTGAAATCATCGTGCGATCACTTAAGTTTAGTATTGGCTGAGAAAACCAGGTTAACAGGCTCTAGCTAAATCCATCCATCAACACAAAATCAAACTTTGCTGACAATTTTACTATACCATTGTCAGTGGGGCGAAACTCCGCCAGCACCATCGGGCGAAGTATGCTGGGAATGCGTTGAAACAGAAAATCTTCACTGTTTTGCGCTTCTCCCTCGACATAGATCTGAGTGACAAAGGGCCTCATACCATCACGGAAAACTGCAGCATGGATATGCGGTGTGCGACCCGGGTAGGGTACAGGCCGGATGGTGCGAAAACGGTAGCGCCCCTGGTCGTCCGTTATGTTTCTACCAAACCCCTGAAAATTACGGTCCATGGGTGTTGAGTGGTCATCTTCACTGTGCCGGTAGCGGCCGTTGACGTCGCACTGCCAGATTTCAACCACAACGCCGCTCAGTGGATTGCCGTTGATATCGATTACCTTGCCATAGAGCTCGGCGATGCTGCCTTTGGCAATCCCCTTCACGCCGGAGATTTGCGTCAGGTCGTTATCATCGTCGAGCATGGGAAGGTCCGGGTAGAATGGGCCGGCTGACTGACGGGGGGTTAATAGCTGCTTGGCGTAGGCAGGTAGGCTAAGCAGGCCGGCACTGCCGCCCAGTATCAGATTGCGACGACGTTTATTGATGTGCTCTGACATGGTTGTCTCACTATCAGGGTGTTAAGCGACTGAATTTGGTTTATCTACGGCTTTCGATTTGAGTTGTAAAACAAGAAAAGAAAAGCCCTGGGGGGAATTTTGATAGGCCAGTGACTGGCGATTCCCATCCTTGCCTCAATTATGGCTTGTTGGACATATTTATCTTTAATATGATCCATGTGTTTGCCATCCTCTTGAACTGCCGGATTAAATTATTGGTTTATAGAGTGGTGTTTGCTTCGTATCCGTGTTGTTTGTCAGTGTGCGGATCTCATCCACAGTATAGCGGGGAGTGATATGGCGTGGGCAGTTCCAGTCAAAAGCCTTGACCTTTAAGGTAACCAGTCGTTCTGTTTGGCCTTTGTAATCGGGATTCTCCAGCTGTTCACGCAATACGTGATCCTCATCGGCTTCCAGGATCGAGGCTTCTGCCCAGATTTTCAGGCGCTGCTGGTTTGGGTAATTCATTAAAATCAGTGAGACTTTACGATTGGCTTCGATGTTACCGGTAGAGATGTACTGCCCATTGCCGCGAAAATCTGCATAGCCCAAAGTGAGTTCGTCGATAACTTTCAGAAAACCGGGTTCACCCCCTCGAAACTGTACGTAGGGCCAGCCGTTTTCTCCGATGGAAGCCATATAGAAACTGTCACGGGACTGAATGAATAGCGCCTCTCTGGCCGTCAGTTGAAAACGGTCCCCTGACGCTTCCATGCGCTCATAAGTCTTGCGGGTACCGTAACGTGACTGGGCTTTTTTCACGCTCTCTGTGAATGCGTATTGTGTGAAGTTCTTGTTCATGTTGAATCTTCCTGTGTGTTACAGACCCAAGGTTGTACCCCCCCCTTTGCTGTAGGGGCTGTTTACACCGCTGGGTGCAAAAACGGTCCCAACCCCGAATGGTGGTGACTTAGCCAGTATTTGGTGGGGCATGGCCCCACCCTACACTCTGGATTCGACAGTAGGGTGGGGCCATGCCCCACCCAACGATCCTCAATACAGAGCAGGGGGTTGTCAGTCTCAATAGTGGGTGTCGTTAGCGCTCTTTTTCGCTTTGATCTCAGAGAGATCCAGCTTTGAGAGCTCATCGAATCCACCAATAGCGATGTCGTCGATGAAGATCTGCGGCACCGTGCGTCGGCCAGATCGCTCCACCATCTCAACCAGGCGTGCCTGGTCCGATGAGACATCGATCTCTTCATAATCGAGACCTTTGGCCTGTAGCAGGGACTTGGCCCGGTTGCACCAGGGGCATTGGTTGGTTGAGTAGATTTCGATATGGTTCATGATCTCTCTCCTTAAAAACTTTTTTTGGGTGATTGCTCGTTTCAGTGAAGGGTACAGCGCAAACGGCATGCCAGACTATTAATCCATAAAAAACAATCGGTTATAAAATCCTGGCAACCACAAAAACTTGTGTTCCTCAAAAACTTGAGCTTTACTCCTTAAAAATTTGAGGTGAAATCGATGGTCGATGAACTGTTTGAGCAGGCGCCAACCCTGCTGGCTCTGGTGGATCGGGATCTGACCTGTCGCAATCTGAGCCTCGGTTGGCGTGTCCGGCTTGGACTGGCCGCAACTGACGCTGCAGTGAGCCTCTCCCTGGCGGATCTGTTCCTACTGGAAGCGATGCCAGAGTTTGAGGGGCGGTTGAAGCAACTGCTGCAAGGCAGTCAGTCGTTGCAGGATCTACCAGTCTGTCTGTTAGGTGGGGATAAGGTGACAGACGGTTTTCTCTCGGCCTGGTGCATCGATGCCGAATCGCTTGTTCTGGCGGCGACCTGCAGTACTCATCTGAACCAGGCCCTGGAGGAGCTGCGCCAGCTGCGTACCATGCATGAGCTGATTCTCAACGCGGCGGGAGAGGGGATCTACGGTCTCGATGTCAATGGTCTGGGTACCTTTGGTAACGCCGCTACCACAGAGATACTCGGCTGGCGGCCCGAGGATGTGATCGGCAAACGCTCCCACGACATCCATCACCACTCCCACTTGGACGGCTCGCCCTATCCCCAGGCCGAGTGTCCGATCTATGCCGCATTGCAGGATGGTGAGGTACACCGGGTCGATGATGAGGTGTTCTGGCATGCAGATGGGTCGCCGGTACCGGTTGAGTACACCAGTACGCCGATCGTTAAAGAGGAGAAGATTCAAGGCGCGGTAGTCGTGTTCCGGGATATCTCGGAACGTAAGGAGAATGAGCGTCAACGGGATGCGGCTTTTGAAGAGATCAAACAGCTTAAGGAACAGTTGGAGCAGGAGCGGGACTATCTGCGGGACGAGATAAAGAGTGAATCGGACTATGGTGAAATCATCGGTGCCAGTGAGGCGTTGAAACGCACCATGGCACAGATAGCAGCAGTGGCGGCAACACCTGCCAATGTGCTGATTCTGGGTGAGTCGGGGGTTGGTAAAGAGATAGTGGCCCGGGCGATCCACGAGCGAAGTGAGAGGGCGGGCAAGCCGCTGATCAAGGTTAACTGCGCCTCCATCCCCAAGGCGTTATTCGAAAGCGAGTTCTTCGGTCATGTCAAAGGGGCGTTTACCGGTGCTCACCGCGACCGCATCGGGCGTCTGCAACTGGCCCAGGGTGGCACCCTGTTTCTTGATGAAGTGGGAGAGATTCCACTGCATCAGCAGGGTAAGCTGCTGCGCGCTCTGCAGGAAAGGGAGTTTGAACGGGTTGGAGACGATCGGACAGTCAAGGTCGATGTTCGGGTGGTGGCTGCAACAAACCGGAACCTGATGAACGAGATGAAGCGGGGTAGCTTCAGGGAAGACCTCTACTACAGGCTGGGTGTCTTTCCCATTACGGTGCCGCCGTTGCGTGAGCGCAGAGAGGATATCGCTCCTCTGGCTGACCACTTTCTTGAGCGAACCTGCCATGAGCTGGGACGCGATCCCATGCGATTGTCGAAACAGCAGGTGAAGCAGCTATCGGCGCATCCGTGGCCAGGCAATATTCGGGAGCTGAAAAATGTCATTGAACGGTCGGTGATCCTGAGTACAGGCAATCGTGCCCGTCTCGATCTGGCACTTAGCGTCAATAGTGACCCTGCTGCAGTGGCGATGTCCGTACAGAGCGTGGAGGATGAAAGCGGTTTTCTGACCGATGCGGAAATGCGTGCCAGGGAGAAGCAGAACATTATCGCGGTATTGCACCATGCTGATGGACGTGTATGGGGCCCTGAGGGTGCCGCCGATCTATTGGGGGTTAAACCATCGACTTTGGCCTACAGGATGAAAGTGCTCGGACTGAGTAAGACAGGTTAGTTTCAGATCAGAGGATAATCTGGGTACTCCTTTACAGGTTCTGTCCTGTTCAGCTAAAACTCAGGTTTGCTGGTTAACCACGCTGTGCGTCATGGGTGTCGCCAGAGCGATGCTATGCCTTTCCGCCGTCTGCCAGATGATCTCCCGGAAAAACTGCCGAATCTTGATCAGATTGCGAACATCCTTGGTGTAGTAGTAGATTGACCATTCAATTGCATGATCACCGGTATCGTTGACTCGAATCTCTAGCTCATACTGTTTCTCAATACCGATGTCGGCACTCTTCTTCACTTCCTCGTAGGCCTCTTCAAACATCTCCCGTACTTTAGCGGCATCCACATCGTAGCCGATCTTGAAGCCCATCTTTTCACGCAGGCCTTTTGCGGATGCGAATTTCGACAGATTGTGAATCGTGTAGTCACGGAACTTGGCATTCTTCAACATGATACGGTGGTTGTTGACCATATTGAGGATCTCTGTGTGGAACATTTTGGTCTTGTAGACCACGCCGATATAGGGTGTGCCTTCGGTGATCTCTACCACATCACCCTCCTCAGCCATGCCGCTGTTGAGGATGATCAGGCCACTGAAAATATCCGGTGCCCAGGCATTGTGGGTCAATGCCAGGAAAACGCCAATGAAACCAATCACGCCCCCGGCCTCCAGCAGGCCGCTAAAGCCGAGAATCTGTACTACCGAAATCAAAACAATGATGAAGATGAAGATGCCTGATAACAGGGTCATCAGGCGGCTGTTGTAGGTTTCGACACTCTTTTTAACGCCATTGACCTCTCTGGTTTTGCCGAATTTACGCCGTGCAATGTAACCAATGATGTGAGCGGAGAGGTAGCCCAAATAGATCACCACGAAGACAGAGACCAGCTTCAGTCCAATACCCCTGTCACCAGTTGGCAGATAGAGGTGGTAGTAGCCAAAGGAGAGAATGATGAGCAGGTTCAGGGCACGGATGACATGCACCCGGTTGAGGTTGCGGTTGGCGCTCACATTATCGTGATAGATCAGCTCCAGTATCCGTCTGGCAAATATCATCAACAGGATATTGACAGCGATGACGATAAAGTCCAGCGCGCCCAGACGTGTGAATATGTCGGCATGGTCTCCGATCAAGCCTCTAAACAGCTCCGCTATTGCTTCCATAATCAAGTCCTGGGTACATGATGTTTGTAGTGTTCTGTTAGGTAAAACAATCTAACATGCGGGTGGTTCTCTGTAGAATATAGAAATAGAGCGTAACTTAGGGCCTGTTAACACTAATCCAATTGGCCCTGTTGTCCCTGAAAAAGCGCCAATTGGATTAGTGTTAACAGGCCCTAGCAGCATAGTAGCCAGATCCGAGTTGTGTAATCTATAGTACCTCCTGCTTTGTTTAAGCGTTCACTGTTCGAGTTGAGGCCCAGTTACGTAAATAGCTGATCTTCTCCGCCATCAACACAGAGAGTGGTCTGGTCTGCTTGATCTCATTGAGAATGTGTGCCGTATCCAGGGACTGCTTGGATGCGTGGGAGGAGTAGAGTGCGGAGACGATTGCTTGCTCTATCTCTGCGCCGGAGAAACCCTCACTTGCTTCCGTCAATTTGTCTAAATTGAATCGCTGAGGCTCCAGGTCCCGCATGCTGAGGTGGATGTGAAAGATCGCTTCACGTACTTCCTGGTCTGGAAGATCTACAAAGAAAATCTCATCGAATCTGCCTTTTCGAAGTAGCTCAGGCGGTAGCCTCTCGATGTCATTGGCAGTGGCTACCAGAAAGACGCGGGAGCTCCGCTCAGCCATCCAGGTCAGTAGGGTGCCGATGATTCGTGTTGAAGGCCCTCCGTCAACATCAGTGGATAGGCCCTTCTCAATTTCATCGATCCACAGTACGCAGGGCGACATCGATTCCGCTGTCTTGAGCGATTCCCGCAGATTGCGTTCGGTTTCCCCGTAATACTTGTTGTAGAGTGCGGCGAAATCCAGGCGCAGCAGGGGAAGGTGCCAGCTTCCGGCTACCGATTTTGCGGCTAAGCTCTTACCACCACCCTGGACGCCCAATAGTAGTGTTCCTTTGGGAAGATCGAGGCCGCGTGGTGGTTGTTCAGCGATAAAGATGGAGCGGCGCTGCTCTAGCCAGCGTTTTAAATTTTTCAAACCAGCCACTTGACTGAATTTAGCGCTATCGAGTTCAAGAGAGAGCACTCCGGTGTCGTCGAGCAGACGATACTTTGTTCTGGCCAGGTCATCCAGGTCTGTCTCGGTGAGCATGCCGTCATCGTAGATAGCGTTACGTATGAGGCGTTTGGCATCCCTCTGGCTGAGGCCGGAGAGATTGCTCAACATCGGTTCTATCACTTCCCGCCGTACTTCCACATTACGATTGTTATGCCGCCCCCACTCTCTGATCTCTGACTACAGCAGATGATTCAAGGTGCTTTTGTCCGGTAGTGAAAGCTCGAACCTGGTCGATAGTGAACGCAGTTCGTCAGGAATCTCGGCATCGTGACTGACCAATACAAGGGTTTGCAGTGGATTACCCAGCGCAATCTCTTTGAGTTGGCGCAGAGTCAGTGGATCGTCAAGCCAGTGATGGATATCCATCAACATATAGATCGCGGGTGGAGTCCGACCGGCCAGTTCAGCCAGGATTCGTGAAGGCTCTTTGATCGCTAAGTGGATGGTTTGATTGGTATGCAGGTTGGTCAAGCCACTGGCCACGGTCCAACGGTGGAGTTGTCTGCCCAAATGGATTGAGAGTCGTTCGAACAGGGTTTCAACCTGCTTTTCATCATCGCTTTCGATGAAGAGTATGGATGTGCCCGATCTGATGATGAGTTCGAGGTCTTGTAGGTCGCTCATTCCCTTAGCTGTTTATCTCTATTCAAATGTTAGCCGATAATGAGTGACAATCTATCGGTTAAGCGGCGTCTGTTCAACTCCATGAACTCTCGAACCGGACTGTCCGTGCGTTACAGGCAGAAAAGAGCCCGCATCAGCGGGCATTTTTCTATCGGCATTGTGTCGAGCGGCGGGCATCCGGCATTCAATGCCTGGTCCTGGGGGGCGGCTTAACGGCCGTAGTTAGAGAAGTGGTGATGAAAGGTTCTACTGCCTTCCATCAGCATCTGTTCGAATACCTCACCGGGAACCGGTGGGCTGTAGAGATATCCCTGGCCCTCCTGGCACCCCATCTTTTGCAGCAGTGACTGCTGTGCCATCGTCTCGATGCCCTCGGCGGTTATCCTCAATCCCAGGTTTTTGCCAAGAGAAATAATCGCCTGTGTAATCGCAACCGCATCGCTGTCATGAGGCATGTCGCGGATGAAGGAGCGGTCGATCTTAAGCTTATCGATCGGTAGTTGCTTCAAATAGGAGAGGGAGGAGTAGCCGGTGCCGAAATCGTCGATGGCGATCGATACACCGAGCTTCTTGAAAACGTCCAGTACTGGCACGGAGTTCTTCATTTGCCCCATGAAGATGCCCTCGGTGACCTCAAGTTGCAGCATATCCGGTGGGCAGCCCGACTCGGCTATGATCTGTTCGAATCGCAGGATCAGATCGGTCTGCATGATCTGTCGGACGGACAGATTGATCGCCATGCGCCCCTGGAAAATACCCTGTTTGTAGAGGTAACGGGTTTGCTGGCAGGCCTCGTTCAAAACCCAGTTGCCAATCTCATGGATCAGGCCCGACTCCTCGGCCAGCGGGATGAAGCGGGCCGGAGGAATGATGCCCAAGCGTGGATGGTGCCAGCGTAGCAGCGCTTCGGCGCCGGTCATCTCACCATTTTTCAGTGAGATTTGCGGCTGATAGTAGAGCAGCAGCTGATCCTCTTTGAGGGCGCTGCGAAGCTCGGTCTCCAAAAGCAGTCGCTCGAACGCGCTGCGTGTCAGTTCAGAGGTATAGTATCGGTAATTGTTGCGCCCCTGCTCTTTGGCCTGATACATAGCGGCATCGGCGTTCTTGGTCAGGTCGGCCACATCCTTGCCATCTTCAGGAAAGATGCTGATGCCGATGCTGGCAGTGACATGCAGTTCGCGGCTGGCGATCTTGAACGGGGCCTTGAACTTGTCCTGAATCTTGGCCGCTACCACAGCTGCCTGGCTGGGATCTTCCAGATTCTCCACCAACACGGTAAATTCATCACCACCCAGTCGGGCCGCAGTATCATCATCCCGTAAAATGTTCTGTAACCGTTTGGCGACCTCTTTGAGCAACTCGTCACCCATGGCATGGCCGAGGCTGTCATTGATGTTCTTGAATCGATCCAGATCCAGAAACAGCACCGCGAGTTGTCTCTTCTGGCGTTTGGCCTGTGCCAGGGCGTGCTCCAGTCTGTCCTCGAACAGCAACCGGTTTGGCAGATTGGTGAGTGAGTCGTGATGAGCCAGATGTTCGAGCTGACTCTGGGTCTGCTTCAGGCTGGTAATGTCGGAGAAGACCATCACATAGTGGAGCGCCTCTCCCTGCTGGTCACGAACACAACTGATGGTCATCCAGACCGGATATATCTCACCGTTCTTGCGCTGGTTCCACAGTTCACCGCGCCAGGAGCCGGTGGATCTCACGTTATCCCAGAGTTCGCTGAGAAATTCCGGGCTGTGTTTAGTTGAAATCAACGACCTTGGATGGTTGCCGATAATCTCAGCTTGGGTATAGCCGGTGATCTCGGAGAATGCGGGATTGGCCGATTCAATGGTCCCGTCGATATCGGTGATCAGGACCGCTTCCATAGTGTGTTCGATGATTTGTGCGGCCTGCTGCAGCTTGGCGTCCGACTCCTTGCGGTTGGTTATATCGGTAAATACCAGCTGTATGGCTGGTGCTCCTTCATATTCAACCGGACTGATGAACACCTCAGTCTGTATGGTATTCCCATCCGCACGTTTTAGGGTGGTTTGCCGTGGTTGATCGTCCTGTTCTGCATTGGTTTTGCTGGATCGGAAACTCAGCAATGTAGAGGGGGATTCGAGGAACAGCTGATCTGCCGGTCTATTGATCAGGGGTTGATTTAGTGAGGCTGCCAATGCCTGATTGGCTGCCTCGTTTAGAAAAACGATCCTATCATTCTGCAGTAGAAGTATTGGAGTCGGGGAGTGGTCCACCAGTTGACGGTAACGGTTTTCACTGCGACGTAGGGCCTGTTTTGTCTTTTCCGCCTCGCGACGTACCGCAGCCTCTTTCAGTTCCCGGACAACAGCGGGTACCAGGCGGGCCAGATTGTTGAGGTTGATGTAGTCATTCGCGCCTGCTTTAAGCAGTGAGGCCACCTTCTCCTCGCCAATACTGTCAGAGACCAGAATAAGCGGGATATCCAGTTGTCGGTCGCTCAGAAGTTTCAATGCATCTTTGGGATTGAAGCCGGGGTTGTCGGTGTTGGAGAGAATAAGATCCCATTCACCCTGATCCAATGCCTGTGTCAATGCCTCACGGGTTCCGATGCGCCGGGTCAGGACATTGAGATCCTTGCGACGGAGGGCCTGGCATATAAATCCATATATGCGTTCGGATCCTTCAATGATGAGGATCCGGAGTTGTCCTGGCATTGACGTTCCCTGATACATTGCTTCAAATAAATCTACGGCTACTCTATTGTCGGCCTCTACCGGCATGCTGACTTCCAAAGCACGCCTGGAGAGGAGTTGTAACCCCCGATCCCTGGCTAAGCCCTATCCTCGAGTCTTCTGCTGGGTAACTCGCTGGACAGAGCTTAATACTACCATGTTTAGTTAGTAAGGCATCCATTGCCCTAGGGGTATGCTGTGAGTATAAACGCATTGATTCTTCAATGTGGTGAATTCGGGATGAGATTTGGGATATGTTTCGGTGTAAGGTAGGGATTTGCCGACAAATTAACAATTTCAGGACTTTAAGGGAGATCTGAGCAAGCTCTGAAATGGTTGATTTGTGCTGCCAGGGTTGGTTTTAATCCATTTTTAAGAAACTAAACCTCGACGCCAGCGAGGTGATTTTGTTGCACTGCGAGCTATCCATGGTGCCTTGTTGCCGCCAGTTTTTTAACGCTTGCTGTCTCTGAGAGACCCATTGACATCATCAATCCTCAAAACTGAAGCCCATGGGGTGGAACGTGAACCCTATGGCTTGGTGTTTGGGTCCGGCTGATCGTCCGCTTGTTTGCCGCGTGGCCCACTAGGCGCCTCTACGCACTTATTGTTTCAGGCAGCAAAGCTGATCACTTTTTTTTCAGGCCCAGTTAGCACTATTCATTTCGCTGTGATTGAGAAGATCAGCTTTCAGTGGATCGCTTGCATGCTCTGCGATTGCTACGAGGTGGAGTTCGATGTTTTCAATACCCATCGTGTCGATGACAAGCTGGTTGTGATTAAACAGCTGGTTTTTTCTCGATTGGGCATGACGAATTGCCTGCCCACAACTCGAGACTGCCGAGCTGATAGAACCTGACCTGGTGTTGCAGGGCGATGTGATAACTGAGTTGTGGGTGGTGAGGATAATCGGCGCCTATCACCGCTCTGATTAGAGCTGTCTATTAGTAATCACGAACAAACTTTACGGATTGGATTCGTCTATATGGGGCATGGCAGGACCTTAATAATATTAGCGAATTCATGATTTAGCAGTTGTTAAATCGAGCTAAATAACTTGATTTTGGCAGGTTGACTAGGCAACCTGCCTTCAGGTCACAAAGATGATCTCAAACTACCACCGGAGGATAATTATGAAGAGAACCCTGATAGGTTTAGCGGCATTCGGCTTGCTGTTATCAAGTGGCATTCAGGCAATGCCAGGATATGGTCATTCACCAGCCCACCGAGGCGGTGCTGCGGCCATGCAGCAGGAAGTCGGGCCAGGGATGATATTGCGAGAGGGGGTGACCAAGCTGCTCAAGTTCATGCGTCAATCAGATCAACCAAACCCCCAGAAAGTTGCGGCATTTTTGGAAACTGAGATTGCCCCCTATTTCGATTTTGACTACATGGCTGATTGGGCGGCTGGTCCTATGAAGCGTTATATGACGGGGCAGCAGAAAGCTGAGCTTGGTCAGCAGGTCAAAGTGCTGTTGCTGGGCACCCTGGCGAAGCGGTTGGGTGACTACAACAATCAGGATGTACGCTTTTATCGTCCGAGGTCGTCAGGTCGTAATGAAGTGAAAGTGCGTGTCGGTATCCTGCAGGCAGGTGGATACCCGGCCAACATCGATTTTCGTTTCTATCGCAGCGATTCTGGCTGGAAGGTCTTCGATGTTGCTGCAAACGGTAACAGTGCATTGGCTTACTATCGACAGCACTTCGCGAGCAAAATGCGTTCGCAGTCACCCGACAGAGGGTACCGTCGATAAGATCAGGCTTGGTAGTAAGCGGCAGGTGGTTTGTCTGGAATCGTCACCTGCCGCTCATCAACTGCTCAGTCCGGCTAGGTTTTGGCGGCTGGACACCCTCTCTTTCAGATAACTCTTATCTGCACCAGGGCCTGTTTTACAGAATGGGTGGTGATTTAATCGCTGGTTGAAATTGCAAAAAGCCACCCTATGTTATGTGTGTGAGCAGACCCTGAAAGTGACTTTCTCAGCCGCCAGGTTGTTAAATCGGGTCGATATCAAAAAAACAGCTTAACCAAGCCAAACCAATGAGTGTGTAAACGGTCTATCCGATTTATGAGTGAACAACAGAATTTCGGTCGATGGATGATCATTGCAGCATGGGTGCTGATGCTGGCGATGCTTACCCTGCTGTTTTCCCAATGGCTGGAACGTCAAAACAACCCCAATCGGCAGCTCAGTGTGACCACCAATCTCCAGGGTGAGTCTTCCGTGGTGCTGAAACGTAATCGTGCCGGTCACTATGTAGCGCCGGGTAAGATCAATGGTGTCGATGTTGTCTATCTGCTGGATACCGGTGCTACCCTGGTCGCTGTATCCTCATCATTGGCTGAGAAGGCGGGGCTTCAGCCTGGTGCGCCGAGTCAGAGTCGTACGGCCAATGGGGTGGTGAGAAGCTGGATGACTGAGATCGATCGATTACAGCTCGGTCCGATTACAATGCAGAATGTAAAAGCGTCGATACTGCCTAATATGCCAGCCCATGAAGTGTTATTGGGTATGAGTTTTCTGAAACATCTCAAGCTGCAGCAGCAGGGGGATGAGCTGGAGATTTCATTGCCGGATTAGCCGGGTTCTCAAAGCGGGGCAGTAAAAGAGCCCTGTTTACAGGCTGTCTAGGGTGGTTTGTTGCTGCCGTTACACTTGTAACGGCAGCAGACTGAATGATCAGATTTTGTCTTTCAGTGCTTTCAGAGCAGTCAGTTTTACAACGGTCTTTGCTGGTTTGGCTGCGATCTTGATCGCTTCACCGGTTGCTGGGTTGCGTCCCATGCGGGCTTTGGTTCTTGGTTTTACAACGCGACGGACCTTGATGCCGCTATCCGGAATCGTGAACTCACCTGATCCTCTTTTCTGTAAATGGCGGGTAACTAGAGTGTTCAGTGAGGAGAATACAGCCGCCACATCTTTGCGGGATAGACCGGTCTCTTCTGCAATGGTGCTTAAGATTTGTGTCTTGGTCTGCTTGGTTGTGATGGCTTTCAGGCGTGGTGCTGCAGCTACTTTTTTAGCAGTAACTTTCTTTTTTGCAGTTTTTTTAGCGGTCTTTTTTGCGGCTTTCTTTGCAACCATAAGGTTTGCTCCTTCTTACAATAGTGGGTAGGTTGTGTGTTAAAAATAACACAGTTTTTCAATAGGTAAACATAAAACGACCGTTTTTTACTGGCTTTTTTACAAAAAGTCTATTTTTTCTTTCATCTGAACGTGGAAAAGGATCAGTGTCAGTTAAAATCCGGATGTTGATACAGTGATGGATTTCTACAGTGTTTTGGATCATTGGTATATGACGTGAGTCATCTATCGATTAAAAGTCTTGTTTGTTATTGGATGTATCTATCAGGCAATCTATATTCAGCTTGATCGAGTGGCTTCGTATCATGAGTTACCTAAAATAGCTCCATACATTCCGTATTGGGCATGAATTTAGGCATCTATCGGCCAAGATTGGAAACAGTTGAGTGTTTAAGGAGAAAAATATGAAGCGGTTATTTCTACTGTGTTGGCTTTTGTCTCTCATATCAAATGCTGTCGCAAAAGATGTTGCAGGTATCAATCTGGATGAAACGATGCAACGTGCCGAGGACGGCGTGACACTTCAGTTGAATGGTGCAGGGGTCAGGGAGAAGTTCTTTTTCGATATCTATGTTGCAGCACTCTATCTGCAACAGAAGAGCAATCAGGAGTCAATGATTCTGAAGAGCGAGGCTGCTGCGAGGGTGGAGATGAGGGTGCTCTATTCAAAAGTGGATAAGGAGAAGTTCGTTCAGGGTTGGGAGGACGGCTTCAGTGCAAACCTCGATCAACAGCAGTTCAGTCAAATTGCTGAACGACTGAGTCGGTTTAACGGGTGGTTTGAAACTCTGACAGAGGGGGAGGTAGTTGAGTTGGACTATTTTCCCAATAAAGGTACCAGGGTGAAGATCAAGGGTGTCGAAAAGGGCGTCATACCGGGGGTCGATTTCTTTCAAGCGTTGCTGAGCGTCTGGCTGGGAGAGAAGCCTGTCACCAAGTCACTCAAGGAGGATCTATTGGGGCTGTGATTCGCCACTGCTGTGATTAGCGTATCGAAAGGTGCTTGGGCAGATAGTCAGTTACACCTGTTCGGGCCTGTTAATACTGACCCAATGCATCCTGCTGGCCGCAAAAAAAGACCCAGCCCTTCAGGCGCAACAGAACGTATTGGATTCGTGTTAACAGGCCCTGGTCATCAGTTGAAAAGTTGGCGCCAGACTCCACCCCGTCGTTCATCGCCGGAACCTTCCAGCATACCGTTGGATTTGAGTTTGACGCTATGGGCGCCACCGAAAAAGAGGTTCTTTTTTCTCCAATGCTGCTGCTTTGGAAATTCATCCAAGAGGGCGTGGCATGCGGTTTCATCATAACCGGGCTCGATGCTCAGCAGACCGTTTTCGTAGTGTATGCGTGGGTTGGAGACCGCCGCTTCAAGTGGCATATGGTGGTCGATGTGGTTGAGTATGATTTGCAATACCGCGCTTCGGATTCGGTTGGAGCCACCGGAGCCGGTGACCAGAGCATCGCCGTTTCGCTCAATGATCAGAGTTGGTGACATCATCGATGCCAGTCGGCTATTCTCCTGCCAGTGATTGAATCCGCCGGGATTCAGGTCCTCTTCACCCAGCATGTTGTTCATCATGATGCCACTCTGCGGGATCACATAACCGCAGCCTTCACCGTTGGAGAGGGTCATGCTGGCAAGATTGCCTTGGGTGTCTGCGATACTGATCTGAGTCGTCCCTCGTGTGGATATCCCACCGATATCCATTCGCTGGTGGTAGGCCTTGGCAAGTTCTGGATCGAGAATCTGCGCCATGGAATCGAGGCGTTCCTGCCTGACCTGCTGGGTAAGTTTCATACAACGGGCCAGTTGTCTCAATGAGGATTCAGGATCGCTTTTTGAGGTCTGCGCTGAATCTTCTGCCATCAATCCCAGAGAGAATGCGATCAGGGTTCCTCCCAGTGAAGGGAGTGGGTTGGTGAACAGCCCTGCACCCCGGTAGTTGAGTTGCAATGGCTCTCGCAGGATAACCTGGTATTCGTCGAGATCCTCCATCTGCAACAGACCGCCCTGGTTTTTGCAGTCTCTGACCAGTTGCTGGCCGGCCTCTCCATTGTAAAAGAGTCTCTCACCTTCGTGCTGCAGTGCGTCAAGGAAATCGGCCAGATCCGGTTGGCGATGAAGTTCACCTTCGGCAATCAGTTGCCCGGGGTTCGCTGGGGACTCATTTAACGACATGACTGCCGGGGTTGCACGCAGGATCGGGCCGATGATCCGGGTAATCAGACTCTGGAAGCGGTTGAGCACAACCCCTTCTCTTGCGAGGGCGATGGCCGGTTGGAACAGTTCACTCAGGGGGAGTCTGCAGTGGTGCTGATGGATCAGAAACAGTCCACGGATGAACCCTGGTGTGGCGATTGAGCCCAGGCCGATATGAAAGGTCTGCCGGGCCGTACCGAAATTGGCCTCGATCGGATAGAAATCGAGATCCTCCAATGGTCGTTTCCGTTTTGGTGTATGGGCGAAGAAGTCATATACTTGTGGTGATCGGCCTTCAGCCCGAGCGGTCAGAAATCCCCCTCCCCCGGGGGAGGCCAGTACCGGTTCGGTGACACAGGCGGCGAGCATAGCGGCGACAACGGCATCGAAGGCATTACCACCAGCCTTTAATATTTCGACAGCTGCATCAGCAGTTTCAGAATGGCCGGCAGCTACAACGCCATTTAATCTTTTCATAAGGTTTATAGCCTAGTGTTAACTGGCCTTAAGTAGCAGTAACATGTTTATTCTGCTTGAGCGTGCCTGCAAAACATTGCGCCTTAGAGGCCACTGTAGCACGTATAGGAGATGGACCCCCGCATGCAGTCTCTGTAGTAGATACCGGTAAATCAAAAAAATTTTGATTTATGTCGTTGAAATAAAACATTAAGATCGTTATGGTTTCTCGGCTCTGATAAAAATGCAAACCTGTTCAATCTTTTACTTGGCAGGAGGGAGATTCCCATTCAGCTTTTTATTCAGGGTGCCGTTAAATAGAGGAGCGACGTTACCCTCAAATCATAGGATCGATATTCCTGAGCGCAGAAAGTATGGCCGTGCCAAACAGTAAAAGTGACGATGTTCTACTAAAAAATCTGGTGCCTTTGAACACGCTCTCTGAGGAGCAGCTTGGTCATCTGCTCAGCCAGATTGTGGTTGAAAAGGCGAAGAAGGGTGAATACCTTTTTCGTGAAGGGGACACTGACCACCAGAATGTCTACCTGTTGTCAGGTACTGTTGCCCTGTTGTCCGGGCAGAAAGAGATGGATCTGATCAGCAGCGGTACCCCGACCGCCCGTTTTGCCCTTGCCCATCAGCTCCCCAGAAAACACTCCGCACAGGCCAGAACGGCTGTGAACTATGTCCGCATAGACAGCCGCATGCTCAGCGATATGCTGGCGCGCAGCCACAGCGCCAGTTATGAAGTAAAAGACCTTGAACAGCCCAGCAGCGGTGATTGGATGAGTCTGCTTCTGCAATCCCCAGTATTCCAACAGATTCCACCAGCCAATCTGCAACGGGTGATGATGCGTATGGAGGAGATCCAGGTGCGCGCCGGCGAGCTGGTAATCCATCAGGGTGATGAAGGGGACTATTTCTATCTGATCAGTCGTGGCGAATGCGTGGTTTCCCGGCAACCCGAAGAGGGTCATGCACCGGTGGAGCTGGCCAGGCTGAAAGCGGGCAAAGGCTTTGGTGAAGAGGCGCTGATCTCCGATAAACCCCGTGGCAGTTCGGTTGAGATGGTCGCTGACGGGGTATTGGTACGACTCAGTAAAAGTGACTTCATCGAACTGGTCAAGCAACCCCTGTCGAGAACCCTGAGCTACTCGGAAGCGACCGGATATATCGAGAAGGGTGCGCTCTGGCTGGATGTCCGGACGCCGGAGGAGTATGAAGAGGGCCACTTGCCTGGGGCGATCAATCTGCCTTTTTTCTCACTGCGCTTTCAGGCTTCGAGCCTGACGCTGGACAGACCCTATGTGGTCTATGGTGAAGAGGTTGGGCAGTCCGCCACCGCCGCCTATCTGTTGACGGAGCGGGGAGCGGAAGTATTCGTCGTCGATATCAATTGGGCCGAGCTGGCCGAGCTGGTGGGTCTGAAGAGCCGTGATGGCGATCAACCGGCCAACAATGTCATCGATTTCAATCGGGATGGGGATGACGCCGCTCCTGCCGAGACCTCTGAGGAGCAGATTGCCGCATTTAACCGATTGAAGCGGGAGCTTGATGAGACCCGCAACCAGTTCCAACATGAGCTGGAACAACGACAGACGGAGATCAAGTTGCTTCGCCAGGCTCTGGCCGCCGCGAAGAGCAAGATTCAGAGCGGTGAACAGGAGGCATCAGAGGCTGAGGGGTTGCAACAGGAGGCCTCCGAGCTGCGCGAGGCTCTGCAGCAGGCTCAATCGAAGCTGTCTGAAAGTGAGCAGCTTGACGCTGACCGTGAGCAGCTGCAGGAGCGCATTGAGGCGCTCGAGGCCCGACTTGAGACTGGTCAGCAGGAGCTGGATATTGCCAGGCAGCATGCCACAGACGTCAAGGCCCACAGTGACGATCTGCATCAGCAACTGGAACAGATTCATGGGCGCCATCAGGAGAGTGAAGGGCGTCTGAAGGAGCAGATTACCGAGCTGCAGTTTGAGCTTGAGAACATCCGCGAGTCGAGTGATGAGTTGCAGCAGGAGAACCAGCGGCTGCTGGCTGAGATGGATAGCTTCAAAGGTGAGGCGGACGACTTCCATCAGCAGGCTGAAGCCGGAATGGCGACAATTACCCAGGAACGGGATGAGCTGGCAAAACAGCAACAGGAGACTGAAGCGCGCCAGCATCAGCTTGCGGATGATCTGGAGCGTCTGAAGGGCGAAAGGAAGCAGCTTACAGACGCCTTAAAAGAGGCTGAGCAACAGAACCAGTCACTGACTGAATCCGTCGACACGCTGACCGAAGAGCAGACATCACTGAAACAATCTCTGCAACAGGCGAACGGTGAGCTGGATCAGGCTCGACAGCAACATGATGGTTTGGCCGGCCAGTTTGAGGAGCATCAGGCTCAGGTCTCCGATAGTGAATCCCGCTATCAGCAACAAATCGAAGCGCTGCAGCAAACCATCGAACAGACCCAACAGGAACTGCAACAGCAGCGTGAGAAGGCCAGCGAGCTTGAGAGTCAGCATCAGCAGCGGCTTGAAACACTTCAGGCGTCTCTGGATCAGGCTCAGCAGGAGCTGCAGCAACAGCAACAGCAGGCGGCTGAGTCGGAAAGCGGATACCAGGGACAGATCGATGAGGTTCAGCAGTTCCTTAATCAGGCCCAGGAGGAGCTGCACCAGGAAAAGGTGCGTGCAGAGGATGCCGCCAATCAGCATCAGCAGCGGATCGAGGAGCTCGAACAGAGTCTCTCACAGGTGCAGGATGAGTTGCAGAATCAGCAGCAACAGGGTTCCGAATCCGAAGCCGGCTATCAACAGCAGCTTGAAGAGCTGCAGCAATCCCTGGCCCAGTCACAGGATGAGCTGCATCAACAGCAGGCACTCAATCAGCAATCTGTTGAGGACCTGAACAGTCAGATTGAAAGCCTGAATGAGTCAGCCAAGCTGACGGCTGAACAGGCCAGCGACGAGATCGCCGGTCTGCAGGAGCTGAAGCAGGATCTGCAACATCAATATGAAGAGTCGCAGACACGCATTGACCAGCTGCAGCAGCAGATCGAATCACTTGAAGGCGAGAAGCAGGAGCTGGTCAGCGATCTTGATGCATTGCGTAACGCCAGCGATGAGCTCGAGACAGGGCATGCGGATGCCATCAGCAAGCTGAAGTCTGAGCTTGAGCAGGTCAGAGGCGAGCTGGAGGGTTTGCAACAGGAGAAACAGCAGCAGGATACCACCCTGGCAGAACGTCAAGCAGCGCTGGAACAGGCTGAGTCGAGTCTCAGTCAGGCTCTGGCCGAGATGCAGGAGCAGCAGGATAAGGCAACAGAAGAGATCAAACAGCTGCAGCAGCAGATCGCCGCTTCCGATCTTGAAAAAGAGCAGTCGGTTGAGCGTCAACAGCAGCTTGAGGAGGCTCTTGAAGAGTCCCGCCTGGGCAGTGATGAGGCTTTGGTTGCACTGCGCGAGCAGTTGCAGGAAGCGCAGCAGGCAACCCGTAAACAGAAAGAGAAACGGGTTGAGTTTGAAGCGCGTCTTGAACAGGAGCATCAGACCGCTGTATTCCTGAAACACTCTCTGGAGACAGCGGAACAGGCGGTGGAGGTCAGTACCGAGCAGCTATCGGAAATAGAGCAGGCCAAGCTCTCTCTGGAAGAGCAGCTGGCGGCCAGTCAGACTGAGCTGGAGCTGAGTCAGCAGCAATTGACTGAGCAACAGAATGAATGGCAAAGCCGAATTGACAGCCTGCAAGATGAGCTGAATGAGAAACAGCAGTCGGTTGAGGCCATTTCGGAGGATCTGGCGGCCGCGAAGGGCTCGCTGGATGAGCTCAACCAGAGTCATGAACAGGTGGCCAGTGAGCGGCAATCCGTGCTGGATGAAAAAGAGACGCTGGCGCAGCAGTTGGCTGACCTGCAGGGGCAAATCGACGCTCTGCAGAGCCATAACTCCGATCAGCAGCAGGATGTGGAGCGCCTTTCCGCAGAACTGGCTGAGGCAAACCAGTCTCTGGACGAGCTGAGCCGGGCACAGCAGCAAGTGGAAAGTGAGCGTGAGTCCCTGCAGAGTGACAAAGCGGCACTGCAAGAGCAGCTGGACGGAGCCCGGGCCGAACTTGAAGAGACCAGGCAGAGCCAGCAGAGTGCGTTGTCCGCACAGAGCTCGGCAGTTGAGACGCTGCAAGCTGAGCTGGCCGAGCAGAAACAGAATATCGAGTCGATTGCCGACCAGCTGGCAGAGACTGAATCGACCCGGGATAACTTGAACTCTGAAAAAGAGGATCTGCAGCAACAGATAGCCCAGCTCAACTCCGAATTGGATCAGTTCAGACAGGATCAGCAGAATCAGCAGACCGATCATGAGTCGTTGCTGGCAAATGTAGAGGCAGAACTGGCAGCAGAAAAAGAGCGCGTTCAAACCGTCACCAACACCCTGCAGGAAGCGGAAACCAGTCGGGATTCTCTGAGTCAACAATTCAACGCGCTGGAGCAAGAGAAACAGCAGTTGCAGCAACAGCTCGATGAGAGCAAAGCTCAGCAGTCGACGCTTACTGAGGAGCTCGGGCGAGCCAATGAGTCCCTGGCGGAGGCGGCATCTGACGATGATCTGAAGAGTGCGCAGCAGGCGCTGAGTGAATCGGAAGAGACGATTATCAGACTGAAGCGGGAAGTCGAAGGCCTGAGAGAAGTCCAGTTGGAGATGGAGAGCCAGCTCACAGATGATGTGGACAGCGAGGTGAATGAGCTTCGCACCGCCCTCGAGGCAGAGCAGAAAAAGCGTGAAAAGAATGACAAGCTGGCAAGGCAGGCGAATGTACTGAAGCGGGAACGCGATGTACAGGAGACCGCCATCGAAATGCTTGGTGAAGATCTTGAAAATCTGACCGAAGAGAAAGATCGCCTGCAGCAGGAGCGGGACAGCCTGGCCAAACAGCTGACTGAGATGCGCGATCAGTTTACCGATCTGGTAAATGAGAACGATCATCTCAATTCCGAGATGAGCGGGATGCGGGACCATGTGTCAGATTCCAATCTGGCGGATGATCTGCTGGTGCAGATGGAAGAGTTGCGTATCAAGGCTGAGAACCTTGAGACCGAGCGGGATGAAGCGAATGACGAAGCCATCCGCATGCGCCGGGAAGTCGGCGAACTGCGCAGTGTCATCGAAACCTATGTAGAGCAGATACAGGATGTACAATCCTTTGGTGTC
This sequence comes from Candidatus Thiodiazotropha sp. AKAK2, assembly GCF_058244685.1. Lineage (NCBI taxonomy): Bacteria > Pseudomonadati > Pseudomonadota > Gammaproteobacteria > Chromatiales > Sedimenticolaceae > Candidatus Thiodiazotropha > Candidatus Thiodiazotropha sp. AKAK2. The sequence goes on along the minus strand of NZ_JBSYOP010000031.1, from coordinate 113,170 downwards.
GACGAGCAAGTCAATGCCCTGCGTACCGAACTGGATATGGTGCGTCGTCAGGCAGCTGAGGATCTTGAGCATATGCGTCAGGAGCTGGAGCGCACCAAATCCAACCAGTCTCTCTCAAGCAGCCGGGATGTGGATGAAGTGGCAGCCTTACAGGCCAGTCGTCAGGAGATGCTCTCCCTGCAACAGTCACTGAATGAAAAGGACCATCTGCTGAGGCTCTCCCAAAGCCAGTGCCGGTCCCTCGAGGATTCGGTTGAAGACAGGGACAAGGAAGTGGATCAACTGAAACGCAAGTTGGAGTTGCTGCTGAGAAAGACCGGTGGACTGGATAACGCGACCTCACCGGCACGGGAAACCTCCGAAGCCGCTTCACGGCTATCCGAACTGGGCCAGCCGGGAGAGGATGGGGATTCCAAGCGTAACTCGCTGGGGCGTCTGTTCCGCCGCAAATAATCCACTCACTCCGGACGGTTGTGAGTCGCTTGTTGTACATCGGCCCGACCGTTTCGGCCGCACCGTCTGTGACGGTGTCACTCACTCTTTTTCAGCTCGATAATAGGAGTTAAACAATCTCCGATGCGAATTCTGGCAGTGGGGGTGGCAACCCTCGATATCGTCAATCGGGTCGAGGCCTACCCGCAAGAGGATCAGGAGATCAGGGCCATTTCACAAAGCCGCCGACGAGGTGGCAACGCCTGTAACAGTTTGACCGTGTTGAGCCGCTTGGGGCATAGCTGCAGCTGGGCCGGAGTGATGGCGGACGATGAGGCGAGTCGATTCATTCTCGATCAACTGCACAGCGTGCAGATCGATACCCGCTGGGTCCGGGTTGAGTCAGGGGGCATGACTCCAACCTCCTATATCACCACCGCTGAAGCGAGTGGATCCCGGACGATTGTTCACTACCGGCAGCTCTCCGAATTCAGTTATGAAGATTTTGCTGAAATTGACCTGCAAGCATATGACTGGGTCCATTTTGAAGGCCGAAATCCGCAAGCGACCCTGAAGATGCTGCAGCAGCTGAGGCAGCAGTATCCCAACCTGCAGGTATCGCTTGAGCTGGAAAAGCCCAGGCCGGGTCTGGAGCAGGCGCTGCCTTATGTGGATGTGGTGTTGATATCCCGCGCCTACAGCATGGCCAAAGGTATTGCGGATGCCCGGCAGCTGTTCGACCATATCACTCCGATGATCCGACAGGCGCTCTGTTACCTTGCCTGGGGCGAGCACGGCAGCTGGATGCTGGATCGGGATCGCGGGGTGCATTTTGAGCAGGCTGTCAAGCCGGCAAAAGTGGTGGATACCCTGGGGGCCGGGGATGTTTTCAATGCCGGCGTGATCCATGCTCTGTTTGAGTGGTTGGATCCCCTGGAGGCGCTGCGCTATGGCAACCGCATTGCCGGTGAGAAGTGTGGTCGGGACGGGCTTTAGCGGTGAATTGAAGGCTTATGTCATCCATACACAGATTATGCAGATTTGATGAATTCGAGGATCCGGGGAGCCGGGGTTTCAGCGTGGAACTGGAAGGTGGTACGCAGGAGATTCTGGTGGTGCACAAAGGAGGGCGGGTCTATGGCTATCTTAACCGTTGTCCTCACACCGGAATCAATCTCGAATGGCAGCCAGACCAGTTTCTCGATTTGAGCCAGAGCTACATTCAGTGCGTTACCCATGGTGCGCTGTTTCGCGTTGAAAATGGTCTCTGTCTGCGCGGTCCCTGTGCGGGGGATGCCCTCTCGCCGATACAGGTGGATGTGCGGGAAGGTGATGTTGTTGCGATTCTGGACTCTCCCCCCGAGGCATAAAAAAGCCGGGCCAAAAGGCCCGGCTTTCGAGTCACGAAGTGAGCGCCTTATCCTGTCAGCTCATTTTTTCGACAAAGGCGTTTAGGTCCGCCAGGACCAGCTCAGGCGGGAAAGCGCACTTCGTGGGAAGCTCGGAAGTGACCGGTTGCAGACCAAGCTGCAGTGCCGGCTGATCGAACTCTGAGGCGTTTTGAGGCGCAGACAGAGTGGTATGACCGGTTTCAATGATCTGGCCCGTACTCATATCATAGACTGTCTTCATCACACACCTCCTGGTTCGTTCTCGAAACAAGGTCCTGTTACTTTTAATAACGGCCCTGAAAAAGCAAACTTTAGAGCCCCGGAACAGCCTTCAAGCGCATGCTTGATGCCGCCGCATGCTGTTTATTAATTGATACGTCCGGGTAATTAACCTGGTTTCACTTTGCCTAAGTGACGGTTTTCAATCAACGTTATTGATTTCATGGTTAATTTCGACCGTTCGGCCCTGTAAAACTGATATGCTGGACCTCTTCGGTCAAGCTGCTTCAGAGTGGAATTTCTTTTCTTCATTCGGTGCCAACCCCGCTGCTTTGAGCAATAAATCTGATACACCGATCGCAAAACGGGCGCGAGCTGTACTGCAATGACCGATCATAGGGGGTTCGTAAGCTGTTGGGCTTACGACTGGCGTGGTGGGAAGTTCAGCCATGACGTCTAATCGGTATCTTCCAGGTGATCCAGGGGGTTGTAGTGGGTGTCCCCGGCCGGCTGGTCCAGGTCTACGCCGTAATCATCCTTGGAGAGATCATAAGAGCCTGCCCAGTCTTCCGGTGGGGCTGTCGGTACAATCTGAAGCTCCTTGAGGTCTTCCAGGTCGTACTCTTCCACTGTGCCATCGTAAAACTGGACCTCCACGACTCCCTCTTCCAGATCGTGAGCGACAACTTCGAACTGATCTCCATTGACGGTCCTGAACCAACTGCCGATACGGATTCTTGGTGCATTCATTTTCATACTTCTCCGCTGTTCAACTCAATCAGACAGTGTGATGGCACTGTTTTTTTCGCTATCTTTTTACAATAGACAACCCGCTTGGTATTGATCTTTTAATCGGTCTCTTGATCATGACTTTAGCCCATTTTTTCTGTTGATCCTATGCTCTTTGTCATGGAAACAGGGCACTTTTTGTAAAGTTTCATGGACTTGGGTTCGGCTGCTCTGTGTGGATCTTTTCAATACCTTCAAGCACCTCCCGGTCCAGGCTGAGATCGATGCTGGCCAGATTCATCTCCAGTTGCTGCTGGGTGGTCGCACCGATGATGGTACTGGTGACAAAAGGGCGGCTGGTGACGTAGGCCAGAGCCATCTGCCCTGGATCCAATCCATGCTCCCTGGCCAACGTGACATAGCGTTCACTGGCAGCGCTGGCCTGGCGGTTGGTGTAACGGGTAAAACGCTCGAACAGGGTCAGGCGGGCCTTGGCGGGTTGTTTGCCCTCCAGGTATTTGCCTGACAGAACACCGAAGGCCATCGGCGAGTAGGCGAGCAGGCCACAATTTTCCCGGTGGGCAATCTCAGCCAGGCCGATTTCGAAACTGCGATTCAACAGATTGTAGGGATTCTGAATCGAGACCACTCTGGGCAGTCCCTTCTGTTGTGCGACCTGCAGATAGCGCATCAGGCCCCATGGGGTCTCGTTGGAGACACCGATATGGCGGATTTTGCCGGCTTTTTTAAGATCCCCCAAGACCTCCAGGGTCTCTTCGATGGGGGTTGCTGACTCATGCTTCGGATGCTGATAACCCAGGGCACCGAAATAGTTGGTTTTGCGATCCGGCCAGTGCAGCTGATAGATATCAATGTAATCTGTCTGCAGACGTTGCAGACTCTGCTCCAATGCGGCCTCGATATTGGATCGGTCGAGGTGCAGATTGCCGTCCCTCAGATAGCTGAGCCAGTCTGCCGGACCGGCAACTTTGGTGGCGAGAACCAGTTGCTCCCGTCGGCCATGGCGTGCCAGCCAGCTGCCGATATGGCGTTCTGTTTCGCCCTGGGTATTGGCTTTCGGCGGAACCGGATACATCTCCGCTGTGTCGATAAGATTAATACCTGCCTCAATTGCACGGTCGAGTTGAGCATGGGCTTCGGCTTCGCTGTTTTGTTCACCAAAGGTCATGGTGCCGAGTGAGAGAGCGCTGACTTTGATTTGGCTATCACCGAGGGATCGGTAGATCATTGGGTTCTCCCCTGTCATAAATCTGCTGTGTCAACAGCCGTCAGCATAGCTGAAATCGGCTCGGAGGAAAGGAAGGAAATCGATGGAATTGGATGGTGGTCTGTTTTCAACGACCCTGCTGTTCTGGCTTGCCGGTCTCTGTGGTGCCGTGCTGATTGCTGCGTTGAGACTGGCTACCTGGCAGCGTCTGACACAACAGAATCAGATTCATGTGTTCCTCGGTGCGATTGTTTGTCTTATCGCGCTTTGGCATATGCGGGGTCAGATCCAGCCCGGCCTCTCGTTTCATCTGCTGGGCGTGACGGTGATCACTCTGATGTTTGGCTGGTCACTGGCGATTATCGCCGCCAGTATCGCGCTGTTCGCGGTGAGCATGAATGCAGGCTACGGCTGGGAAGGCTATGTGGTCAGTTTCCTGACCGTGGTATTAGTGCCGATTACCCTGTCGCAGATCGCTCTGGTGCTGGTACGCTCCTGGTTACCCAAGCAGTTTTTTGTCTATGTCCTGGGGAACGGCTTCTTCACCGCCTGGCTGGTGGGTTATATCAGCGGGTATCTGGCCATGCAGCTGCTGGTGTTGAGTGGCGCCTACACGATGGCGGAACTGCAGGTGACGATCATCCCCTTCTTTCCACTGATGTTCTTTCCCGAAGCCTTGATCAATGGCTGGGTGATCACCATGCTGGTGGTGTTCTTCCCGGCCTGGGTCTACTCCTTCAGCGATGAGCAATATCTTCACGGTAAATAGCTTAAGCGGGGTCGGCTGAGGTATAGTCTGCCGATTGCCATGGTGATTGAAGGCTCTGAGTCTTGCTCTCGCTGTGTGGATTGGTGTTAACAGGCCCTAAGTGAGGTGCAGCCTTGAGTTGGTGGGGAAAACTGGTTGGTGGCGCTTTTGGATTCATGCTTGGTGGGCCCTTGGGGGCTGTACTGGGCGCCGCCTTGGGCCACAAATTCGATAAAGGCCTGAAAGGGCTGCCGGATGATGACATCAGCTGGGGGCCAGGGGATCAGGAGCGGGTCCAGACCGCATTTTTTACCGCAACCTTCTCGGTCTTAGGCCATCTGGCAAAGGCGGATGGGCGGGTCTCCCAGGATGAGATCCGGCTTGCCGAAAACCTGATGGGCCAGATGTCCCTCTCCAGCGAGATGCGACGCACCGCGATCCGTCTGTTTCAGGAAGGTAAATCGGACCAGTTCCCTCTCGATGATGTGGTAACCCAGTTCCGCCAGGAGTGTCACCGGCGCCAGACGCTGATTCAGATGTTTCTGGAGATCCAGATCCAGGCGGCCTATGCCGATGGTGAGATGGACCGGCAAGAAGAGCTGTTGCTGCTGCATATCTGTGAGCTGCTGAATATTCCGGAATTCACCTTTCGCCGTCTTGAACGTATGGTGCGCGCCCAGTCTCACTATGCCGGGGCGGGCAGTCAGCCGCCACCCAGAACCCAGGGAGTCTCGCTGAATGACGCCTATGCGATTCTTAATGTTTCCCCGCAAGCATCCGATCAGGAAGTGAAACGGGCCTACCGTCGTCTGATCAGTCAGCATCATCCGGACAAGCTGGTATCGAAAGGGTTGCCGGAAGAGATGATGAAAATGGCGGCACAGAAAACCGATGAGATAAAGAAGGCCTATGAGCGAATCAAAGAAGCGCGCTCCATGGGCTGAAGAAACATGAATTCAATAACGCTTCTCAATCTCTCCCTGGGAGGGGAAAATGACCGATAGCCTAGATCCCATCCTGCTTAATTTCGTGTATGTGATATTTGGTGGAGCACTCACCATCTTCTTTATGTGGTTCGGCTGTAAAGTGTTCAGCCACATTGTCAATTTCAGCATTCCCGATGAGTTGAAGAAGGGCAACATCGCTGTCGGTATCATGATCATGGGAATCTTTATCGGCATCGGCACAGCCCTGGGGCTGGTGATCGGTCTGGGGCTCAACTAGGGGCGGCCGGATGAGTGTGCGCTAGGCTCTCTATGTTGCGTTGCTGTCTACTGTTGCTACTGCTGCCTGGGCTGCTGGTCGCTGGTCCATTCAAGCATGTTAAGCACGATCATTGGAGTGATCGTTACGACAACTACTTCCGAAAGTACACCAAACACTATTTCGGTCCCCATATCGATTGGCACTGGTTCAAGGCGCAGGGCATCGCTGAATCAGGATTGCAGCCAAAGGCCCTCAGTTCCGCCGGTGCAAAAGGGATCATGCAGATTCTGCCGGCCACCTACCAGGAGATCAAAGAGGATAACCCCCATTTCACCCATATAGAAGAACCTCGCTGGAATATTGCGGCGGGCATCTACTACGATCGAATGCTCTACCGGAAGTGGAAAAAAGGGCTGCCTACTGAGGAGCGTCTGGCCTTTGCTCTGGGGAGTTACAATGCGGGATACGGCAATGTGTTACGCGCCTACCGCAAGGCGATAAAAGCCCATGGAGAGGTCAAGAACTGGTCTCAGGTGGAAGGCTATGCACCGGGAGAGACCAGGCACTATGTCCGTCGAATTAAAGCCTTGATGGTGACCAAGTAACCCTCCCTCAATTCTGTGCTTCGACCGCACTGGTGCGCTTCAGCCAGGCGTGAATACGCTGCTGCAGGCTCGATTGCATGCCACGGAAGAAGTGATCTGCCCCAGTCATGACCTCCTGGCGATACCCTTCTCTGGCATTCGCTGAGGCGATCTGACGGCGCTTGGCTGCGCTCCCGGTGACGACAGGCAGGTCGCGACTGCCATACAGATCCAATATCGGGGTCTCTAACTGCGCAATGGCCTCGGATACCGGGTCGGACTCATCGGAAGGATCGATGCTCAGGCTGATCGCGGCAATGGCGTTGACCCTCTGGTTGGGCTGTTTGGCAAGATGGTGCAATGCCATGGCGGCCCCAAGACCATGGCCTACCAGCACCAGATTAGATTGCTGCTGGGGATCGAAGTAGTCGATGGCACTTTGAATCCTCGCTGACGCCTTCTCCATCAGATACAGACGGGCTGTTGCATCGGGGCTGGAGTCGGTAGCCGGCAGTTGCAGCGCCAAGGTGTTCCATCCCTGTTTGGCGAGATGTTTTCTGAGCGGCTGAACCACCTCCAACCAATCTGCATGGGTCCCCTGATCGTGCAGTATCAGCGCCCCGCCAAGACTCAGCTTGGTCTCGCTGGGGCTATAGATGGCGAGAAAGCGATTGGCGCCATTTTCAAGCCAGACTGCCTTACCCGACAGGCTGGGGCTGTCCAGGGTAGCGGAAATCCGCCGTTCCAGACTGAGGTTGGCTGCCTGGAGTGGCAGTGCAAGCCCGACCATGAGCAGTAGCAGGGCTGCGATTCCTGGCTGAGTGATTTGGCGTTTGGGCATGGCTCATCTCCTGATCTGTTGATCCATATTAACCCGCCAGCCAGTCGGATTGCAGAGTCTGCCCACAGTCACGCCTCCACCCCTCCCGGATGGGATAGCTGAAAAGCGCAACGCTTTGGGGTAAAGTGGCCCTCCTTTTTGCAATCCGGCGTGAAAATGGGTTTGCGCCAACCTCAGCCTGGTCCGGCGTGGGGATCGAACAGTAGGAGATAAGAATATGGCCCGTCAGTCCGATAAGATCGCACCTTCAATCCTCTCTGCGGATTTTGCCAAGCTTGGGGAGGAGGTGGATAACGTCCTCGCTTCTGGCGCAGAGATCGTTCATTTCGACGTCATGGACAACCACTATGTGCCCAACCTGACAATTGGTCCGCTGGTCTGTGAGGCATTGCGGAAACATGGCGTGACCGCCGATATCGATGTTCATATGATGGTCAAGCCGGTGGATCGGATCATCCCCGATTTCGCCAAAGCGGGTGCAACCTACATTACTTTCCACCCGGAGGCATCCGAGCACATCGACCGCAGCCTGCAGCTGATCCGCAACGAAGGCTGCAAATCGGGCCTGGTCTTCAATCCGGCCACACCGCTGAGCCACCTGGATTACGTGCTCGACAAAGTGGACATGATCCTGCTGATGTCGGTGAACCCTGGATTCGGTGGACAGAGCTTCATTCCCGCCACCATGGACAAGCTGCGCGCCTGCCGCAAGCTGATCGACGACTCCGGTCTGGATATCCGTCTGGAGATCGACGGCGGTGTGAAGGTCGACAATATCGCCGAGATCAAGGCGGCCGGTGCGGATACCTTTGTTGCCGGTTCCGGTATCTTCGGTTTCCCGGAAGCGGGCGACGCCAATCGCTACAACACCATCGTCGGCAAGATGATGGATGAGCTGGGCAAGGTTTGATCCTAAGGGGTTAAATAGCCGGATGGCGCTTACTTAAGCGGCATTTGGTGGGGCTGGCCCCACCCTACAGCTGTGCAACGGTAGGGTGGGGCTCTGCCCCACCAATACCTTCGATCAAACCAACTGCATTCGGTTAAGAGCCCTTTTTGTCATGCCGGTACTGGCCAGCATAACGACAGATACAGAGATCCCCTGATTTTAACGATTGAATTGTTCACTTGGTGATTGTGTAGGGTGCGGCCACTGCGGAGCTGGAATCCCCGCTTGGATTTGTCAGTGGATTAGTTGTTTGATTTTTAGCATGAGAGAGTTTGGCATGATCAAAAAACCTGAAATGATCCTCATCGATGTGGATGGCACCCTGGTGGACAGCGTTCCGGACCTGGCCTACTGCGTGGATGAAATGATGAAGCGGCTCGGTCGTCCCGTGCATGGCGAGGCGAAGGTACGTGACTGGGTCGGTAACGGGGTGGAGCGTCTGGTTCGTCGGGCGTTGATCGGTCAATTGAATGGTGAACCCGATGAGGCGGATTTTGCTAAGGCCTATCCGATCTTTCTCGAGCTCTATGCGGAAAACACCAGTCTGCGTTCTGTGCTCTATCCCGGTATACGGGAAGGTCTCGATTACCTGAAAGACCAGGGTTACCGTCTGGGTTGCGTGACTAACAAAGCAGCCCAGTTCACTCTGCCACTGCTCAAGGATCTGGGTGTCCACGACGACTTTGAGATCATCATTGCCGGTGATACCCTGCCGAAAAAGAAGCCGGATCCGATGCCGCTGCTGCATGCTGCGGAAAACCTTGGTGTCGATCCCACGGCGGCGCTGATGGTGGGTGACTCCCAGAGTGATGTCAAAGCGGCCCGTGCGGCGAGCTTTCAAATCGTCTGTATGAGCTATGGCTACAACCATGGTGAAGATATCCGCAACTACAATCCCGATGCGGTGATCGACTCGCTCACCGAGATCCAGGGGATTCTGGAAAACGCCGCTTGAGATAAGGTGGCGTTTTCGAGTATGGTTAAGCCCAATCGAGGCTTTAACCCTTTAGTAGACAGCAATGATCCTGCTTTCACGCAATGAGACTTTGATGAACGGTGCACGATGGCGTTGGTGATGGCCAACTCTGAAGCAACTGTTTTGTCGTCTATTGTGTGGAGAGGAAAATGACCCCCCAAGAATTCAATGCTCTGGTAGAACAGGGCTACAATCGCATACCTGTCGTCTGTGAGGTCCTGGCCGACCTCGACACCCCCCTCAGTGTTTACATGAAGCTGGCCAATGGGCCCTACTCCTATCTGTTCGAGTCGGTACAGGGTGGCGAGAAATGGGGGCGTTATTCAATCATCGGCCTGCCCTGTAGAACCCATGTCAGGGTCTACGACAAGCGTGTTGAGGTAGTCACTGACGGGGCTGTGATCGAACAGCATCAGGTCGAGGATCCACTGGCCTGGGTCGAGACATTTCAGCAGCGCTACCGGGCGGCTGAGCTGGAGGGGTTGCCCAGGTTCAACGGCGGCCTGGTTGGCTATTTCGGTTACGACATCATTCGCTATATCGAGCCAAAACTGGCCGATTGCGCCAATCCGGATCAGCTGAATACACCGGACATTCTGTTGATGGTCTCCGACGAGGTGGTGGTGTTCGACAACCTCTCCGGTCGTCTCTATGTCATTGTGCATGTCGATCCTCACAATGGTGGTTCACTGGATACCGCCCAGACCCGAATCGTGGAGCTGATTCGGGCGATGCGTCAGCCGGTACCCAAATTGGCGGCTGGCGATCCGCGCCAGGTGGATGAAGCGGATTTTGTCTCCGGCTTCACCGAGCAGGGTTACAAACAGGCGGTTGAGCGGATCAAGCAATACATCCTCGATGGGGATTGTATGCAGGTGGTGGTATCGCAGCGCCTGTCGATCCCCTTTCAGGCGCCGCCACTGGATCTCTATCGAGCCCTCAGAGGTCTCAATCCCTCTCCCTATATGTATTTTCTCGACCTCGGCGAGTTCCATATCGTCGGCTCCTCACCGGAGATTCTGACCCGTCTCGAGGATGGGGAGGTTACCGTGCGACCGATCGCAGGCACCCGCCGACGGGGTTACAGCGAGGAGGAGGACAAGGCGCTCGAAGAGGAACTGCTGGCCGATCCCAAAGAGCTGGCCGAGCATCTGATGCTGATCGATCTGGGGCGCAACGACACCGGTCGGGTGGCCAAGATCGGCAGTGTCACTTTGACCGACAAGATGATTGTGGAACGCTACTCCCATGTCATGCATATCGTCTCCAATGTCACCGGCAAACTGCGGGATGACATGAGTGCCATTGATCTGCTGCGCGCCACCTTTCCGGCCGGTACGGTGAGCGGCGCACCGAAGATCCGCGCCATGGAGATCATCGATGAGCTGGAGCCGGTGAAACGCGGCGTCTATTCGGGGGCGGTGGGTTACATCTCCTGGAACGGCAACATGGATACGGCGATTGCCATCCGCACTGCGGTGATCAAGGAGAAGACCCTGCATATCCAGGCCGGTGCCGGGGTGGTAGCCGACTCGGTGCCCGAGCTGGAGTGGAAAGAGACCATGAACAAAGGCCGTGCAGTATTTCGGGCGGTGGCGCTGGCTGAAGCCGGACTGGATCGCCATGCCTGTGATGAGGAGGTCTAGTCATGTTACTGATGATCGACAATTATGACTCCTTTACCTACAACCTGGTGCAGTATCTGGGCGAGCTGGGTGTCGAAGTCAAAGTAGTGCGCAATGACGAGATCGGTGTGGCCGACGTGAGCGCAATGAAACCCGACCAGATCGTCATCTCACCAGGTCCCTGTACCCCGAATGAGGCCGGTATCTCGGTTGAAGTGATTCAGACATACGCGGGAAAGATCCCGATTCTCGGCGTTTGTCTCGGCCATCAGTCCATCGGACAGGCCTTTGGCGGAAATATCATCCACGCCCGGGAAGTGATGCATGGCAAGACCTCGCCGATTCATCATCGGGATCAGGGTGTCTTCCATGGACTGGAAAACCCGTTTCAGGCAACCCGTTACCACTCCCTGGTGATCGAAACCGAGAGCCTGCCGGAAGAGTTGGAGATCACTGCCTGGACGGAAAAAGCGGATGGCGGTATGGATGAAATCATGGGAGTGAGGCACAAGACTCTTCCGATACAGGGAGTCCAGTTTCATCCTGAGTCGATCCTCACCCGGCATGGGCATGACCTGCTGAAAAACTTCATTGAAGGGGTGTAGGTTAAAGCTCTGTTGATGCTATGCAGGCCGCCGCTAAGTACGTCGGTCCATCGGCAGTCCGGTAACCGGCATCTGATGTACACTGTCTAGTCTGAAAAACAATAATTCCTAGGGGGGAGAGCGCGTGGAAATGCAGCAAGCCATCAATAAGGTACTGGCCCGTCAGGACCTGACGGGTGATGAGATGACCGGTGTTATGCGAACCATCATGACCGGTGGCGCCACGGCAGCGCAGATCGGCGGTTTTCTGATTGGTCTGCGGATGAAAGGGGAGACTGTGGCGGAGATCGCGGCGGCAGCCTCGGTGATGCGTGAACTGGCCTCAGGGGTGTCGATCGGTGGTTTGAGTCACCCGGTGGATATCGTCGGTACCGGTGGTGACGCCTCCGGCACCTTCAATGTCTCCACCGCCTGTATGTTTGTCGCAGCGGCGGCAGGCTGTCATGTGGCCAAGCATGGTAACCGTTCCGTCTCCTCCAAATCGGGTAGTGCCGACGCCCTGGAAGCAGCCGGCGTGCGGCTGGATCTCACCCCTGAACAGGTGGAGCAGTGTGTCCGTGAAGTGGGGGTTGGGTTCATGTTCGCCCCAGGCCACCACAGTGCCATGAAGCATGCCATCGGGCCACGCAAGGAGATGGGGGTTCGCACCATCTTCAATGTGCTGGGCCCGCTGACCAATCCCGCCGGCGTGCCCAATCTGCTGCTGGGTGTCTTCAGCAGTGAGCTGCTGGAGCCACTGGCGGAGGTTCTGCAGCGCCTCGGCAGTCGCCATGTGATGGTGGTGCACTCCCGCGATGGACTGGATGAGATCAGCATCGGTGATGTTACTGATGTGGCTGAACTGAAGGATGGTCAGATCCGACGTTTCTCCATTCAGCCGGAGGATTTCGGGGTCACCCGTAACCCGCTGGAGGCGATTCAGGTCAATGATGCGGCCGAGAGTCTTAGCACCATTCGTGGGGTTCTGGAGGATAATCCGGGTCCGGCGAGAGACATCGTCATGATCAACGCCGGCGCGGCAATCTATACCTCCGGTAATGCCGCTACCCTACAAGAGGGTGTCGATCGGGCCAACGAAGCCATTGCCAGCGGTGAAGCGCGTAACCGGCTCGACCGCCTGGTGGTACTGACCCAGAGTTTCGATTGATATTATAACGGTGCCGTTAACACTGAGGATTGAGTATTCACTGACTCATCGTCAGAATTGTCATCAATCGACCAAATGGGTAGGCAAGGTGGTTCCCCTCTCCTCTCGTGGGAGAGGGGCTGGGGGAGAGGGGGAAACTGAGCGCATTCATTCAGCAGAAATCGACGCGATAATGGCAATGAGTCAATGTGTTTTTTAAGTTTTGCCGGATCTAACGCTTCGCGTACACCCTCTCCCCAACCCCTCTCCCCTAAAGGGAGAGGGGCTAATAGAGTAGCTTCTTAGAAGATTGAGCGTTAATGAGATAGCAGTAGACTGAGATGAAAGATACACCAGATATTCTGAAAAAGATCGTCGCCCGCAAACAGCAGGAGATTGCAGCCCGGCTGGAGAATCGCCGTCTTCAGGATCTGCAGGAATTGTTACCGGAGAGTTCCGCGCCGCGTGGATTTGCCAATGCCATTGCGCAGCGGATTCAGGCCGGCGAGGCTGGAGTGATTGCGGAGATCAAGAAAGCCTCCCCCAGCAAAGGGGTGTTGCGTGAGGATTTTCAGCCGGCAGAGATTGCGATCAGTTATCAGCAGGGCGGGGCGGCCTGCCTCTCGGTACTGACCGATATCGATTTCTTCCAGGGCAGTGATGACTATCTGCGACAGGCCCGAGGTGCCTGCAGCCTGCCGGTGATTCGCAAGGATTTCATCATCGATCCCTACCAGGTCTATGAAGCCAGAGCGATCGAGGCGGACTGTATTCTGCTGATTGCGGCCTGTCTGGATGATGCGCAACTCCATAGCCTGAACGATCTGGCCCACGAGCTGGGTATGGATGTGTTGATCGAAGTGCATGACGAAGCGGAACTGCAACGGGCGCTGGCGGTGGAGAATCGCCTGATCGGGATCAACAATCGCAATCTGCGCAATTTCGAGGTCACCCTGGATACTACCCTTGGACTGCTGGATCAGATTCCAGAAGATCGGATTGTGGTGACAGAGAGCGGTATCCTCGATCAGCAGGATGTCAAACGGATGCGCAGCCACCAGGTGAATGCCTTTCTGGTCGGTGAAGCCTTCATGCGCGCAGACGATCCCGGGGCCAGATTGCGGGAGCTCTTTTTCTGATCTGACTGGAGTGCAGCATGCGCCGTGCGGACCGTCTGTTTCGCATTACTCAGGAGCTCTGTGCCGAGCGCTACATTACGGCGGAAAGCCTGGCAGACCGGCTCGAGGTCTCGGTCAGAACCATCTATCGTGATATCGATGCCCTCTCCGCGTCGGGCATTCCCATCGAGGCTGTCGCCGGCAGCGGCTATCGTCTGAGTAAAGGGTTTCGTGTCCCGCCGTTGATGTTCAACGAAGAGGAGCTGACCGCGTTAATGTTGGGTATGCGGATGGTTCAGGGCTGGTGTGATACGGCATTGGCGGAAGCGGCATCCAGCGCACTGGGTAAGGTGGAAGCGGTGGTGCCGGAGAGGATTCGACCGGTGCTCTCCCACGAGGCGCTGCTGGTACCCGATTTTCATATTCCCTCCGAAGTCCGTGAGCAGGTGGCCAAACTGCGTAAAGCAATCGCCCAACAGCGTAAAATAGAGATCGCCTACCGTCGTCGGGATGGGATCCACTCGGCTCGGGTAATCTGGCCACTGGGTCTCTTCTACTGGGGATCTGTCTGGACCTTGGCTGCCTGGTGTGAGTTGCGGGATGGCTTTCGTCAGTTTCGTGTGGATCGAATCGAATCTCTGCAGATGGCGAATGGGCGATACCCGCAGCTCAGTGGCCGGACCCTGAAGGATTACCTGATCAGTGTGGATGGAGAGGCGGATTGATCCCGTCTCTGGGACAAATGACTCTTGGCATCAAGCGATGGATGCCGCAAATGGACGTCAATCACCGCAAAATGCACCGAATAACTTCCACATTGTGGCCACGTTTTGCGGTGATTTGTGTGCGCTGGCGGTTAATCGGATAACAATTCATTGCCTGCGATCCCGGTTTCAATACTGACACCCCGTTGTCAGCAGGCTGTGGATAGACTCCCACTTACCATAACATTCAAGGGAGCAACGCCATGGAGCCAAGAATCAGTCTTATCACCCTCGGTGTGAATGACCTCACACAATCGATTCGGTTTTATCAGCAACTGGGACTGCCTCGCTATGATTTCGACAGCGATGAGGTAGCCTTTTTTGATCTGCAAGGCAGCTGGCTCGGTCTCTATCCTAAGCGAGCACTGGGTGAGGATGCTGGTGTTGAGTTTGGCAAGGCGCAGCAGAGTCCGTTCACCTTGGCCCATAACCTGAGTAGCAGAGAGGCGGTGGACCAGGTCATGGCTGAGGCCGTGAGCGCTGGAGCAACCCTCGTCAAACCGGCCCAGCAGACCTTTTGGGGAGGCTATTCCGGCTATTTCAGCGATCCGGACGGTTTTCTCTGGGAGCTTGCCCATGTGCCCCATTTCTGGATTGGACCGGAGGAGAATAAGACACTATGAAAACCGAACCCTGTCCCTGGTGTCTGGGACATGATGAGTATGTTGAATACCATGATCGGGAGTGGGGGGTGCCATCCCGCGATCCGCAACATCTATTTGAAATGCTAATCCTGGAGGGGGCCCAGGCAGGACTCTCATGGTTGACCATATTACGCAAGCGGGAGGGCTACAGACGGGCTTTTGAAGGCTTCGGTGCGAGTAAGATCGCTGCCTATGGGGCGCGGGATGTGAAGCGGCTACTGGCGGATTCCGGGATTGTGCGGAACCGGCTCAAGGTCAATGCGGCGATCGGCAATGCCCAGGCCTTCCTTGAACTTGAGGCCGGTGAGGGGTTCTCGGAGTTTCTCTGGGATTTCGTCGACGGTGTACCGAAGCAGAACCGCTGGCGTAAATTGGAACAGGTGCCGGCCAGTACGCCGATCTCAGATGCTATGAGTAAAGAGCTGAAGCGGAAAGGCTTCCGCTTTGTCGGCTCAACCATCTGCTACGCGTTCATGCAATCGGTGGGAATGGTGAATGACCATTTGACCAACTGTCCCCGCTACCCGGTGGTAGCGGAGATGGGGAGTTAGGACGGAGTGGTGTTTATTTGAGAGTAATTGCCGCAAATGAACACCAATCACCGCGAAGCTAGGCAGATAGTGGCCATAACTTAAAAAAAGAAATTCGCTGTTTTTTACTCAAGGAAGCCCAGCTATTCCAGCAGAATCGGCTTGAAAGTCTCTCAGGGCCGTGGCGTTTCACTGAGGCAAGAGAATGCCTTTCAAGGATTTGTGTTTTGGCAAGGGGGGTGTTGGGCCTGCAACCTTTCGGGTGCGGCTTGTCCGCACCCTACTCGATCTGGCCGGTGAGAGATTCAGCGGGTGCCGAACACCACGATGGTTTTACCCTTAACGCTGATCAGGCCCTGCTCCTCAAGGTTTTTCAATACCCGGCCAGCCATCTCTCTGGAGCAGCCTACGATCCGACCGATCTCCTGTCTGGTGATGCGGATCTGCATACCATCCGGATGGGTCATGGCGTCAGGCTCCTTACAGAGATCCAGCAGGGTGCGGGCGATACGGCCGGTAACATCGAAAAAGGCCAGATGTCCCACCTTGTTGCTGGTCTGGTTGAGGCGCTGGGAGAGCTGAGCCCCCATCGCATAGAGAATATCCTTGGTGTACTCCTTCAGATCATGGGAAAAGAGCTGCTCCAGCCGCTGATAACTGATCTCGGCAATCTGGCAGGAGGCGCGGGTGCGTACCATCACACTGCGCTTCGGTTCCGGGACGAACAGCCCCATTTCGCCGACAAACTGCCCTTTGTTGAGGTAGGTGAGGATGATTTCCCGACCATCTTCATCTTCGATGTAGACAGCCACCGAGCCTTCCGTGATGTAATAGAGGATATCTGCCGGGTCACCGATATGGATGATCTCGGTATTCTTGGGGTAGCGCCGGCGATGACAAAATGACAGGAATCGTTGGAGATACTCAGGTTCCTGCGGTGGCGGTTTTATGATCGTCATGATCTTTGGACTCTAAATTTATTAAACGTTATATGGTATAGAGATCAGCCTGCCGATTGAACCAGTCATCTGACTGAGTTCAGTCGCGGGTGATCTGTATGGCAAAAAATCTGAGCCCATGCTTCGTATGATGCGAAGTTCAATAAAAAGCGTAGGATCAAATTTAGCAACCCTTATCAACTTGTCGAATTTACAGTCTTCTGTAGACTCGCATAGCTATAGTGTAACAAAAAACAACAAGCCATAAATTTAACGTATTTCATGTTTATCATCTATTTCCGGAACACTTAGGGCGGTTTAACTTGTTTACGGCCTGTATGGCTGTGACCTTAGCCCCAGTTTGAAGTTCTGTATAAATAGGCATAAATACCAACTTTGGAGTAATGAATGAAAGCACGGGTCGTATGGGTGGAGGCAGCCACCATGATGGGGGAGGCCGGTAGTGGCCATGCAATAATTATGGATGGTCCACCGGATCATGGGGGCAGGAACCTGGGGGTCAGGCCGATGGAGATGCTGCTGCTCGGTATGGGAGGCTGCACCGAGTTCGATGTGCTCTCCATATTGAGGAAGTCGCGCCAGCAGGTCACCCGCTGCGTGGTGGAACTGGAGGCCAAGCGTTCTGAGACTGACCCTAAGGTATTTACCGAAATTCATGCCCATTTTATCGTCAGCGGACGGGAACTCAGTGAAAAGCATGTCTCCAGAGCCATCTCCTTGAGTGCGGATAAATACTGCTCCGCCTCGATCATGCTTGGTGCGACCGCGAAGATTACCCACGACTACGAGATACGTGATGAGTAGTGCCGCCAATGACTTCGATGAGTTGGTTGCCGACTACTATCGTGCCTGGTTCCGCTTCCACCCATTGGCGGCTGTCTACGCCTCGGTTTCGGGCTACGAAGGTAAACTGACTGCGGATGGCGATGATGACAACGGAGCCCTGGCGAACCTGATCAGCAACCTTCTGGTGAGCCTGGATAACCTCGATTTTGAGCAACTGGATGCGGATCGTCAGCTCGATCTGCAGTTGATTCGTGGGGCCGCCCTGGTGGAGCACCGGATGTTGCTGGAACAGGACTGGCGCTATCGTGATCCGGCGAAATATCTGCCGCTTAACCAGCTGCAGGAGCTGGTGGTTCGTCAGCCGGAGCGGCTTTGTGAGGCGATGATGGGGGTACTGGAGCTGACACCCAACTATCTGCGGGATGCCCGGGGAAGGTTGTCTGAGCTGCCCGGTGTGGTCTCTACCCTGTGGCTGGCCGATGCCCTGGAAACCGCCGAAAAGGGGGTGCCCTGGCTGAAACGGCTTGGTCGGGATCTGCCGCAGACACGAGAGTGCTGTGCCGACCAGGGTCGGTTGCAGTCACTGGCCAGCCAGGCGGCAGAAGCCGTTGAGGACTACCAGCAGTGTCTGATCAAAAACCTGATACCGGTGGCTTCCGGTACGGCTGATTGCGGTCCGGAGCTGCTGAGCTGGTTTTTGCACAACCGGGACCAGGTCGAGCTCCAGGTCGATCAGGCGCTGACAATCGCCAGATCACGTCTGCAACAGACCTACGAATCGTTACAGCAGCAGGGACTGGATGTTGTCGACTTGAAGGCCTCCGATAGTGAGCGTCTCAGTGGTAACGAACGTATCCAGGCCTATCAGGAAGAGGCACAGATTCTGAGGGATTTCCTGCGGCAGCATCAGCTACTGCCCGACTCTGAGCAGGCGCTGGAGTTTCGCATCACCGACAGCTGTTTTCGCCAGCCGGATTGCGGCAGTTATCTGCGGACTCAGGAGGGTGGGGTGTTCCTGATTCCTCACGATCAGCAGGTCGGAGGCGGTGAGAGCCGCGCTGCAATAAGGATGAGGAATCTCTACAGCAGCTGGGCCGGTCGTCACTATCTGGCCTGGGCCGGCGGTATCTCGGCGCACAGCCTGGTGCGTCAGATCAACCCCTCTGCGGCCTTCAAGCGGGGCTGGGCTCACTACATGAGTCGTGTGCTGGAGACCCGGGGCTATTTCGACGAACAGGATCGTATTCTGCTCAATCAGAGGCGACTGGCGCTGGCTGAGCAGGCCTGTATCGACCTGGAGTTCCATATCGGCGAGATCAACAGTCGGCAGGCCCTGGAGCGCCTGAAGCCTCTCTCGGACATTCCCTGCTGGGCTGAAGTCAGCCTGACCGCCATCTCCAGAAGACCGACGGATGCCTTCATGGCGCTGCTCGGTGCCGATCTGCTCGAGCGCCTCTCCAAACACTACCTGCAACAGAACCCCGGGGCCTCGATTAAAGCGCTGCATGAGCAGTTGCTGGCCCATGGGGCTGTTGCTTTGCCGCTGGTGGTGAAACGGGCTTTGGGTCAGCAGCCGTGGGATCAGGCTCTGAGTGAGGTGTTGTCATGAAGAGACCGGAGAGTCATATGGGGATGCGCCATGTGGCGTTGAATGTCAGGGATATGGCGAGCAGTGAGCATTTCTATGTGCAGCTGCTGGGGATGGGGATCGAGTGGCGTCCGGATCCGGAGAATCTCTATCTCAGCTCGGGTCCGGACAATCTTGCACTCCACAAGACCGCTGCAGAGCAGTTCGATGAGGTGGCCCAACGCCTTGATCATATCGGTTTCTTTCTGGCTACCCCGGAAGCGGTCGATGAGTGGTTTGAGTTTCTCAACGCTCATGGGGTCAGAATGCGAAATGAGCCGCGCACCCACCGGGACGGAGCGAGAAGCTTCTACTGTTACGACCCGGATGGTGTGGTCGTACAGATCATCTATCATCCACCAGTCGTGGCCTATGAGGCTGAAAATCGGAGCTGAATTCCTTGTTCTGCCTTCAAGGCCTTGTCCCTTCGGGGTCAGCTGAAGCTGATCGCCCTCGCGTTGCTCGGTCGTCGAATCTCTGATCGGTTCAAATCCTCCATCCGGGGTGGTTTTTAGCAAGCACTAAAAAAGCCCACACGATGGTGGGCTTTTCTTAGCATTGGCTGGGGATGGAGGATTACTCGGCCTTTCAGGCCTCGCCCCTTCGGGGTCAGCTGAAGCTGATCGCCCTCGCTGTGCTCGGTCGTCGAACCTCTGATCGGTTCAAATCCTCCATCCTGGCGGGTTTTAGCCAGCAATAAAAAAGCCCACACAGTGGCGGGCTTTAATATATGTTGGCTGGGGATGGAGGATTCGAACCTCCACATACGGAGTCAGAGTCCGTTGTCCTGCCATTAGACGAATCCCCAGTTGCAGATCTGGTGCAGGACGAAATCGTCCGCAACACAGACCAGACTTAACGTTTGGAGAATTGAGGACGCTTACGGGCTTTGTGCAGACCGACTTTCTTACGTTCTACCGCACGGGCATCGCGGGTCAGGAAGCCTGACTTGCGCAGCACGCCATGCAGTGACTCGTCATAGGCGTCCAGTGCACGGGAGATACCGTGACGGATGGCGCCGGCCTGACCGGTGGTGCCACCACCTCTGACAGTGACTTTGATGTCAACCTTGTCGAGGGTCTCGGTGGACTCCAGCGGTTGACGTACCACCATGCGGGCGGTTTCGCGGCCGAAGTATTCGTCGAGCGGACGGTTGTTGACGGTGATGTTGCCGCTGCCGGTGGTCAGAAAGACCCGTGCAGTGGAACTCTTACGGCGTCCGGTTGTGATATGGGTGTCTGCCATGGTCTTAAACTCTTGCTTTAGATATCCAGGGGCTGAGGTTGCTGTGCCTGATGGCTGTGCTCAGTACCGGCGAAGACGCGCAGCTTCTTGAACATGGCGCGCCCCAGTGGGTTTTTCGGCATCATGCCTTTGACTGCATGCTCGATCGCACGTTCAGGTGCTTTCTGCAGCAGTTTGTCCAGGCTGATGGATTTCATGTTGCCGACATAACCCGTGTGGTGGTGGTACATCTTGTCGGTCATTTTATTGCCGGTAACCCGAATCTTCTCTGCGTTGACCACGACGATGTAATCGCCGGTATCCACGTGAGGTGTATATTCCGGTTTGTGCTTGCCGCGCAGACGTCGTGCAATCTCGGTGGACAGACGACCCAGGGTCTTGTCTGTTGCATCCACAAGGTACCAATTGCGGCGGACTTCAGCCGGCTTTGCGCTTAAAGTAGTCATCCGATGTCGCTCCAATGGAGAACTATTGTGCTTCGAAAAAGACGGCGGATAATACCTGATCCTATGGGTTGGCACAAGGACTAATTGACGATCCTGGACACCCGTGGTGGTCAGTTTGCCGTCAGGCAAAAAAAAAAGCGCAACAGAGGTTGTTGCGCTGAATGAATATACCACCAAAGGAGGATAACTGAAACATAATGTATCAGTATGTTTGAATTATCTAATATACCGATATAATTGTCAAGCATCTTGTATTGGCTTTCTGCTATCATCTCAACCCTTTGATTATTTTCTTGTTGACGCGATCGGGATCGCGTCGGCTCGCTATCGGTCTGTGGGTAAATGCCGATAAAGCTGTTTGGTTTACGGATTAAAAGCACCAGGGTCCGTTATCACCATTCCAGTTGGCCCCGTTGTGTTAGAAATAGAGCGCCAATCGAAGCGCGAGGAGAGAGGTTTGGTGATTCCAAGAGAACGACGAGTAACCCAGTGCGGCGCCGTTTCCGGAGCAAGCCTATCGATAGGTGAGGTAAGGCCCTAGGTCATGTTGCTGTACAGTCTTTCTATTCTATTGGGTCTGGTTGTTTTGGTTTGGAGCGCAGACCGGTTTATCAGCGGTGCTGCGGCGTTGGCTGACAATCTGGGTGTCTCTCCCATGCTGATTGGCCTTACCGTAGTCGGCTTCGGTACCTCAGCCCCGGAAGTGCTGGTTTCCGTGATGGCGGCCATGAACGGCAATCCAGGGTTGGCGATCGGTAATGCGGTCGGTTCGAATATCGCCAATATCGGCCTGATTCTCGGGGTAACCGCCCTGGTGATACCCCTCTCTGTTCACTCCAGTGTGCTGAAACGGGAGTATCCGATTCTGCTTGGGGTGACGGTGATCTGCATTCTGCTGATGTTGGATGGGGAGCTGGGTCAGCTGGATGGCGGGATTCTGCTTGTCTTACTGGTCGGGGTGTTCGGCTGGATGATCTATACCGCCAAAACCGGTGAGGCTGACCCGATTGCCGGCGAGTATGATGCGGAGATCCCCCATGATGTACCGACCCAAAAAGCGCTGATGCTTTTGCTTGGCGGGTTGGTTCTTTTGCTGATCAGCTCCAGAGTGCTGGTCTGGGGGGCGACCCATGTGGCTGTGGCTCTTGGTGTCAGTGATGTGGTGATCGGCCTGACGATCGTGGCAATCGGCACCAGCCTGCCGGAGCTCGCCGCCAGTATCACCAGTGCGACGAAGGGTGAGGATGATATCGCGATCGGCAATGTGATCGGTTCAAACCTATATAATATGTTGGCGGTTCTGAGTATTCCCGGCCTGGTGGCGCCTGGCACCTTCTCCCCCTTCGTGCTGACGCGGGATCTGCCGGTGATGTTCGGTCTGACCCTGTTCCTTTTCCTGATGGGCTACGGTTTTGGTAAACCGGGGCGGATCAATCGAATTGAGGGATTGGGGTTGCTGCTCTGTTTCATCGGCTACCAGTCCTGGCTGTTCTACTCTGTGGTGGTGCCACTTTGAGATGTCAAATCAAACCGTACATACTGTTCCGATGAAAAGATCCCCGATGCCCACCGAACAAGAGATGGCCCAGATGATTGAGCTGGGTCAGGCTGTCATTGAGACGGAAGCTGCAGCTGTTTCGGCACTGATTCCCCGGCTGGGGGCTGGATTCGCGCAGGCCTGCCATTATCTGCTCCATTGCCGTGGACGGATTGTGGTGATTGGCATGGGGAAATCCGGACACATCGGCAACAAGTTGGCGGCCACCCTGGCGAGTACCGGCAGTCCTGCTTTTTTTGTCCACCCCGGGGAAGCCAGTCACGGGGATCTGGGCATGATCACTCCGGACGATGTGGTACTCGCCCTGTCGAATTCCGGGGAGACCGGTGAACTGCTGGTGATCCTGCCACTACTCAAGCGGCTCGGTGTGCCGCTGATTGCCATGACCGGCAAAGCCCACTCCACCCTGGCCAAAGAGTCGGAAGTGCATATCGATGTGAGTGTCGATAAGGAGGCCTGCCCTCTGGGCTTGGCGCCCACTTCCAGTACCACGGCTGCGCTGGTGATGGGGGATGCACTGGCGGTTGCGCTGTTGCAGGCCAGGGGGTTCACGGCCAAGGATTTTGCCCTTTCCCACCCTGGCGGCTCGCTGGGTCGGCGTCTGTTACTGCATGTGGGTGACATCATGCATAGCGGAGAGGCGCTGCCGGTCGTGAGCCAGGAAGCCAGCCTCCACGAGGCCTTGGAGGTGATGTCCGTGAAAGGTCTTGGGATGACCGCGGTAGTCGATCAGCAGGGGCAGTTGGTTGGTGTCTATACCGACGGGGATCTACGACGCACCCTGAATCAGCCGATCGATATCCACAATATGCGCGTCGCAGAGGTCATGACTAAGAATTGTAAACAGGTTCCACCAGAGATGCTGGCGGCTGAGGCATTGCAGATGATGGAAGAGAATAAAATCAACGGCCTGCTGGTTGTGGATGGGGGACGACGCCTGGTTGGTGCGTTCAATATGCATGACCTGCTGAGAGCTGGCGTTATGTAGTGAGATTCATCTGGCGACCGAATGGCTTGCTTTCAGCCGCCGGGATTATCGACAACGCCACAGAATAAAAATGAAACACTTAGGGGGGCAAAATGCAGGATATTCATGAGAAGGCCAGAGCGGTCAAACTGGTGATCTTTGATGTTGACGGTGTACTCACCGATGGTGGACTTTTTCTGGGTGACGATGGTCAGGAGTATAAAGCCTTCCATTCCAGAGATGGGCATGGCATGAAAATGTTGCAGAACACCGGTGTGGTGATCGGCATTATCACCGGCCGCACTTCTGAAGTGGTGAGATTGCGTATGGAGAGTCTGGGTATTCAGTATGTCTATCAGGGCAAGCTGGATAAACTGCCTGCCTATGAAGAGTTGAAAGAGAAACTTGGGTTGTCGAATGAACAGATCGCCTATGTGGGCGATGATGTGGTGGATTTGCCGATCATGCGTCGGGTGGGATTGGCCATCGCTGTGCAGGATGCCCATCCGTTTGTGGTGCAGCATGCCCACTGGCAGACCCCCCATGGTGGCGGGCGGGGTGCCGCCAGAGATGTATGTGAAATGATCATGCAGGCTCAGGATACCTTGCAGTCAAGCCTGGAACACTATCTTTGAACAGGCGCCTGCTCGGTCTTTTGTTGATGTTTGCACTGGTAATGAGTGTGGCCTGGTGGGTGAACGAGTTGAGACAGCCGGAGATCAAGAGGCCCGAGCTGGCTAGGGATACCCCGGATACCTATGCCGTCAACCTGCTGGTAAAACAGTATGATGACGATGGGCAGTTGTTACAGACTCTGCAGACCCCCAGAATGACCCATTATGAAAAGCGCGGTATCACCGAGCTCTTTAAGCCGGTGGTGCAGCGATTCAGGTCCAATGAGCCTGGATGGCGAATGCGGGGTGAAAACGGGCTGGCCGACCACCGTCAGGAGACGCTCTTTCTTCCGGGCCAAGTGGTGATCGAACGTGAAGGGGTAGCTGACTTTGCGCCTTACCGGATAGAGACCGAGGACCTGACAATCCATGCAGAGAAGTCCTATGCCGAGACCGTTGAGGCAGTCAGAATCAACAGTGGTGTGGATTGGCTGTCGGCGATCGGCATGCGGATCTGGTTTGATGAACCGTCACGCTTAAAGCTCCTTGGTCAGGTACGAGGGCACTATGAATTTGAATAAGGGCAGGGGTTTGATCTGTGGTCTGCTGATGGCGGTTACGATATCGGCCTGGGGGCTCGAGAATGACCGTAATCAACCGATGTCGCTTGAAGCGGACAGTCTCTCCATCAACGAGTCCACCGGTGTCAGTCTCTATGAAGGCAATGTGACGATCGTCCAGGGCAGTATGAAGTTGTGGGCGGATCGTCTCTGGGTTCACCGATCAGCCGGTAAAACTGAAAAGATTGTCAGTGAGGGGCAACCGACAAGATTCAGTCAGTTGCCTGAGGTCGATGGTGTTGAGGTTCATGGTCAGGCAATGCGAATTGAGATCCATCTCAAGCGGAATGAGATGTTACTGATCGACGATGCCCTGCTCGAGCAGGGGGGGAACAGCTTCCGCAATGACCGCATCGTCTATAACCGGGCCAATGCACAGGTCAGGGCTGGCAGCAGTGTCCAGGGTAAACAGCGGGTGCAGGTGGTGATTGAGCCCCAGACCGGGAAAACTGAACCGTGAGTCAGTTGCAGGCTGTCGATCTGCAGAAGCAGTACTACAAGCGCAAAGTGGTGGATGGTGTCTCGCTGAACCTCAACAGCGGGGAAGTGGTGGGGTTGTTGGGCCCCAACGGTGCCGGCAAGACCACCAGCTTCTATATGATTGTCGGCCTGGTGCAGGCGGATCAGGGGCGGATCTATCTGGATGGTGAGGAGCTGACCGACCAGTCGATGCACAAACGAGCCCGTCTGGGTATCGGTTACTTGGCCCAGGAACCCTCCATCTTCAGACGATTGACGGTGGCGCAGAACATTCTGGCAATACTGGAGCATCGCAAAGAGCTGGATAGCCAGGCCCGAAAGGCCCGATGTGACCAGTTGCTGACGGAGTTCGGTATCGAGCATCTGCGCGATAGCATGGCGATGAGTCTCTCCGGTGGCGAGCGACGCCGGCTGGAGATCGCCCGGGCCCTCTCAATGGAGCCGGCCTTCGTTTTGCTTGATGAGCCCTTTGCCGGGGTCGATCCGATTGCCGTGATCGATATAAAAAAGATCATCCAGCACCTGAAATCGCTAAAGATTGGGATCCTGATAACCGATCATAATGTTAGGGAGACACTGGATATATGCGACCGGGCCTACATTATCAACAGTGGTAAAGTGCTGGCGGAGGGAACCACTGAGGAGATTCTCGATAACCAGGAGGTACGCAGTGTCTACCTGGGTGAGAATTTTACGATGTGAGTCTATAGCGCTGTTTTTTAATGGATTAAACAGGGGGCGGCAGGTAAGCCGAAGGTGGTGTCAATGAGCGTGGAATATACTGGAGTGCAAAGTGAATCCAGGAGAATCGACTCAGTGAAGAAGAATCTTTCCGTAGACGGCTATTTTTAGCTAAAATGAGAATAAAGACATACAAATAACATACCAGGTTCAAAGATATCTCTGCTATGAAGCAGGCTCTACAGCTCCGACTCGGACAACATCTCACCATGACACCTCAATTGCAGCAGGCAATCCGCCTGTTGCAGCTCTCTGCGCTCGATCTGAGCCAGGAGGTTCAGGAGGTGCTTGAGACCAACCCGATGCTCGAGGGCGAAGAGGAGTTCAGCACTCAACTGCAAAAGGAGGGGGATGCTCAGGAGAGTGGCGAGCAGACCCGCGAGAGCAAGGAAGTCGAGGGGTCGAATGATATCAATAACGAGCGGGAGATTAAGACCGACAGCAGTCAGCTGACTGAGGATCTGCCGGTGGACAGTGAATGGACCGATGTCTACGACAGTTACCTGCCACCGGCCAGCAGCGGCGGTGATGCCGCAGACCATGACTATCTGGTACAGCGTAGCGGCACTGTAACCCTGCATGACCATCTGGTCTGGCAGATGACCCTGACCCCTTTTACCGAACAGGATATCCTGATAGCCACCACCCTGATCGACAGTATCGATGAGGACGGTTACTTCAAAGGCGATCTGCAGGAGATTCTGAGTTCGCTGAATGATGAGGAAGCGACTCTGGAGGATATCGAGGCGGTGCTGCACCGGATTCAGGCATTCGATCCACCGGGTGTCGGAGCCCAGGGCGCCCAGGACTGCCTGCTGATTCAGCTGCGTCAATTGGCGGAAGAGACCCCCTATCGGGATCAGGCGATAAAACTCTGCCGGGATCACTTCAATCTGCTCTCCGCCCAGGATCAGAATCAGATCATACGTCGCATGAAGGTGGATCAGCAGGAGCTCGCCGCCATGATGCGCCTGATCAGAACCCTGAATCCCCATCCGGGCACGGCCATTGCAAACAGTGAGCCTGAATATGTGATTCCGGATGTCTTCGTCAGCAAGCGTAACAACCGCTGGGTTGTGGAGCTGAATGGCGAGGTTACCCCCAAACTTCGGGTCAACAATGATTACGCCAGACTGATCCGGCGGGCGGATCAGAGCGACGACAATACTTTTCTGAAGAATCATCTGCAGGAGGCACGCTGGTTCATTAAAAGCCTGATGAGCCGTAATGAGACTATTCTGCGCGTAGCGAGTAAGATTGTTGAATATCAGCGGGGCTTTTTTGAACATGGCGAGGAGGCTATGAAGCCGCTGGTTTTAAGGGATATTGCCGAGGCGCTGGAGATGCATGAATCGACCATTTCCCGGGTGACGACCCAGAAATATATGCATACCCCGCGTGGCACGTTGGAGTTCAAGTATTTCTTCTCCAGCCACGTCAATACCAGTGCCGGGGGAGAGTGCTCCTCCACTGCGATTCGTGCACTGATTAAAAAATTGATTGCCGCTGAGAATACAAGCAAACCGCTCAGTGACAACAAGATCGCCGCCATCCTATCGGAGCAGGGCATCAAAGTGGCCCGCCGAACGGTGGCAAAGTATCGTGAATCGATGAGCATACCGCCATCGAATGAGCGTAAACGACTGATGTAGGTGAATCGATCTGTCAGGTAGGATGTCTATGAAAACAGGGGTTGTGGTAAAAGCCGAATCCGGCTTCATGGTCAGCCTGATCGATGATTTCGGGAATCGATTCAACGAGTCGGTCAGAGTGATGAGCCAACTCATCTAAGACAGGAGATAATTATGCAAATAAGCGTTACCGGTCATCATGTGGAAGTAACCGATGCCTTGAAAAGCTATGTAGATAATAAATTCGAACGTCTTGAGCGGCATTTTGATAATGTTATCAATGTGCATGTCATCTTGAGCGTTGAGAAGCTGAGGCAAAAGGCGGAAGCCACCATGCAAGTGAACGGTGCCAGCGTATTCGCTGATTCAGTGCAGGAAGACATGTATGCCGCCATTGATGGCTTGACTGACAAGTTGGACAGGCAGGTGCTAAAACACAAGGAAAAGATGCAGAGTCATCGCGCCGGTAGTGGTGCGAAGTATGCGGTTGAGTAATTTTCGATAGATTGAACTGGCGAGGTCTCCATGTTTCCCGACGGATTTCTGCTTGAGGAACGTCTCGGCTGCGGTGTGGAGGCAGCCAGTAAAAAACGCGCCCTTGAGCAGCTTGGTCAGAGATTGGCCGATGCTGCTCCTGGGCTGTCACAGGATATAGTGTTCGATGCATTGCTTGAGAGGGAGCGGCTGGGCAGCACCGGACTGGGCAAAGGCATTGCGCTACCCCATGCGCGTATGTCCCAGGTCACAAAGGCCACCGCGGCATTCATTCAGATGCCCAACGGCGTTGATTTCGACGCCATAGACAGTCAGCCGGTCGATCTGGCGTTCGCCATGCTGGTACCGGAACAGGCCACAGATGAACATCTGCAGCTCCTGGCGAAGTTGGCCAGAATGTTCGATGATCCCCCTTTTTGTGCCGCTCTGCGTGAGGCGGAAACAACGCAGCAACTGTTTCAGTTGATCAAGCAGCGAGAAACCGTAACCGCATCAGATTAATGCCATCCAACTACACCATTCGCGATCTTTTCGACGAATTTGCCAGCGAACTTGAGCTCAGCTGGGATGGTGAGGGTGGTGAAGAAAAAATTCTTCTCGACAGTGAGTCACTCGACGGACAACAACCCGTAGGTCCGCTTAACCTGATACGTCCAAATCAGATACAGGTGGTTGGTCCTCCGGAACAGCAACATCTGCTGTATGGTGGCGATACGGGTTACCTGGAGTCCCTGAAAACCCTGTTCGACTCTTCTCCGCTTGCACTGATCTTCACCGATGGCCTGCAACCCAAGCCGGCCTGCCTGGAGTCGGCTAAAAACAGCCATACGGCTTTGATGTTTACCCCCAAAGGAGATAACCACGTCATCCATAGACTGCTGGAGAAATTCAGCCTGCCTGTGGGTGAGACCCTGCTGTTGCATGGGGTCTATATGGAAGTGCTGGGTAAGGGTGTGTTGTTGAGCGGCGATCCGGCAATCGGTAAAAGTGAGCTTGCTCTGGCATTGATCTCACGGGGACATCGACTGGTTGCGGATGATGCAACCGAGTTCTATAAAACCGGCACAAATACTCTGAGCGGGCGCTGCCCGAAGGTGTTGCAGGATTTTCTCGAAGTTCGTGGGCTGGGTCTGATTAATGTCAGGGCCATTTTCGGTAATAGTGCGATAAAGCCGAATAAACAGTTACACTTGATCATAGATCTCCTCTACTTTGACGATAAAAAACTCGATAACATGGATCGCCTGGAGGGGTGCCACTCACATCGGACCTTATTGGGTGTTGATGTTCCCCAGACGAGTCTGCCGGTTGCGGCAGGCAGAAATCTGGCGATCCTGGTAGAGACTGCTGTCAGGCAGCATCTGCTGAAGATGGATGGGTACAATGCGACCCAGGATTTTATCGAACGTCAACAAAATCACATCGATCAAGATTAGTCTTGGGGCCTGAGCGAGATGGCAAATGAGATAAAACTGCAGATTGTCACCGGACTTTCCGGGTCAGGAAAGACCATCGCTTTGCATACCCTTGAAGATCTGGGTTACTACTGTATCGATAATCTGCCGGTCTCACTCTTGGGTTCCGTCTCCGATTATCTGAACGATGAGCCAGAGGAGACTTTCAAGAAAACCGCTGTCGGTATCGATGCAAGGAGTCAGCCCGGTCAGATTTCCAATCTGCCGGAGGTGGTGAAGCGTATTCGGCAACGCGGTCTCGACTGCAACATGCTGTTCCTGGATGCCCAGCTGGATACATTGATCAAGCGCTTTAGTGAAACCCGGCGCAAGCATCCACTGACCAATCAGCAGCGCTCACTCAGTGAAGCGATCCAGCATGAGCGGGATCTTTTGCAGCCATTGAATTTGACCGCGGATCTGAGAATCGATACCACCCACACCAATGTGCATGAGCTTCGGGACCTGGTGCGCAATCGGATTGGCGGTGCAAGCGGTCAGGTATCGATTCTTTTTGAGTCATTCGGTTTCAAGCATGGTCTGCCCAGAGATGTGGACTACCTGTTTGATGTGCGTTGCCTGCCCAACCCCTATTGGCAGACGGAGCTGCGCAGCTTCACCGGAATGGACAAACCGGTGGCGGATTTTCTGCATGAGCAGGAAGAGACCAAACAGATGGTTTCGGATCTGATCGATTTTCTGTCACGCTGGATACCGACGTTTGAAGCGGATGGGCGTAGCTATCTGACGATTGCAATTGGTTGTACCGGCGGTCAGCACCGTTCAGTCTATGTAGTGGAGTGTCTGGCCAAGCACTTTAAAGCGGCAGGACTGCAGGTAATGAGCCGTCATCGTGAATTATCATGACGATTGGCTTGCTGTTGGTCACTCACAGTCGCATCGGTGATGCGTTGATGGAGACTGCCAAAAAGATGTTTCTGGATAGTTCGTTGCCGATCGAAACCTTAACTGTGAGTACCGAGTGTAATCCTGATCAGATCAAAACAGAGGCACACCGTATGGTGGAGAATCTGGATCAAGGTGATGGTGTGTTGGTGTTTACCGACATGTATGGCTCCACACCGAGTAATATTGCTTACAGCCTTGCTGATAGCGGGCGAGTGAATGTGGTTTCAGGGCTCAATCTGCCGATGCTGATACGAACCCTGAATTATCTCGATCTCGATCTGAAGTCGCTGACTGAAAAAGCGGTCAGTGGCGGCAGGGAAGGGATCCATTGCTGCGAAAGGCCAATTAATTAAAATTCTGAATATCATGTTGCAACAAGAAGTAGAAATCATAAACAAACTCGGTCTGCATGCCCGTGCGGCGGCTAAATTGGTTAGTTGCGCCAACAGTTATGAGAGTGACGTTTTCCTCAAGCGCAATGGGCAGAGAGTGAATGGAAAGAGCATCATGGGGGTGATGATGCTGGCTGCCAACAAGGGCTCGATGCTGAAACTGGAAATCGAAGGTCGTGACGAGGATCAGGCGATGGAAGCATTGATCGTGCTCATCAACGATCGCTTCGGGGAGGAGCAATGACACTATCCTGTCAGGGTATAGGGATTAAAACCACGCGAGAAGTCGCGATTGGTGAGGCCTACCTGTTACAGCATGGTGTACCTGAAATCAGTCATCGTGAAATTCCCCAGGAGCGGGTGGATGCTGAAATCGAACGTTTCGAATCCGCACTCCTGACAACCACCAACCATCTACGATCAGTGCGGGATCAGATCCCCTCCGATACGGCACAGGATATCAGTGAGTTCATCGATACCCATCTGCTGATGCTGGAAGACAACGCCATCAGCCAGGCAACGGTAAGCCTGATCCAGGAAAAGCTCTATAGTGCGGAATGGGCGCTGCAGGTTCGGCGGGATGAGCTGGTGCGGGTGTTCGATGAAATGGATGACCCCTATCTGCGTACCCGCAAGGATGATGTGAACCATGTGGTCGGTCATGTGCAGTTCGTCCTGGCCGGTGGCAAACCGGAACAGCGGGGCGATCTGAAAGGGCGGGTCATTGTTGCTCGGGATCTGACTCCGGCAGAGACCATTATGATGAAAAACCAGGGGGTAGCCGCTTTCATCACCGAGTTTGGTGGGCCTCTCTCCCATACCGCCATTCTGGCGCGCAGCTTGGGTATCCCGGCGGTGGTCGGTGTTCATCAGGCGACCGTGCTGTTTCGTCAGGGTGAGCCCCTGGTGGTCGATGGGGCCCAGGGTGTGGTGCTGGCCGACCCCACAGAACGGATACTCGATTACTACCGACAACGTATCGAGAGCCGGCGAATCCGCGAGGTGGAGTTGAGGCAGCAGGTCGATCTGCCGGCATTGACCACCGACGGTGAACGAATCTCACTCTGCTCGAATATCGAGTTACCCGATGATATTCCGGTAACCATGGAGAACCGGGCTGATGGGGTGGGGCTTTTCCGCACCGAATTTCTCTATATGAACCGCACGACGCCACCGACTGAAGAGGAGCAGTATGAGGTCTATGTCGATGCGGTGAAGGGGCTGAATGGTATTCCTCTGACGATTCGCACCCTCGATCTGGGTGTGGACAAAACCACCGACACGATGGCGGACTCAGGTTGTATGCCGGCGATCAATCCGGCGCTCGGTTTGCGTGCGATCCGTCTCTGTCTGAAGGAGCCGGAGCTCTTCATACCCCAGCTCAGGGCGATATTGCGAGCTTCAGCTGAAGGGCCTGTGCGGCTGATGATTCCCATGCTTTCCGGGGTTCAGGAGCTGAAGCAGGTGCTAGCCATTATCGACAAGACGAAACAGGATCTGGTCGATGAGAAGGTGACGTTCGATCGGGAAATTCCGATCGGAGGCATGATCGAGGTTCCGGCAGCGGCACTGGCGGCAAGACGTTTTGCCCACTATCTCGATTTTCTCTCCATCGGCACCAATGACCTGATTCAATACACATTGGCTGTGGACCGTATGGATGAAGAGGTGAACTTTCTCTTCGATCCGCTCCACCCGGCCGTACTGATGCTGATCCGCCATACCATCATGGCGGCTCAGGATGCGGATATTCCGGTCAGTATGTGTGGTGAGATGGCGGGTGATCCCCGTTATGTCCGGTTGCTGCTGGGTTTGGGCTTGCGGGAGCTGAGTATGCAGCCCAGCGCACTGCTGGAAACACGCGAGCTGATTCGCAAATGCAACCTGTTTGACCTACAGCAGAAGACCCGGATCTTCATGGATGAGCTGGAGGATAACGATGATGAGCAGCTGTTCGATAAGGTTTTTCTCGAGGTATAAAGGTCTGATCTCGATGTTTATCAAAACTCCTCAGTCAGTTACTGTTTCGCCAGGTTGATAATCTGGGTATTGGAACAATACTTTTCAAACTATCTGTACGGGTTATGACGGAGGAACTGGTTTTTCTCTACGACTAAAATGCGCATATTTTGAAATATGCAAGCTTTGTGGTGATTAGAGAGTGGTTGGTTTAGCTTTCGGACCGAAAGCGAAAATAACGTACTTCGTAATTACTATCTGAAGTGCCTGAATCTCTTTATCTATACGAGTCATAACGCCTGATTGTTCTATTGGCAATAAACATTCAGCCCATGATCTCCTGAATATGATGGTTCAAAATTTCTGCGCCGACTGGTTTATGCAGAAGTTTCAGTCCCGAGTCGGCAATCTCCTGTGACATGGATATCTCCAGATCTCCGGTAATAAGCAAGGCAGGTATTTCAAATCCTAAAGTTTGACGAATTGTTTTGATAAGTTCTATGCCGGTCTCGCCATTAGGCAATCGGTAATCAGAAATAATGAAATCAAATTGTCGTGATTCTTCCTTTATTATTGCTATTGCATCATGACCACTCTTTGTTCCAGTGACTTGGTATCCATAACTCTCCATCAAATAAATCAATGAATGGAGAATGATGTTATTGTCATCAATAATCAACAGTGATGTTTTCGGGTTTTCTGTGTTTTTGAGCTTGTGGATTGATGTTTTTTCCAATTTTGTCTTTTCAAAATTGATCAGTGGTGCATCGATCGAAAACATCGATCCATTTTTCCACGATTTAACCGCTATCTTTTGCCCCAATAGTTTCGCGCTTCGTGCAGCAATTGCCAGACCAAGTCCAAGGCCTTTGCTGTGGTCTCTGGCAGGGTTGTAGAGTTGATAGTAATCATCAAATATCTGTTCGCGTTGGTTCTCTGGTATGCCAATGCCCGTATCCCAAATCTCAAAGCGCAACATCGATTTACGGCGTCTACAACCGACCAGTACTTTACCTGAATCCGTGTAGCGGATAGCGTTTGAAACTAAATTGTCAAGGATTTGATATAACAGAATGGGATCACACCGGAGTGCTGAAGAGCAGTCGGCCACACGTAGATTCAGCTGCTTATCCATCGCGAGTGGACGATATGTCACATCCAAGCGATTAAGCAGCTCGTTCGCATAAAATGTCTTCAGTTCAGGCTCAATTGAGCCGGATTCCAACTGGCTGACATTGAGCAGGGTATTGAATAAATCAGTCATACTAATCAGGCAACTGGATAGATTATTAACCAAACCAAGAGATTCTTCATCAGCCAGCTTTCTTTTCAATAAATCACTGATAGTAGTCATTGCTTGTAAAGGCTGGCGAAGATCATGACTGACTGCTGCAAGAAATTGTGATTTAGTAAAGTTTGCATCTTCAGCTGCTTGCCTCGCCTGCTTGTTGATAACTTCATTTTCCTTGAGTTTTGTAATATCGGTTATGAGGGTTAAGCATTGACGCTTGTCTTTCTCGCCGTTAGGCTGAACAACGCTATCCAGTTTGGCAAAAAAAACCGTCCCGTCGCTCAATGTGATTTTAACTTCACAGGTTTTTCTGATTTGATCTTTGAATACATGGCGGAAGTGTCGAAATAGATCTCTTCGATATTCCTTGGCGACAAACGTATAGAAGAAGACTCCAGTCAACTGAAGCCTATTCATACAAAACATTTCATTGCTTAGAAGATTGCTACGTACAATTCGGCCTGTATTGTCAATTATTAGATAGCCTACCGGCGCAAAATCAAACAGCTCTGCAAATTGATCTCGTGAGGTTTCCAATTCCATCTGGCTGCGTTGTAGATCTTCATTTTGAATCTTAAGTTCAATTTGATGAACTTCCAGTTCGTGGATCTGTGCGGCAAACAGTTCAGGCTGTATTTCCAATGAGTCATTTTTACAGTCTTGCAGACACTTTTCAGCCTGTCGGCGCAATTCTTTTAATTGACTGTCTACATCACTCATGGATATAAATCTAACCTCTCGGTCCTCGTTATAGTTCTCTTTAGATGAGGGCTTATGAATATTATAATAATTTAATTGTTAAGCGACTGAACAGTGTCGTTCAATTATGGTGGATGGCTCTGGTCCCTATCTGCTGCCAAAAGAGCTTAATTCTTAAAGTAAGTATCCTTCAAATGTTTCTCTGATAATGTGGCTTAAAGAAATAAATAGCTACATAGAAGGCAGTCTATATGGGGATGTTAGATTGTGATTTGGTTAGTGTAAAGTCTTTGATAACCAGGCAGTTGACTCAATAAGTAAGTGACTACTGGAATTAATAGATAGCTGTCGTCAGGCTGGCATACGTAGAACTACGTAGGTAAACGTCCGAATTATCATCCTTTATGCTTTCATCTAGAGTCTACATCAACCCTAAGGGACAAAAAATAAAAAGTGGGTAATTCTGAGTTGCATAGAAAGATATCTCCCTATCTATAACAACTTGTATTCAATACTTATAACTGAAATGGATGGGGTCAATTATGGATCAGCGATTTGGAGCCCGTATTGCTGCTCAAGTCATGGTTACGCTTGATCGCAATGGGCATCATTTAGGGGTATACAAAACACGCGATATATCAGCTACAGGGCTTTTTATAGAGACCGATAGTCTGGATCTCCATTTGGGGGCTTTAGTTGACTTGACTTTTGTGTTCAAGGATAAACAGAGAGAAACTCACAAGTTCAGGGGTATGCTGGTACGGTATACATAT
The DNA here is from genome assembly GCF_058244685.1 of Candidatus Thiodiazotropha sp. AKAK2. Classification (NCBI taxonomy): domain Bacteria; kingdom Pseudomonadati; phylum Pseudomonadota; class Gammaproteobacteria; order Chromatiales; family Sedimenticolaceae; genus Candidatus Thiodiazotropha; species Candidatus Thiodiazotropha sp. AKAK2. The sequence continues at coordinate 77,809 of NZ_JBSYOP010000031.1, read as the reverse complement.
GAAGGTGCAGCTTTCATACTCAACAACTCAGTGATAGAGATCCTGCCTTACCTGGAACAATTCAACGCGGAAACTCTAGAGGCCAACTCCCAATAACACGAAATATATGCAGAATCATATAACCTGCAAAATAAGTAAAGCCATCCTTATTCTTATGTGACGATTTAGAGTGTTCTAACATCATAGGGATTGAAATGACAAATATTACGGAAAGCAGTGGGATCCCTGATGAAAAGATTATTATCCATGCTGCAAAAACTTTGGACTGTAGTGCTCATGGAACTTTTGTAGAGGCATGTCAATGCGCCAGACAGAATCATATACAGGTGATGGTAGTTGATCTGAATGTGACTCAGAATATTCGAGCATCTGGCCTTGGAATTCTGTTGATGTTAAGTAAAAAAATGGAATATTCACCATTTAAAATCCAGATTGAAAATTGTCAGCCTGATGTCAGGGCGCTACTGAGTGAGAATCGATTGTTCTCTGGCTTTTCAATATCCTGATTGAATCCTTCTTTCCATTGTCCAAATTCTGTCATGCGCACTCGTGTAAAATCCGGTAGATATATTGATGTTTGAAAAACTGTTCAACAAGGTCAGTAACTGCAAGTTCAAGCAAGCCGAGAGTACACTTTGTGTCATGTGTTGCCATGTATTGGAAAAAAATACGCCGATTCTATCAGTAGCACATGACATGGAAGATATTTGGCAGTTTTTTTGTGGTGCCGATGGTCACGAATACAATGACATCAGGATTGTTACTTTGTCAGAGGTTACAGAGCTCGATTCCTGCATCAATGAATTAAGTGAAATCCCACTGGGTGCAGGTGCGATTAGAGCCTCTACCGAGGAGGCATGGAGACAATACACACTTGATGTAGAATGAACGAATAATTGATCATTATTCAGATACTCATCTGATCGTTAACACCTCCCACTTGGTGATGTCCCTGAAAATGTTCCAAACGGTTAGTTGGAATAATCGGCGACCCGCTATCCCTCATTGTCTATTGCTTATATCAATACTCTTTCCGTCTTGCCTAGGATTATTGCAGAAGATTCTTGATAATTACTATTATTTCGTGCTTTTTCAAAACTTGGTAAGAAGAAAATGTAGTATATTTCCATAAAGCGTGTTGCCATTTGCTTGTTTGACTTCAAACCGCATTAATAGGGGCAACACACTGATTATCATCATTATATTTGTGCAGTGTGCAGTTGTATTACCATTGATTGTTCGTTGTTCTGTACCATCGGCATTAAGACTATGACAAAGAAACGTCAAAAGGTCGGATTATGCACAAGGACTGGTATGCCAGTCTCAACAATATTTATTGTGGAAGACAACGTGATGGTGCGCGAAGCCCTGACATCACTGCTCGCAAACGAAGGCCATGACGTCAAGGCATACTCAACGGCTACTGATTTTCTTAATGCCTATCAACCTGAGACCCCAGGTTGTTTGCTGCTTGATATCAATCTACCCGACATCTCGGGCATTGAGCTGCAAACACTGTTAGCTGAGCAACAGCTGAAAATCCCGATCATATTTCTAACAGGCCAGGCAAATGTGCCGATTACCATCCAGGCGTTCAGGAATGGTGCAATTGATCTCCTGGAGAAACCTGTTTCTAATGAGATGTTGCTTGAGCGAATAAACGAAGCGCTCACAATTGATGCAAACATACGCACCAAAGCACTGAGCCAGTCAGTTATTTGGCAACGGGTTGAACGATTGACTAAGCGGGAGAGGGAAGTGATGGCGCTCCTCGCCTCAGGTTATTCAAATAAACAGATGGCTCAGGAGTTGGATATCAGTTCTAGAACAGTTGAGATCCATCGCCGACGAGTTTATGAAAAAACAGGCGTTGAATCACTCGCTGAACTGATAGATTTGTTGCATGTCATCGGATATTTAAAGCGAACCGTATTTGAAGAATAAGCCTCTTATATACTCTGGGTTAGTCGGGTTTACAGGCTAGGCTTATCAGTCATCCTCCTCCTCCGGGTATTCATGACAGAGCGTGCAACTCACTGCCGTACCCTTTGTCAGAAACAGGCTTCGCTCACCGTCATCATCCCGCAGATAGGTTCTGTCGGTGGCGGTTTGCGAAAGTACCGTGCCTTGCAGATTGGCGCCATGGCAGCTGCGGCAGCTGTTCGGGTCTGCCTCGTAGAAATCCTCGTGGTTGAGGTTCCAGCCACGGCTGTTGACGTTATGCATGCCATGGGGGCCGGACAGGGTCAGAGGCAGGCTGGTGTGGCAGGTGGCGCAATCGCTGACGGTCCCCGCATGACCCTGGAGTTGGATCGATGCCAGGTTGTCATTGGCCTCCGGATTGGCATTGGGCCAGATCGCATGGGTCGAGCCATGGCAGCCCTCACAGGCGACGCCGCCATGGCCCAGGCTGTTTCTGTAGAGGGTGGCATCGTTCTCGGCAAATCGCTTGTTGCTCGCGATGCGTGGTGTTGCGGTATCGATATTATCGGTCCAGGCCTGGCTGAGTCTGATGCTGCTGCCCAGGTGGCTGGTGGCATCGCCGGTATGGCAGGACTCACAACGGGGTTCGTCCAGCCAGGCGGAGCGCTCCTCCCGGCCTACTGCCAGCATACTGCCATGACAATCGGAGCACTCGATGCCGGCACCGCCCATAGCGCCTCTGAGGCATTGGGTGACTTTACCCGGATGACACTGATAACAGGTCTGCTGCAGTGTGCCGTCGCTGGGAAATACCGGTTCGCCACTGCTCTCATCGATCAGCTCCCCATGGTGCCTGTGCATCACCTCTGACATGCTGTCCTGGTTCAGTTGATTGCCGCTTGGTCCGGATCCGTTCAGGTCGAGCGCTGCTGAGTAGTGGCAGGATGCGCAGAGTACCGGTTTGCTGGCCACCAGGTTGGTGGCGTGTTCTGCATCATGCAGCAACAGAATGTTCTGTTTGGCGGCCTGCAGGACGCTGTTGGCGTCATTGATGTCATCGGGCAGTTCAAATGGAATTTCACTGTCGGTGGGTGCGGCGATCTCACCGGCTGCATGACAGTTCTGGCAGTCCGCCTCTGAGGCCACGGGTAAAACCACGTCGAGTGAGGCGAGTGAGTCCTCACTATTCAGTTCTTGCGCTTTCACCCTCATCAGTGGATAGGCGTTGAGTTGTCCGCTGTCATCAATGGGCAGGATGGGAATGCCTTCAGCAGAGAACCACTTTTTCGTCTCGTTGTAGTGGTTGAACGGCTGGGGATCATTGGTGCTGTATGGATTGAGAATGCCCGGCATGTTCTGCTCAAACATCAGCCCTTCGTCAGGCTCAGGATCGTCGCCGAACAGGTCGAACACAAAACGGTTGCCGGTATTCGGATTGGTGCTCCAGAAGTTAGTTTTATTGATGCTGCCTGCCAGGTTCTGGCTGGTGGAGTTGATTGAGCCTGATGGATCAGCAGCGGCGAGATAACTGAGCTGAACCTCGCTGGAGTCGAGCAGACGGGGTGGGTTACCCCGGGCAACCACCTGACTGTGGATGACATTGAAGGGGGGCAGGATGACGAAAGTGGAATAGTCCAGGTCGGCGCAATGCATGCCCAGGTCGTTGAACGCGAGAACCCGGTAAGCGCCGTTTACATCACTGACCCCAGGACCGTTTTCATGGTCATCGTCATCATCATCATCCCCGCCACCGCCACCGCCACCGCAGGCAATCAGAGAGAGGCTCAGCATCAACAGGATCATCCAATGGAATTTACCGCGCATCTGTGTCGCTCCCGAGTTGTCACTATTCCTGGAATTGGCAATAATGGGAATTATATCCCAAATTTTGCATTACATCGAGCGTGGTGTTTGACCCATCAGCGGGATACAGGTGACACCTGCCAGATTTTTTTCGCATATTCGCTGATGGTCCGATCACTTGAAAAATACCCCATGCGGGCGGTATTCAGGATTGCCATACGATTCCAGACGTCAGGCTGTCGATAGATGAGGTCGGCCTTATCGCTGATTCCCATGTAGGCATCGAAGTCTGCCAGCACCTTGAAGTGATCCACATTCAGCAGGCTGTCGGTGATCATGCGGTAGCGTGTTGGCTCTTCAGGGGAGAAGAAACCGTTGGCAATCATATCGATGATCCGCCTGAGTCTGGTGTTCGACTCATAGTATTGTCTCGGTTGGTAGCCTTGCTGATTGAGCCGGGCAATGTCGTCGGTTTGCAGACCGAAGATGAAAATATTCTCATCCCCAAGCTGCTCGCGCATCTCCACATTGGCGCCATCCATGGTGCCCATGGTCAGGGCGCCGTTTAAAGCCAGTTTCATATTGCCGGTACCCGAGGCCTCCATACCGGCCGTGGAGATCTGCTGCGACAGCTCGGCGGCGGGAATGATGTCGGTTGCGGTGGAGACATCGTAGTTGGGGATGAAGATCATTTTCAGTCGGTCACTGACGGCCGGGTCATTGTCGATCACATCAGCAACGTCATTGATCAGTCGAATGATCAGCTTTGCCATCGTGTAGCCTGGTGCCGCCTTGCCACCGAACAGGATGGTGCGGGGTACACAAGCACAGCCCGGGTCATCCACCAATCTGTTGTAGAGTTCAATGGCGCGAAACAGGTTGAGCAACTGGCGTTTGTATTCATGGATACGCTTTACCTGAACATCAAACAGGGTGTGGGCATCGACCTGTTTATCCAGGAAGTAGTTGATCAGTTTGCTGATATGCTTTTTATTGGCCAGCTTGATTGCGGCAAACTTCTCCTGAAAGCTACTATCCCCCGCGAACGCTTCAAGTTGTTGGATCTTGCTCAGATCCTTCACCCACTCGGGCCCTATGGCATCGCTGATCAGAGAAGAGAGTTTTCGGTTGGAGAGATAGAGCCAACGCCTTGGTGTGATGCCGTTGGTGATGTTGATGATTTTACCGGGATAGAACTGGTTGAACTCCTTGAAGGTGGCGTTTCGCAACAGCTCGCTGTGGAGTGCCGAGACACCATTCACCTTATGGCTGCCGATGATGGCCAGATGGGCCATGCGGATGCGCCGTTCACCACTTTCATCGATGATCGAGAGTCTGCGCAGGATGTCCATGTCCCCAGGATGCCGGTGCCCGAGCATCAGCAGAAAGCGTCGATTGATCTCCAGGATCAACTGCAGGTGTCTTGGCAGCAGTGATTCAAAGGATTTCACCGGCCAGCTTTCCAGTGCCTCTGGCAGCAGGGTGTGATTGGTGTAGGAGAAGACCCGGGTGGTGATCTCCCAAGCGGGTTGCCACTCCAGCTGATGTTTGTCCATCAGCAGGCGCATCATCTCCGGGATGGCGATTGCCGGATGGGTGTCATTGAGCTGGATCGCGACTTTATCCGGCAGTTCATACAGGTCGTCATGGTCGGTGAAGAAGCGACGTAAAATATCCTTCAACGATGCGCTGACAAAAAAGTACTGCTGTTTTAGGCGCAACAGCTTGTTCATGGTGGAGCTGTCGTTGGGGTAGAGGACCTTGGAGATGTTTTCAGAGAGGGTCTTGCCGACCACGGCTTCGGTGTACTCCCCCTGGTTGAACTGATTGAGATCGAAGGCTTCATGGGCCTTGGCGCTCCACAGTCGGAGGTTGTTCACCGTGTCGTTATGGTAGCCCGGGATCGGGGTGTCATAGGCCTGAGCGATGACGATATCCCCATCGATCCAGTCGAAGTGCCGGCGTCCACTCCTGTCCTGGTACTCCATGACTCTTCCGCCATAACGTATCCGGTATGAGACTTCGGGTCGGGGAAACTCCCAGGGGTTGTCATGTACCAGCCAGTTTTCCGGCAGCTCGACCTGGTTACCATTCTCAATCTGCTGGCGAAACATGCCATATTCGAAACGGATGCCGTAACCGTAGCCCGGAATGTTAAGGCTGGCCATGGAGTCGAGAAAGCAGGCGGCCAGTCGGCCCAGACCACCATTGCCCAGGGCAGCATCATGTTCCAGGCTGCGTAGCCGTTCGAGTTCGATGCCGAGTTTTTTCAGTGCCTTGCCGCAGGCGTCGTGGATATCCATATTCAACAGGCTGTTGATCAGGCTGCGACCGATCAGAAACTCCATCGACAGGTAGTAGACCCGTTTCGCATCGTGTTTGTAATAGCTGCGCTGGGTCTCCATCCAGCGTTCTATGAGCCGGTCCCTGACCACATGGCTGAAGGCCATCATCCAGTCATGTTCGGTTGCGGTAAAGGGATCCTTGCCGATGGTGTAGACAAGATGGTTGGAGACGGACCTTTGAATCGCCTTGGAGTCAGAGCCCAGGTAGTCGTACTTGAATGCGCTATGTTTTATATCACTGCTCATATGCTGTTGATATGGTTGTGTTGTTATTGTGATCTTGCGATTTCATATTTGGTTAACGATGCAAAACTCAGGTTCTCTGATTATTTCACTTATTGCCATCCCGGTGCATGCATAGATTTATGAAATCCAATCACATCGATTGCCACCTGTACCAGAAAGAATCGTATACCGGAACTCCCCCAATCAAAGACAACAGATCCGGTCAGGTGCAGGATTCCAGGCCTCGTAGTTACTTCAATCATAATACAGCACCCGTGACGGGTCAGGTTCAGAGGTCGGGTTTTTGATCAGGCCTGTGCATTTTTCTGTCGCAGACGTTTGATCCAATTGATGCGCAACAGCCCTGGCAGCATCATGCTGTAGATCATCAGGCCAAGCCCATCCGCGGCCAGGTCAAGCAAGGAAAAGAAACGATAGGGCAGAAAGGCCTGGACAGTCTCGATAAACAGTCCATAACCGAGCAGAGAGAGGGCCTTGGTGAAATTCCAATCTGCTTCAGGCCAGGAAAAGTCGCACAACAGTGCGAGGTAGAGAAAGGCGAGAATGTGGGAGAGCTTGTCATTCAGGCTGCTGACAGCCGGTATCTGCAGCGGTGTGAAGGCCAGAAAACAGATCGCGATCAGGCTGATTGCCAAAGCACCCCGCAACAGGGTGCTTGACAATCGATGCCTGGAAGGCTTTTGTTCAGCCACTATCCGTCGCCTGTTCCCTGGCGATGGCTCGATAAGCAATATCAGTGCGGTAATAGACCCCATCCCAATGGATGGCTCGGGTCAGCTGGTAGGCGTTCTGTTGTGCCTGGGTGACCGTGTCACCCAGTGCGGTGGCACAAAGTACCCGGCCTCCGGAGGTGACGACTTCATCACCGTCCATACTGGTTCCGGCATGGAATACCTTAAGCTCATTGTTGTCGCCCTCCGGTAGGCCGGAGATCGGTAATCCCTTGTCGTAACTTCCCGGGTAACCACCGGCTGCCAAGACCACGCCAACCGATGCCCGGGGATCCCATTCGGTTGTCTGCTGGTCGAGGCTGCCATCCAGGGCAGCCAGACAGTGAGCGACCAGGTCCGATCTCATGCGCAACATGATCGGTTGTGTCTCCGGATCGCCAAAGCGGCAGTTGTATTCGATAACCTTCGGTGTGCCGTCGGACGTGATCATCAAGCCGGCATAGAGAAAGCCGGTGTAAGGCAGGCCCTCTTCGGCCATGCCTCTGACAGTCGGCAGAATCACTTCATCCATGATCCGCCGGTCGATGCTTTGTGTAACCACCGGGGCGGGGGAGTAGGCGCCCATACCGCCGGTATTGAGGCCGGTATCACCATTGCCGACCCGTTTGTGATCCTGGCTGGTGGCCATCGGTAACACATGTTCACCGTCAGCCATCACGATGAAGCTGGCCTCTTCACCCTCGAGGAACTCCTCGATCACTACCCGGTGACCCGCTTCGCCAAAGGCGTTACCTGCGAGCATGTCCTTGACCGCTGATTCAGCAGTCTGCATATCCATCGCGACAATCACCCCTTTACCGGCAGCCAGGCCATCGGCTTTGATCACAATGGGAGCGCCACACTGGTGCAGATAGGCCAATGCCTTGTCGATCTCCGTGAAGGTCTGATAATCGGCGGTGGGGATGTTGTGACGGGCCAGGAAGTCCTTGGTGAAGGATTTTGAACCCTCCAGCTGGGCTGCCCCCTGGGTTGGTCCAAAACAGCGCAGGCCGGCCTGCTGAAAGGCGTCGGTGATGCCCATTACAAGGGGGACCTCCGGACCGATGATGGTCAGGCCGATCTGATTCGATTTGGCAAAGCTGACCAGTTGCGCGATCTCTTCAACACCGATGGCGATGTTTTCGAGTTTCTCTTCCAGTGCCGTACCGGCATTACCCGGTGCCACATAGACCTTCTCGGCCAGAGGGGATTGTGCCGCTTTCCAGGCCAGGGCGTGTTCTCGGCCGCCCGAACCGATTACCAGAATATTCATTAGTGACGGAAGTGACGCATGCCAGTGAAAACCATCGCCATACCATGCTCGTCGGCCGCGGCGATGGCTTCCTCGTCGCGCATTGAACCACCGGGCTGGATGACAGCCGCAATACCCGCTTGCGCCGCATTGTCGATACCGTCACGGAACGGGAAGAAGGCATCGGAAGCCATCACGGAACCCTGTACCTCCAGTTTGGCATGTTCGGCCTTGATGGCGGCGATGCGGGCCGAATTGACCCGGCTCATCTGGCCGGCGCCGACACCGATGGTCATGCCGTTGCGGCCGTAGACGATCGCATTCGACTTGACGAATTTGGCCACCCGCCAGGTGAACAGCAGATCCTGCATCTCCTGCTCCGTGGGCTGTCGTTTGCTGACAACCTTGATCTCGTTACTCAGTTGCAGATCCGCATCCTGTACCAGCAGGCCGCCATTGACCCGTTTGTATTCAGTCCGGTGGATCGATTCGCTCAGCCACTCGCCACAGGCAAGCAGACGGACATTCTTTTTACTGCTGACCGCTTCAAGCGCAGCGGCAGAGACCTTGGGAGCAATGATCACTTCCACAAACTGCCGATCGACGATGGCTTTGGCGGTCTCGCCGTCCAGCTCGCCGTTGAATGCGATGATGCCGCCAAATGCCGATTCAGGGTCGGTGCTATAGGCCCGGTCGTAAGCCTCGAGCAGATTGTCACCATAAGCGACACCACATGGGTTGGCGTGTTTGACGATGACGCAGGCCGGTGCACCATCGAAACTCTTGACACACTCCAGTGCTGCGTCGGTGTCTGCAATGTTGTTGTAGGAGAGCTCCTTGCCTTGCAGCTGTTGTGCCGTTGCCACGCTGGCTTCCTCGATTTTGTGCTCGACGAAGAAGGCCGCCTTCTGATGAGGATTCTCACCATAACGCATGCTCTGACTCTGCTTGAACTGCATCGAGAGTGTGCGAGGAAAGTCGCTGGTTTCGTTGTTCAGTCTGGCGCCCAGGTAATTGGCGATCGCACCATCGTATCGTGCGGTGTGCTCAAAGGTTTTGACCGCCAGATCAAAACGGGTGTTGTCGCTCAGCTGGTTTTCATTGGCAGCCATTTCGTCTGTAACCCGCTGATAGTCGGCGGCATCCACCACGACGGTGACATCCCGATGGTTTTTAGCGGCGGCCCTGAGCATGGTTGGGCCACCGATATCGATGTTCTCGATCGCTGTGGGCAGATCGCAATCCGGATTGGCCACGGTCTGTTCGAAGGGATAGAGGTTGACCACAATCAGGTCGATCGGCCCGATACCGTTCTCTTTCATCACCCCGTCATCGGTGCCGCGCCGACCGAGGATACCGCCGTGGATTTTCGGATGCAGGGTTTTAACCCGACCGTCCATCATCTCCGGAAAGCCGGTATATTCGGAAACCTCGATAACCGGCACATCATTTTCAGTTAGAAGCTTGGCGGTGCCTCCGGTGGAGAGTATCTCGACCTGTCTGTCTGCCAGGGTGCGGGCAAATTCAACGATGCCGGTCTTGTCTGAGACACTGATCAGTGCGCGTTTTATCGATGCCATTAGTGATACCGTTAGTTGTAGTAATGAACAGATTGTGAATAGATCACGATGTAATTCTAAAGGTGGTGTTTATTAACCCGGTGATCCAATAGTCCAAAAGGGCTTCAGCCCCTGTGATGATGTAGGCTTCGGGTGCAACCTCAATTGAGTAAGGCGTGCTCTGTAATCTCTGCGATATTTTGCCCGATCTCAGGAATCGGTGATCAATCCAGATCGTACTGGGATAGTTTTTTGCGTAACGTACTGCGACTGATGCCCAAAATGGTGGCCGCCTGGGTCTGGTTGCCGCCGGTATGTTTCATGACGCTTTCCAGTAGTGGGGCCTCGACCTCATTCATTACCAGACGATAAAGATTATTGGCGCCATGACCATCCAGGTTGTTGAAATAGCGTTGCATGGCATCACTCACACACTGGCGCAAGGGTTCTGACTTCTTGCTGTGAGTGACTGTCAGATATTCTTCGCTCTGTTGGTCGGATAAAACCGCTTCTATCATCATGCTGCCAGATCCCTATTGTCATGCAGAAACTGAAAATACTCTTTGATCGCCTGGAGCTGCTCAGCAGGTGATTCCGAATAGTTTATTCTGTTTCTGAAAACGGCACCTTCAGGGCGCCCTTTGCTGTACCAGGCGATATGTTTTCGAGCTATACGCACGCCAAGGTACTCCCCATAAAACTCATAGAGCTGCTGAACATGTCGGGTTAGAACGTCAGCGACCCATTCAAGCTCCGGCTCTGGTAACAGCTGGCCGGTTGTCAAGTAACTGTTGATCTCATTAAAGATCCAGGGGCGTCCTTGCGCAGCGCGTCCGATCATCAGAGCATCGACGCCGGTTATTTCCAAGACCTCCGCCGCTTTTTGCGGGGAGTCGATATCGCCATTTGCGATAACCGGTATGGCTACCTTTTTTTTAATCCTGCTGATCGTTTCGTACTCAGCCTGGCCCGAAAATTTACAGGCCCGGGTACGACCGTGTACGCTTAAAGCCTGTATGCCGGCATCCTCGGCGATTTCTGCAACTCGTTCACCGTTTCGGTTTTGCGGATCAGTGCCGGTGCGTATCTTTAACGTTACAGGTACATCAACTGCATCAACCGTTGCCTTCAATATGGCTGCCACAAGAGGCTCGTCCTCAAGTAGTGCGGATCCGGCTGACTTTTTACACACTTTCTTTGCCGGGCATCCCATGTTGATGTCGATGATCTGAGCACCCATGGCAACATTGGCTTGTGCGGCCTGGGCCATCATCTGAGGATCGGAACCCAGGATCTGTACACTGATCGGCGCCTCTTCCCCATCGTGATCAAGACGTTTGACACTTTTTTTAGTGCCCCATAATGATGCATCGGCTGAGATCATCTCTGACACAGCCAGACCTGCACCCAGACTCCTGCAGAGCTGCCTGAACGGCCTGTCTGTCACACCGGCCATCGGCGCTAACAGCAGATTATTCGCAATCTCATAAGACCCAATGTGCATTAAAAATCGCCACTCTTCGGGGGCTGTTCTCAGGTGAAGGAGGGGTTGGGATACTACCTGTAAATCAGGGCGGAATCAAAGGCAAAATGGCGTTGAATTGATTCTGCACAGTTGCTTGAAACCGTCGACTCTTCGCAATCGGCTGGAAGGGTGTTTAGTAAGCTATTCAATCTCCTTTAGATATAGGGTTTACGTGAGCCTGAAATCCAAAAAGATTCAAAATGTAAATTTTTTATGAAATTAATTCCCCGTCGTGACTGTGTATTTTGTCTCTCTGTCCGGCACGAGTTTGACAGTGTGTCTGATTGCGGACGAAAGCTTGATTGGTTTAGTGGGTTGTCCGGGGATTGCTTAGGGCTTGTGAATAGGCCCTAGTGGCCCACTAGAGGAAGTCGAAAGTGAAACCGGTCACCTGGCTGCCGGGGTCGACCAGCTCTAATTCAATCTCGATCGGTTGCAACTTGGGCATCAGCTGTTCAATATCCGATACCCGCTCAAGGTACTCTGACTCGGAGAAGGTGCGACGGGCGACGAGTGCACCCATCTCGTTAAACAGGCTCAGTTGCAGTTTGGGGTAGGGTTGTTTAAAGGGTGCGGTGTTGACCACTTCAAGTCTCATGGCGAGTGTGTTGTCTTTATCCGGGTGTGCAGCCAGAGAACGATCGGTTATCAGTATCTTCTCCCGATCGATACGTTGTGGTGGTGTGCAACCGGCCACGGTGCAGACAGTGTTCAACAGCTGTCTGCCTACATCGTGATGTATCAGGCTGTCACGTAACTGCCAGGTCATCTGTCCGATTAAAGGAATCAACAGTAACAGTGACCCGACTGTCCATAAGGGTGAGCGGGGGGAACTTGGGCTTTGCTGTTTCTCTTCCTCGAAGGTGAAGGGTAGCGACTTCTCCAGTTCGGCTTCCTCTTCAGGAGTCAGGGAATCCCCGGTTACAGCGTCATCGGTATCAGAGGGTTGTAGTTCGTTATCCGAATGCAGAAGGGGTTTGCTCTCTTCAAGGCTTGGGCTTTGCAGTCCCTCAACATGCCCGGGGGGGTGTTCTGTTTCGAGCTCGGGAATATCCAGCTCGATAATCTCAGCCAGATTCGGGGCGGGCTTTTCCGAATCGAGCAGCAGCGAGGCTGAGTCCTTGTCGAGCAGTTCCGACATCTGGGATTCGGTGCCGGAAGCGTAGTAGTCCGGTTCGGTCTCCAGGCCATCGTCCTGTTCATAGAGGAACTGACTGCTCTCTTTCAGCAGGCTCTGCTCATCGCTGTCTAGGTTTGAATCATCGGTCAAGGATGGAACCGGTGTGGAGTCGTCAGCAAGATCATCCAGCGACCGTTCGACCTCACTATCGTTGATCAGCAGAGAGCTGTGTTCGTCCTGTTGTGGCGGGTAGTAGATCAGCTTGTCTTCTGCCGTGAGCTCCCCATCGGTCGGGGGCAGTCCCTCTGGCTGGGTAGTAAATGGCATGGGGGATTCATGCAGATTCTCCAATGCATTGAAAGTCTGGTTGCATTGGCAGCATCTGACCTGACCTGCAGCAGCTTTGAGCTGCTCCGGTGTGATGCGGAACAGGGTTAGGCAGTGTGCACACTGAGTAAACATAGCTGAACTATCGATATTGCATAGGATGAGTGTCTAAAGCCCCTGACAGGCCCTAAATAAGACTGTAGCAAAATCCCTGGCAATCCTGAATGCTCTCTTGTCATCCATTTTTGTAATTGACGCCACTGATCAGAATCCACTCCTCCTGTTGCTCCACCGGGTCAAGCGAGGCAAAGGGTCGATAGTGTTGGGTTAGCTCATCGGCCTGTTCGGCAAGAATCCCCGATAGGGCAAACTGTCCATTCGGTTTGATGCGGTCTATCAGTTGTGGAGCAAGTTCGATCAATGGCCCGGCAAGAATATTTGCTACCAGGTAGTCAGCTTTGTCAGCTGGAGCTTCATCCGGCAGGTAGGTTGAGAGTCGGTCGGCAACACCATTTTTCACGGCATTGTCCTGGCTCGCCTGCAGTGCCTGTGGGTCGTGATCTATGGCAATTACCGAGGAGGCTCCCAGCTTAAGCGCTGCAATCGCCAGAATGCCAGAGCCGCAGCCATAGTCGATCACCGTTTTACCGGTTAGCGCCTGACTGTCCAGCCAGGTCAGGCAAAGTGCGGTTGTCGGGTGGGTACCGGTGCCGAATGCCAGGCCTGGGTCCAGTTGAATGACCACCCCATCGGGCTCGGAGATCTGTTCACCAGCCGGACATACCCATAAACGTTTGCCGAATGACATGGGTTTGAAATGTTCCAGCCAGACCCTTTCCCAGATGCGGTCCTCGATCCGCTCCCAGCAAAGTTTGTTGAGCAGCGCTTCGCTCAATGCCTGGCCAAGGGCCTGTTGTAGCAGCTGCTGATCCTGGTCCCCTTCGAACAGGGCGGTAACCCGGGTGTGGCGCCATAGCTGCTCACTGGCGGGCGGTGTCTCAAGCAATGGCTGATCCCCTGCGTCACCGAGGGTCACAGAGAGCGCCCCCAGGTTCTCGAAGACCAGCTCCAGGATCGGTGCCTGCTCCTCGCTGGTATCAAGTGAGAGTTGAAGCCACGACATCAGGTCACTTACTTCAGAGTCCCAGTTTCTTTTCCAGGTAGTGAATATTGGCGCCACCCGCATTGAAAGCACTGTCACGCATGATATCCAGATGCAGTGGAATGTTGGTCTTGATACCGCTGATTACCATCTCCTGCAGTGCGATTCTCATACGTGCGATAGCAGCGTTCCGGTCTTCACCATGGGCAATCAGTTTGCCGATCATGGAGTCGTAGTAGGGCGGTACTTTATAGCCGTTATAGATATGGGTATCGACCCGAATGCCGGGTCCACCTGCCGTGTGCAGTTGTGTGATGGTGCCGGGGCTGGGCATGAAGTTGTCCGGATCCTCCGCATTGATGCGGCACTCCACAGCGTGACCCTGCAGCTTGATATCGCTCTGTTTGAATCTGAGTGGTTCACCTGCGGCGATGAGGATCTGCTCTTTGACGATATCGACACCGGTGATCAGTTCGGTTACCGGGTGTTCGACCTGTACCCGGGTATTCATCTCGATGAAGTAGAACTCACCATTCTCATAGAGAAATTCGAAGGTGCCTGCACCGCGATAACCGATCTGGCGACAGGCTTCGGCACAGCGCTCGCCGACATCCTTGCGTTGCTGTTCAGTGATACCCGGAGCCGGCGCCTCTTCGACAACTTTCTGATGGCGACGCTGCATGGAGCAATCTCGTTCACCAAGATGGATGGCATTACCATGGGTATCGGATAGCACCTGGAACTCAACATGGCGTGGGTTTTCAAGAAACTTCTCCATATAAACGGTGGCATTACCGAATGCCGCATCCGCTTCTGCCTTGGTCATGGCTACGGCATTCAACAGGGTGGCTTCAGAGTGAACCACCCGCATCCCTCGACCGCCACCGCCGCCGGCCGCTTTGATGATCACCGGATAGCCGATCTCATTGGCCAGCTCTCTGGTGCGTTTGGAGTTTTTGTCGAGTGGGCCGTTGGAGCCTGGAACCGTCGGTACATTGGCCTTGATCATGGCATCAATGGCGGCAACTTTATCGCCCATGACGCGAATTGTGTCAGCTCTTGGACCGATAAAGATAAAGCCGCTGTTCTCAACCCTTTCCGCAAAGTCAGCATTCTCCGAGAGAAATCCATATCCAGGATGGATTGCCACCGAATCGGTGACCTCTGCGGCACTGATGATGGCAGGTACGTTGAGATAGCTTTCTGTAGAAGGTGCGGGTCCGATGCAGACAGATTCGTCGGCAAGCAGAACATGTTTCAGGTCCCGGTCCGCTTCGGAATGAACGGCAACGGTTTTGATACCCAGCTCTTTGCAGGCTCGTTGAATGCGCAGCGCAATTTCACCACGATTGGCGATTACTATCTTGTCTATCATGGGGCTACTCAATCAATGATGTATAGGGGTTCGTTGTATTCCACCGGCTGACCGTTATCGACCAGGATCTTTCTGACGGTTCCAGATTTGTCGGATTCGATCTGGTTGAGGATCTTCATGGCTTCGATGATACACAGGGTATCGCCGACGCTGACCTGCTGGCCCTCTTCGACAAACGGCTTACTGCCAGGTGATGGGGAGCGATAGAAGGTGCCGACCATGGGTGAGCGAACCGCATGACCCTGGATCTCCTCTGATGGTTCACTCTCCACGGCCGGGGCTGCAGCCGCTGCGGCTGCAGGAGCCGCCGCGGGTGCCGCTACCGGTGCGGCAAGCGCAGCAGGTATGGAGTTGTTGCGACTGATGCGGACCGATTCCTCTCCTTCGTGGATTTCAATCTCCGCAACATCCGACTCCTCAAGCAATTCGATCAATTTTTTTACTTTGCGAATATCCATGATGTTTGTTTTCTCTAAGATTATTTATTTGTTGAGCCGCTTGGCAGCGGCTTGCAATGCAAGTTCATAGCCCTCGGCACCGAGGCCGGTGATGACGCCTTCAGCCTTATCCGAGAAGTAGGAGTGTTTTCTGAACTCCTCTCTGGCGTGCACATTGGAGAGATGAACTTCGATATAGGGTATGCCGGTTCCCAGCAGGGCGTCCCTCAAGGCGACACTGGTGTGGGTGAAGGCGGCCGGATTGAAGATGATATAGGCGACCTTTTGCTCATAGGCCTGGTGAATCCAGGTGAGCAGTTCGTGTTCAGCGTTTGATTGACGGAAGTCGACTTCATGACCGAGCTGGTCGGCCAGCTGCTTCAAGTTCTGGCTGATCTCATCTAAAGACTCATGGCCGTAGTGTTTGGGCTCACGGACACCAAGCAGATTCAGATTGGGGCCATTTAGGATCAGAATGGTCGCCATGTTTCTGTGTTCCCGGACAATGAGTTATGTAGAAAACCGCTCATTATTGTCCCAATTTCCGTGCCTGGGGATCGTTTTTGCGGTGTCTGTATGAGATGAATGTAATTCTGCAAGATCAGCGCGGTTTTGTCCAGTTTCAATGCAGAACTTATCAAGATCGTTACAATTTATCGGTGTGTAAAAGAGCTGTGCAGGTGCTTCAAAGCCCACTTGCACCCAGTTGGTGCAACTCTCAACGCCTGGAATCCTGTTACTTTATCGCCTGTTGCGCGTGTTCAGCGAAGGCGTCAGCCGGTTTGAACCCAACCACCCGGTAGGCTTTACGCTCCTGACCGTCCGTGCCATAGAAAATGATCGCCGGAGGTCCGGGCAGGCCGAAGTGCCCCTGTAGCAGTGCCTGGTCGATATCATCGTTGGCCGTGACGTCAGCCTGCAGCAGGACGGTATTGCTGAGTGCGGCGATCACTCCTGTATCGGTGAAGGTGTATTTCTCCATCTCCTTGCATGAGACACACCAATCGGCATAGAAATCGAGCATCACCGATTGCCCGGCTGCTGAGGCTGAGGCTACTTCCTGCTGTAGGTCCTGCAGACTCTTGATGCGCTTGAAGACCAGCTCCTGATGTGCGGCTCCTGAACCACCGCCGACGGCTAATCCACGCAGTGGCTGCAGGGTGTCTTTGCCGCCGGCCGCCGCGCCGACCAGCATCAAGGTGCCGTAGACGAGGAACACCACGCCCAGACCTTTCCAGAGTTTCTGCCAGCCGCTGGCCTCAATCTGAAGATTACGCAGTGCTCCCATATAGACCGCAGAAATGATCAACAGAATACCCCACAGCAGCATCGCCACCTCGGCCGGGATGATACGTTCGAGCATGACAATCGCAACACCCAGCAGGGCCACACCGAAGACGGCTTTGACCGCATCCATCCAACTGCCTGCCCTGGGCAGCAGTTTGCCCGCTGAAGTACCGATGGCGATCAGCGGAGCACCCATACCCATGCTGAGGGCGAACAGTGCCAGGCCACCCAGCAGGGCGTCGCCGGTCTGACCTATATAGATCAGTGCGCCGGCCAGCGGTGGGGCCACGCAGGGGCCGACGATCAGGGCGGAGAGAAAGCCCATGATGGCTACCCCGGCAAGGGAGCCCCCCTGCTGTTTATTGCTCGCATCAGTCAGTCGGCTCTGCAGACTGCTGGGCAGTTGCAGATCGTAAAATCCGAACATCGACAGGGCGAGCAGCACAAACACCAGAGCGAATGAAGAGAGGATCCAGGGGTTCTGGAAATAGGCCTGTAGGTTCTCTCCGAACAGCCCTGCCAGGACACCCGCGATGGTGTAGGTGATCGCCATCGCCAAGACATAGACCAGCGAGAGCACAAACGCCTTGCGGGTGGTGATCTGATCCCCATGTCCGGCGATGATGCCGGAAAGGATTGGGATCATCGGAAAGATACAGGGGGTGAAGGCCAGGCCCAGACCCAGCAGAAAGAAGACGCCAACGATCACCAGGGTTGAGCCGCCTTTCATGGTGTTGGTGATCTCGTCTGTCTCAGACTGGAGTAGCTCGGGGGGTGCCGCAGAAGTGCTGGCCATGGCGGCAGTTGACTCCTCCGCCTGGGCGGTGGAGATGCCAGGCAGGCTGAGGGTGAACTGTTTGGTGATGGGTGGATAACAGACACCGATCTCAGCACAACCCTGATATTTCGCTTCGAGGACTACCTCTCCCGGATCCGTGCTGCTTCTGACCAGCGGCACATTCAACGCCACCTGATCGTGATAGACCGCCACATCCCCGATTGTGCCGTCGGGGCGGACCGAGTCCTGTTTGATCTCTGCCTGGGGTAATTCGAACTGGCCCAAAACGGCGGTCTGATTCTCCACCAGGGAGAGTTTGATCTTATCCTGGTAGAGATAGGTGCCCTCGGCAATTGCCCAGTCGAGCTGCAGGTGGGTGCCATCCTCAACTCTAGCGCTCAGTTGGTAGGCCTGGTCCGGCTCAAGCAGCTCATCCTCTCCGCCATTGTCGAACAGGGGGGCGCTATCATCCAGAGCAAGGCTTGGGATGGTGCTCTCTGCTGCGGCGTTCTCCACCGGCATTGGTAACAGCGCCAGTCGAACTTCCTGCATATGTGGAGGAAAGCAGATGCCCTGGTCCGCACAGCCCTGGGAGCGTGCTTTCAATAGCAGGGTTTCAGTTGATCCCTGAATTCGTTTGAGTGGGATTTCGGCAACCGCTTTATTGCGGTAGATGGCTACCTCGCCAAAGAACTCATCCTGTTTGATCTTCGCCTTCGAGAGATTGGGTTCACCCAGTTCGATACCGATCGCTTCCGTATCGAAATGGATTTTGTCCCGGTACATGTAGTAGCCGTCAGCAATGCGCCATTCGACTTTAAGGGTGTCGGCTGTGACGCTCTGCCCGGATATCTGGAACGCCTGATCCGGCATCAGCAGCTCATCTTCGTTCCAGTCGGCCAGGGTTGTGCCAGCCAGCCCTGTCAGTAACAGGACCAGGACGATCAAATTGATTGGTTTGTGCATCTCTCCACCCAGTTTACGTAGTCATCCAGCCCCTGTTCTACAGGGACTGCAATGATTTCCGGAAGTTCATAGGGATGTTCCGCCCGGAGTGCCGATTCACAAGCCTGGTAGCGCTCCTTTGTGGTTTTTATCAGTAGCAGGATCTCCTCGGACTGCTCGGTTTTTCCCTGCCAACGATAGATCGAGGTGATTGGTGCAGAGAGATTGACGCAGGCAGCCAGTTCCTGTTCTACCAGCATTCCGGCAAGACGTTCGGCAGTGCCACGGTCGGGGACGGTACAGAGCATCAGCAGGAGTGAGGTCGGCATGCGCGGCAAAATACACTATCCGGCCGCAGCAAGCAAAGAGAAACGGCCCCTGTGGATTTTCTCCCTGTTGCGGTAAACCCTTGTATATTTTAAGGGAAATGCGGCGATTCCCTGATTGGAAATCAGTGTTGAGGTGGGGGTTGTCCAGCAGCTCAGCTGATGATCTGCCTGGCTCAGCATCAGGGCAACAGCGACCGGCTCTGGCCGGTCGCTGTGCATTTCAGGTGGTCGATTTTTTATTCGCTGACCTTCAAGCGTCCGCCTTTGCCCAGGCCGCCCTTGACGGTTTGTGCCTTATAGTTACGCAAGGCTTTGACCATCTGGTTGTAAGAGTCAGCGAAAGCGGCAGTAACGACCTTACCTTCCGGAGTATCGGTAAAGCCTTTGACGCTGCCCCATTTGCCACCACCGAAGAGGCCGCCCCAGAGATTGAAGTCAAAGTTCTGAGCACTGCCTACGGACGATGAAACCTGAACCCCTGAACGGTTGTCGATCAGCAGCAGGGTGGTGGCCGCTTCATTGGATTTCACGCCGCCGGCCAGTCGTCCGAGTCGATAGTTGCCGAGCAGACCGCCGACTGTTGCTCCGAGACCGCCTGTGCCTTTTTCAGAGAACTGAATGCTGGGATTCATGGTGTAGTCGGCAGCGACCATCTGTCCCTTACCGAAATTGCTCCCCTGGCGCATCTCGCCGGATTGCATCAGCGCGCGTTCCTGCATCATGTTGTTCATTGCGCGACCTCGCTCAACGACCACAAAGCAGTTCGACTGCTGGATCATCATGCGCAGTACGGGCACGGTGGTGCCGAGGGTTGGGTAGCGTCTTCTGTAGGTGTACCACCAGGGAGCGGATTGATCTTCCACCACGGCCAGGGTACCGAGGGTTTCGTCGCAGTTCTCCAGTTGGCTGTTGGCGCCGGAAGATGTCTCGCCGCCTGCAGCGCCGGTTACCGTATTGCCCGAGGAACCGCCCAGGGTGGGCATGGTTCCGCCGCAGCCCGTCAGCCCGATTAGCGCAGCAACCGTAACCCAGGTCGCTGTTTTGAAAGAAGTTAATAATTTGCTCTGGAATTGCATACTCATTCTAATCCCCTGTGAAGTCCTGTCAGTTAAAGGTATAGCATTTCGTCACAATATTAAGTGCGAAATTGTCTGTTGCTTGTGTGACTTATTTCGGCGGCGTAAGCTCTGCCCTATGAATCCCCTGTTACTTGTTTTGTTGTTATTTGTCGGCATCCCCCTTGTCGAGCTCTATTTTCTGATCAAGGTGGGCGGGCAGATCGGCGTGATCGCCACGCTCTCCCTTACCCTGTTTACCGCTGTGCTGGGTGGCTGGATGGTCCGTGCCCAGGGAGTTTCCACCTTTGCCAGGGTGCGGGATGCCATGGATCGCGGTGAGGTGCCGGCCATCGATATGATGGAGGGAGCGGTATTGCTGGTCTGCGGGTTTCTGCTGCTGCTGCCCGGGTTCATTACCGACATCGTTGGTTTCATCTTTCTCATTCCTTGGGTCAGACGCTGGTTATTGACCGTGGGCCTACAGAGTAGTGGAGTCATGCGTCCGATGCAATCGGGCCCGTATGAGCCGCAGAGCCAGGAGCAGAAGCGGGTTATCGAGGGAGAGTTTCGTCGCGAGGATGAGTAACTGTCTACTGGTATAGGTGGGGCTAGGCCCCACCATCATTTCACTCAGGCATCTCAGAGTTGCCTGGTCAGAGGTCCGAAGGGGTTAGGGATAGACGTCCGGAATGAAGGTCTGATCGGTGATCGGTGGTCTGACATAGCCGATATCTTCCGTCCGCTTCGGCAGTTCGATCGATTCCGGGGTCAGGTCCTTGTAGGGGATCTGGCTGAGCAGATGGGCAATGCAGTTCAGTCGGGCATGTTTCTTAATATCCGAATGGACCACATACCAGGGCGCCTGCTTGATGTCTGTGTGGGCGAACATCTCATCCTTTGCTCTCGAGTACTCCAACCAGCGGGAGCGTGACTCCAGGTCCATTGGGCTCAGCTTCCAGCGTTTGTGAGGCTCTTCCAGACGGCTCTGGAATCGGCGCTCCTGCTCTTCGTCTGAGACGGAAAACCAATATTTAATAAGGATGATACCGGAGCGCACCAGCATCCGTTCGAACTCGGGGCAGGAGCGCATGAATTCCTGATACTCATCCTCATTGCAAAACCCCATGACCTTTTCGACGCCGGCCCGGTTGTACCAGCTGCGGTCGAACAGCACCATTTCACCCGCTGCCGGCAGGTGGGGCACATAGCGTTGAAAATACCATTGGGTTTGCTCCCGTTCGGTGGGGGCGGGCAGCGCGACCACCCGGCAGATGCGCGGATTCAGGTGCTGATTGATGCGTTTGATCACGCCACCCTTGCCGGCCGCATCGCGCCCCTCAAATATAACAACGACCTTCAAGCCCTCTTGTTTAATCCACTCCTGTAGTTTGACCAATTCCAATTGAAGTTTGAAAAGCTCTTTCTCATAGACTTTGTTGTCGATCTTCTTAGGCTTCTTACTTTTCGCTTTTTTTTCTGGCTTGGCTTCTTCTGCCATGGTGATCTCCCGGAGTATGGCTAAATAGTTGCACTGCACTGAATGGTAATGCGGGTTGACGGTTTGATGGTGAATATTTGCAAGATAGTGCGGCTGGCCACGGTGATCGGATCACGCTGGCTGCCTGGAAATGCCTCCCCTTATCTTTATTGAGCTCTCTATTATCACACAGAATAGCGGTAAATTGACTCAGAACTGAAAAGCGTGCGAGAAAATATTCCCCGCCGGTCTTGACTCTCGGCATTTTGCCTCTATTATTAGCACTCAGTGAAGGCGAGTGCTAACAAACTTGCCAACTGACAAATCAAATCATTCGATTAAAAACACCAAATATATAGCTTAGGAGAAACAGTCGATGAATATTCGTCCGCTGCACGATCGCGTAATCGTTCGTCGTATGGAAGAAGAGCGCACCAGCCCGGGTGGCATCGTGCTCCCTGATGCAGCCACTGAGAAGCCCGTTGAGGGTGAAGTGCTGGCCGTGGGTAACGGCAAAGTAACCAACAGCGGCGAGGCCCGTCCGCTGGATGTCAAAGTCGGAGACCGAGTCCTGTTCGGCAAATACTCCGGTACCGAAGTGAAAGTGGGTGGCGAGGAAGTTCTGGTCATGCGCGAAGAAGACATCATGGGTGTGATCGAGGGCTGATCCCGTATCAGCGATGACCCGATCAGGCTGAGCCTGATGACGAATCTCAACATTTTCCAAGGAAATTAAGACATGAGTGCAAAAGAAGTACAATTTGGTGATGACGCCCGTCAACGTATGATCAAGGGCGTTAACATCCTGGCCAACGCGGTCAAGGTAACCCTCGGCCCCAAGGGTCGCAACGTGGTCCTCGAGAAGAGCTTTGGCGCGCCGACTGTGACCAAAGACGGTGTCTCTGTGGCGAAAGAGATCGAACTCGCCGACAAGTTCGAGAACATGGGCGCACAGATGGTCAAAGAGGTCTCCTCGCAGACTTCCGATGTGGCTGGTGACGGTACCACCACAGCGACCGTACTGGCTCAGGCGATGGTTCGCGAGGGCCTGAAAGCCGTTGCTGCCGGTATGAACCCGATGGATCTGAAGCGCGGCATCGACAAAGCTGTCGTGGCGGCGGTTGAAGAGCTGAAGAACATCTCCCGTCCCTGTTCCGATGACAAGGAGATCGCCCAGGTAGGCACCATCTCCGCCAACTCCGACGCCAATGTGGGTGACATCATCGCTGAAGCGATGCAGAAGGTTGGTAAAGAGGGTGTCATCACCGTTGAAGAGGGTTCCGCCCTGCAGAATGAACTCGACGTGGTTGAGGGTATGCAGTTCGACCGCGGTTACCTCTCTCCCTATTTCGTAACCAATCAGCAGAACCAGGCCGCTGAACTGGACGAGCCCTTCATCCTGCTGCACGACAAAAAGATCTCCAACATCCGTGACCTGCTGCCTGTGCTCGAAGGCGTAGCCAAAGCCGGTAAGCCACTGCTGATCATCGCTGAAGACGTGGAAGGCGAAGCCCTGGCCACACTGGTGGTCAACAATCTGCGCGGTATCGTCAAAGTGACTGCGGTCAAAGCGCCCGGTTTCGGTGACCGTCGTAAAGCCATGCTGCAGGATATCGCGATCCTCACCGGTGGTACCGTGATCTCTGAAGAGGTCGGTCTGTCACTTGAGAAGGCTACCCTGGAAGACCTGGGCAGCGCCAAGAAAGTGACCATCACCAAAGAAGAGACCACCATCATCGATGGTGCCGGCGTGGAAGGCGATATCAAAGCCCGCGTTGAGCAGATTCGTTCACAGATCGAAGAGACCTCTTCCGACTATGACCGTGAAAAGCTGCAGGAGCGGGTTGCCAAGCTCGCCGGCGGTGTTGCGGTGATCAAAGTCGGTGCGGCCACCGAGGTGGAGATGAAAGAGAAGAAAGCGCGTGTTGAAGACGCGCTGCATGCGACCCGCGCAGCCGTTGAAGAGGGCGTTGTCCCCGGCGGTGGTGTGGCGCTGGTCCGCTCTCTCTCTGCACTGGATAATCTGAAAGGTGAAAACCACGATCAGGATGTGGGCATCGGCATTGCCTGCCGCTCCATGGAAGAACCAATGCGTCAGATCGTTGCCAATGCGGGTGGCGAGCCATCCGTGGTCCTGGACAAGGTGCGCAGTGGCGAAGGCAATTTCGGTTTCAATGCCTCCAATGACACCTATGGCGACATGATGGAGATGGGTATCCTGGATCCCACCAAGGTTACCCGTTCTGCGCTGCAGAATGCCTCTTCCGTAGCCGGCCTGATGGTCACCACCGAGTGCATGGTCGCTGATGAGCCTAAGGATGAAGCGGCCGCTCCTCCAATGGGCGACATGGGCGGCATGGGCGGCATGGGCGGTATGATGTAATTGCCTCTCAACGCTCTTGGGGCCTAATAACAGGCCCCGAAATGCCTCTAAAAACCCCGTCTCCGTCAGGAGGCGGGGTTTTTTTGTGAACTCTGTGTAAGGAACTAAATAATTTCCCGATTTTGCCGTTATCTCTTATGGCTAAGTAATTAACGCACAGGGACGCGCAATTCTTTCCTGAGGTGTTAAAAAAATGTTCCGCAATATCGGCATTTCCGCGCGGTTTGTGATTGCTACCGTTGTTGCTGTAATGGTTGTTCTGGCTATTACCCTTGTCACCACATTCAACTATATGGGAGGTATTCTGAGTGCCTCTGAAAAGAATGAGATGAGTGAAATCTACCAGAATGTGGTCGCAGGCATCGATTCGGAGGGACGCTTGGCGCGAGCCATGAGTGCCCTTGTGGCCGGTATCCCCGATGTCCAGGAGGCGTTTGCCGACAAGGACCGGGAGACCCTGCATGGGCTGTTCGTACCCGGTTTCGCCAAGCTGAAGAAAGAGTACGGAGTCCGTCAGTTCCAGTTTCATGAGCCCCCTGCCACCTCCTATTTGCGTGTCCACAAGCCGGCGAAATTTGGCGATGACCTCTCCGGTTTTCGTCTCACCGTGGTGGAAGGCAATAACAGCAAAAAACCGATTCAGGGATTGGAGGTTGGTGTTGCCGGTCTGGGAATTCGTGGTCTGGTGCCAGTCAGTAACAAGGGCAAGCATATCGGTACGGTCGAGTTCGGAATGTCCTTTGGACAGGCCTTTTTCGATGAGTATGCCCAGAGTCATGATGTGGATCTGGAGCTCTATATCGACCGTAAAGGTAATATGGACCGCTTCGCCACCACCATGGATGGCAATGAGTTGATTGCCAAGGATCAATTGGGTCAGATTCTCCGGGGTGAAGGTCAATATGGACGGGGTGAGTTGAACGGCAAGCCGGTGGCTTACTATGCCGCGAACGTCACCAACTATTCCGGTGATCCGATCGGTGTACTGCTGGTTGCGAAAGATCGTTCCGAAGCTGCTGAAGCGGTTACCAAATTGACCTGGATACTGCTTGTCCTGGGTCTGGTATCGGTGGCGGTGATCGGTCTGCTGGTCTGGCTGATCAGTCGCGGTGTGGTGCAGCCGATCTGCAACGCAGCAGAGGCCATGGAGGGGATCGCCTCTGCGGATGGGGATCTGACGGTACGCATGGATGAGACCGGAGAGGATGAAGTGGCTCGTCTGTCCAAGGGCTATAACCGTTTTGCAGACAAGATTGAGGGAATGGTCAAGAACGTCTCCAACTCGGCGGGCAATCTGAGCGTTCAGATCGGTGAGTTTGCCAATCTCGCCGAACATACCAACAGCGGTATCCGCAAGCAGTATGAGCAGACCACCCAGGTGGCCACGGCGATGACCGAGATGTCTG
The DNA here is from genome assembly GCF_058244685.1 of Candidatus Thiodiazotropha sp. AKAK2. Lineage (NCBI taxonomy): Bacteria > Pseudomonadati > Pseudomonadota > Gammaproteobacteria > Chromatiales > Sedimenticolaceae > Candidatus Thiodiazotropha > Candidatus Thiodiazotropha sp. AKAK2. The sequence continues at coordinate 52,422 of NZ_JBSYOP010000031.1, read as the reverse complement.
CGACTGTGCACGAAGTGGCACAAAATACCACCCAGACTGCCGAGGCGGCCCAAGAGGCGGATAAGCAGGCGAATTCCGGTCGGGAAGTGGTGATGGATGTGACCAAGAGCATCGATCGTCTGGCGACCGATGTGGGGAAGGCAGTCGAAACGGTACAGCATGTGGCCCAGGACAGTGAGCGCATCGGTTCCGTGCTGGATGTGATCCGCGGTATCGCCGATCAGACCAACCTGCTGGCACTCAATGCGGCCATCGAGGCGGCGCGTGCCGGTGAGCAGGGACGGGGATTTGCCGTGGTGGCCGACGAGGTTCGCACCCTGGCAAAACGGACCCAGGACTCCACCGAAGAGATCCAGGAGATGATCGAGAGCTTGCAGTCCGGTGTTCATCAGACGGTATCCGTTATGGAGACCAGTCAGAAGCAGGCGGCTGAGAGCGTGGAGCAGGCTGGGCGGGCCCATCAGTCACTCAAGGAGATTACCCAGGTAATCGATTCGATCTCCAGTATGAGTGGACAGATCGCCACGGCGGCTGAAGAGCAGAGTGCGGTTGCGGAGGATATCAATCGCAACATCATCGATATCACCCAGATTGCTGATGAGACCAGCAAGGATTCAGACCGTAGCTATGAGGCGAGTACCGATATGTCCGTTGAAGTGGACAAGCTGAGTCACTTGCTGGATCAGTTCAATATCGGCGATGGCCATGCCAAGCAGTTGCAGCAGGCGATGGTGGCCCATCTGAGCTGGAAGACCAAGTTGAGAGGTTTTCTGGACGGCAAGGGTGCACTGGATGAGCGGGTCGCCTTCGATCATACCCAGTGCGGTTTCGGCAAGTGGTATCACACCCAGGGTAAGCATGAGCTGAGCCATATCAGTGAGATCAATCAGATCGAGAAACCCCACAAAGAGCTGCACGATCTGATCAAGACAATCGCCGACCTGAAACGGAACGGCGACATGGTCGGCGCGGAAAGGGAGTATGAACGGGTTGGGCCGATGTCGGAGAATATCGTCAATCTGATGCGCAGTATCAAAGGCAAACTTTAAACAACCCCTGCCTTCAACCAGCGGGGTATCAATCTCCCGCTGGTTGAAGCTGGCATCCCCCCTTTGAGCTGATCCCGGCTCAATTGACAGAATCCCCCGCTATAGGCAGACTGAAGCTGTCTCCATCACCTTCATATGTTTCAACCTGGCGACTGAATTACTCCAGTCAGGGCTTCAGACATGCGCCTGATCAAGGCGAGGTTTGCAGAGAACGAGGGGCTGCCTTCGTCAGAGGGTTGGTAAAATCCCCTGATGGCATGGCCAGGCATGGTTAAATGTTTGCTGCTGCTCATAATTGTGTGTGGTGAGAGACAGCTTCAAACAAACGGATTAGTATTAGGGCCAATTGGATTCGTGTTAACAGGGCCCAACAGGCCGAACAATTGGATCATATTGAATTACACCCGACTGAGAATGGGGTAGCCCGGTAACAAAAAGGGAGCTGTCGCCTTGAATTTGGCGTATTGAAGCGCGCCATGAGCGTTCCGGGTGAGAGAGCCTGACTGATACCAATCCAGATATGAAAAAGATCCTAGTACTTCAATTTTCGCAAACCGGACAGCTCTCCAATATTGTGCAATCGATCAGTACGCCGCTACAGGAATCGACCGGAATTGAGCTGAAAACCGAGACGCTTCAACCGTTGGATCCCTATCCGTTTCCCTGGCCGTTTTTCCGGTTTTTGGATGTTTTTCCCGAATGCGTCTATCTGGATGCCCCTGAGTTGCAACCGTTGCAGATTGATTCAGATTACGATGCAGATCTTGTGATCCTGGCCTATCAGGTCTGGTTTCTGGCACCGGCCCTGCCGATAACCGGCTTTCTGCAGAGCGAACAGGCTAAGCGGTTACTCAACGGTAAACCGGTGATCACGGTCATCGGCTGCCGCAACATGTGGACTCGGGCGCAAGAGACCATGAAGGCCATGCTGGATGACTGTGGCGCCCGTTTAATTGATAATGTGGTGCTGACAGATCAGGGCTCCCTGCTAGCCTCCTTTATCACCACCCCAAGATGGTTGTGGACGGGTAAAAAGGGGCCCTTCTGGGGATTTCCGGCCGCCGGGGTATCCGATCAGGATATCCAGGCCTGCTGCCGCTTCGGTCAGGCGATAGAGCAGGGGCTTGGTGAGGACGCTGAGAAGAGCGAAGGCCCAATGCTAGGGGGCCTGCAGGCCGTGGAAGCGGATGTGAGTCAAATTCAATCAGAAAAAGTGGGTTATCGTAGTTTTCTGATTTGGGGTAAGTTGTTACGCAGGATTGGCAAACAGGGTGACGCCAAACGAACACCTGTGCTGGCGGTCTATGTGGTATTTCTGATTCTGATGATTGTCACCGTGGTGCCGCTGAGCATGCTTCTGAAGGCGCTATTGGCGCCGCTGATGAAGCAAAGATACCAACAGATTAAAACATATTTTGAGGCGCCTTCCGGTTCAGGGAGTGAGCGCATGGAAGAATTCGGTTGCGGTAAATGAGGGCATACATAACCAATACGTCGGCTTTTCTGCCGAACCAGCCTGTTGAGAATGAGCAGATCGAGGATGTACTGGGCATGGTGGGTGGTAAACCTTCCCGTGCCAAGCGTCTGGTATTGCGCAGTAACGGTATCAAGCAGCGCTACTATGCAATTGATCCGGAGAGTGGCGAGCTGAGTCACAGCAATGCCGAAATGACCGCACTCTGCGTGCGGCGGCTGTTTGCTTCAGAGGCTGAGCTCAATCAGATGCAGTGTCTGGTCTCCGGCACCTCCATTCCGGACCAGGTGATGCCGGGTCATGGGTTGATGGTGCATGGGGAGCTGGGGAATCAGTGTTGCGAGGTGATCTCCACATCCGGGATCTGCCTGAGTGGGGCAGCGGCGCTGAAATATGCCTATCTGGCGGTGAAAAGCGGCGAATTCAAACAGGCGGTCTCCACCGGCTCGGAGCTGGTTTCACCGGTGTTGCGGGCCAGCCACTATGAAGGTGAATCGAAATATAAAATCGAAAACCTGAAGAAAAACCCGGAAATCGCCTTTGAGAAAGATTTTCTGCGCTGGATGCTGTCCGACGGCGCCGGAGCCTTTCGAGTCGAAAGTGAGCCCAGCCAGCGGGCGGAACAACCGGTAGTGGAGATTGATTGGATTGAGATCTACTCCTATGCGAATGAGCTTGAAACCTGCATGTACTCAGGCGCGGAAAAGCTGGAGGACGGCAGTCTGGAGAGCTGGAAGCTCTACACTCAGCAGGGATTGATCGATCACTCGGTGATGAGCATCAAACAGGACGTCAAACTGCTGAATGAGAACATCGTACCCATGGCGGTCAAGGAGACCCTGAAGCGGGTGATTGCCAAAACCGGTCTGCAGGCTGATCAGGTGGACTATTTTCTGCCCCATATCTCCTCCATGTATTTCGATGAGAAGGTCTATGAGGCGCTGGTGGAGCTCGATTTCGAGATTCCCCGTGAGCGTTGGTTCACCAACCTGACCACCCGGGGCAATACCGGTTCCGCATCGATCTACATCATGCTGGATGAACTGCTAAAATCCGGACAGTTGAAAAGCGGTGAGCGGTTGCTCTGTTTTGTCCCGGAGAGCGGGCGCTTCTCCAGTTCATTCATGTTATTGAGCGTGGTATGAAGATCAAAGACATTCCGCAGGATAAAGCCGGGTCCCTGGGCGGAGAGACCAAAGTAATCTATGCAGAATCGGACTCCGGCAGGATCGAGTCATCCGAGACCAACGGCTGGGAGGTTGAAGAGATCGTACTCGGCCAGGCGCTGGATGAGATCAAACGGCTGACCGTAGATGCCTATCAGCGGGCCAGGCAGGGAAAAACCTCAGCACTGGAATTTCATATGTACCATCAGCGCATGGACCTGCCGATGCTGGCCCAGGCGATGGGACGCTTTCAATGGATGGTGAAACGGGACTTTTCACCGCAGCGCTTTGCCAGGCTCTCTGTCGATAAGCTGGACGGTTATGCCGAAGTACTGGGTATCGATCGGGATACACTAAAACAACTACCTGAGACATATGAATAAACCACTCGAGCACCGGCACGCGGCGCATTGTGAGACAGGCGTCATGTCCGCCATGCTTCGCTATCATGGACTGGCGGTGTCCGAGCCCATGGCCTTCGGTCTGGCAAGCGGCCTGACCTATGCCTATATCCCCATGGTAAAGATCAACGGTATGCCGTTGATCGCCTATCGAACCCCTCCGCGGATGATCATCCGCGCCCTCTCACGGCGCATTGGCGGGCTGAAGATGACGTTTCAGAAGTTCCGTAAACCGGGCCAGGGCGAAGCCGCGCTTGATCGGTTGTTGGATGAGGGACGGATTGTCGGTCTACAGACTTCGGTCTTCTTTCTGCCCTATTTCCCCGAGGATATGCGTTTCCATTTCAATGCGCACAATCTGCTTGTCTACGGTCGGGAGGGGGACGCCTTCCAGGTCAGTGATCCGGTGTTCTCCCACCTGGTGACGGTGGACCGGCAGAGTCTGAGTAAGGCGCGGTTTGCCAAAGGCGCACTGGCCCCAAAAGGTCTGCTCTACTACCCAGCCGAGGTGCCGGCGGAGATCGATTTCAAAACCGTGCTGCCGAAGGCGATCCGCTTCACCGCCAAGATCAACGGCAATCGAAGTCCGGTACCCATTGCGGGGTCCAAGGGTATTCACCGGGTGGCCAGAAATATCCGCAAACTGGTCGAGGCAGAGGAGCGTTATGCCCATCTCTATCTCGGCCATATTGTGCGTATGCAGGAAGAGATCGGCACCGGTGGCGGGGGCTTTCGCTTCATGTATGCCGCATTTCTGCAGGAGGCAGCAGAGCTGTTGTCATCGGATCAGTTGGCCGAAGCGGCGGATGAGATGTCGTCGATCGGTGATGAGTGGCGTCTGTTCGCGCTGATGTGTGCGCGCAAGAGCAAAGCCCGCTATGACGACACCTTTGACTCGATCGCCGACCAGCTGGATAAGATCGCCCTGCGTGAAGGGGCGCTGTTTGCCCAGCTTAGCGCTTTAGAATCAAAGTAACGGTCAGGCGCTCACTGCCGGAGGTGTTGTTCAGCAATCCCAGGCGTTCGCCGGGGCGTGCGCTGTCAAGCCAACGCTGCAGGTAGTCTGCGTTCTGTGTCAGGTAGTGCCCCTGGCTTTGAGTCACCAGCCGTTCTCCTGGCAGTTGAATCTCACTCAGGGCTGATTCCCGAAGCAGATCCCCGAGCAGGTGGTGGCTGATCTGACGCTCCCGTAAAAAATCCCCGACGTTCCTGCTGTCCCGCATCGGCCCGCAATATTCGATGGTGGCAATCGGGGGCTCTTGTTGCTGTGGGTGTCCACAGTGAAACCAGAAGCTGCCTTCCGCCAGCGGGGTTGTCGGCGGCATGTGCAGGCGCCGTCGGTGCTGCTGCGGATCATTGGGTATCTCATCGACTGTTCCCAGCAGGATTGGTGAGGGATCGCTGTGTTGCAAGGTTGCCGCGATCTGCAGGCCGGCCTCCAGTGAACAGTGGTCCCTGGATACGCTGATCGCCTGCCCCTGGATCCCCAGGCTGACACAGAGATGGTAGGCGGTAGAGTTGTTGACGGTATTAATGAACCCGATCGGATTGGGCAGGGTGCCGCTGTCAAAGATCTGTTCACTGTTGAGGATGGTGCTGTTGAGGTTGGCATCGCCACTGGCCAGCACCAGATGAGTCCCCGCCTCAAAGGTGTCGCTGTCTGGTGTGTGTCGCAGGCCCAGCAGGCAGAGCTGGGTGAGCCGGTCCGACCGGCGGGGCAGCTTGTGGGATACCGCCTTCAGCGGTTCGTTCAGATCGGGTAGCTGTTGTTCAACGGTATGGCTGAAGCCGCCATAGGCAAATAGAGAGAGGTTCAAATCCATTAGACCTTGTCCACTACGACAACGGTATTGCTACCGCCAAAACCGAAATAGTTGAGTAGATAGACACCATCCCGGGCGTCAATATCCTCATTCAGTGGGATGAGAGACAGTTCCGGGTCGGGGGTTTCAAAATTGGGTGTCTTTGGCACATACCCCTGTTCGAGTGCCTCGGCAAACAGAATCAGTTCCAATGTGCCACAAGCGCCCAGGGTGTGCCCGATATAGGGTTTGATGGCCGTGATTGGGGGTGTCTCCTCGGGAAAGGCGGTGATTATCCCCTTCGACTCGGAAATATCGTTCATATAGGTCGCTGTGCCGTGAGTTTTGATCGCCACCACCTCGGACTTGTCGATCGCGGTATCGCGCAGTGCATTTTCCAGAGTCTGGGCAATCGTCGAACCATCCGGATTCGAGGTGGTGATGCTGTAGGGGTCAAAGCAGCTGCCTCCCCCGCAGAGCATCAGGGAGGGTGTCGTCTTACTCCGCTTGCCGATGATCATGGCGGAACAGGATTCACCGAGGATGATGCCGTCCCGGGATTTATCGAAGGGGGCAATACGCTGTTCGGCAATCAGCTGCAGCCCGGCGAAACCGTTGATGGTGGTCTCGTTGTAGAGCTCGATGCCGACCACCAGCGCATGTTCATAATGACCCTGCCGGATCATGCTGTGGGCCAGCAACAGGGCATTCGCACTGGAGGTGCAGGCCGAGTTGATATTGAATGGTTCGCTGTCGATATCAAACTTCCGGCAGATCGAGTCACCAAGACGGTTGTAGCCGGTAAAAGGCATGGGTACAGCTGCTGGATCCCCCGCCACAAGCTTCTGCTTGTAATCGATTTCACTGTCGCGCAGATCGTACGAGGAGGAGCCGATGAACAGTCCGGTCCGTTTGATCTCGGCAGGGCTCAGTTGACTTCTCAGCAAAGCCTTTTCGATCACCTCGAAAAGGATGCGTTCGGTTCGGTCCAGTTCATCAAACCGGTCGTCGATCGAATAGTAGGGGAGTTGCAGTGCTGTGGATTCAAGTTGCAGCATCGGCGGTCCGAATCGCCCCGGTGCATCAGTCTGGGTCGGCGCATTGCTCAGTGATTCGCCGAGGTGGGATGCGCAGGCATATCCTATGATGGGAAGCTTAGTTGGCTCCATGTCCTTACTCTGGGCGCAAATGGTCCGCCAGGTTGTTGATGGTGGCAAGAATCTCTCTTGATTCGGCGTCATTCTGGATGTGTACGCCGTAACGGTTTTTGATCGTGACGATGACTTGAAGCATATCGATTGAATCGAGGCCGAATCGAGCCTCTTGCCCGGCCAGATATTCGTCATCCTTGATATCCTGAGGATCGAAATCATCTAACCGGCATTCATCAACGATCATCTTTTTGAGTTCCAATTTGAACTGTGTATCCGCTGAACCTTTCATTATTTGATTTCCGTCAGGCCTTTGTATGAATGGAGAGAAAGTAAAAACAAACAGCCGGAGAATGCCAAAAGCTTGAGAATCTCGGGCCCGGCCATGGCCCATCCACCTTGTCTCAATAGGATGGAGAAGAAGCCTTCCAACGCCCAGTTCATGGGTGACAGGGCGGCGATCTGCTGCATCAGTTCAGGCATTACAAAAGTCGGCACCATGATACCACCAATGGCGGCCAGAATAAGGTTACTGATTCCTCCCAGGGTCGTGGCCTGCTCTGTGGTCTTGGCCTGGGTGGCGATCAGCAGGGCGAAACTGATCGCCGACAGGCTGGTGGCGACGATCAACGGCAGCAGCAACCAGCTCTGCCCGTTGAGTTGCAGTCCCTCACCGGTCAGGAGCGGCACCAGATGGATGCCAACCAGCAACATCAATGCCGCCTGTATCAGGTTGATTCCCAGGTAAGGTATCAGCTTGCCGATCAGCAGGTAGCTGCGGGGTACGGGCAGGGTCTGCAGGCGATGCAGGGTGCCTTGCTGTCGTTCTGTCAACAGGGTTGTCGAGATTGGCAGCACCACAAAAAACATCGCAAAGATCAGCCAGGCGGGAACACTCTGCTGAACTGAATTGGGCTGGGATTCCGTTATGGCGCCATGGGTTTCTGTGACCACCAGGGATTTTCCCAGCAGATGGTCGACCCGCTGCTGGCGTTCTGTTTCACTGAGATCGTCATGTTTGAACAGCTGATTAACCTGATAGGCACCGAGAGCCTGTCGCACCGAACCCAGGATCGATCGACGCATTGAACCCGGGAGTGTGGCGGCATAGAGGACCCGCAGCTTTTCGCTGTGCTCGGTCACTGGGGATTGAATGATCTTCTCGAACCGGGCGGGCAGCATGACGCCGCCGATGATCTCTCCCTGTTGCAAGGCGCGGGTCAACTCGGCCGGGCTTTCGAAGTTTTCAACCCGAACCCCTTCAAGTTGTTGGAAGTGTTGGCTCAGCTCGCCGTTGAGGCGGTTGTCGGCTGCCATCCAGAGGCCCACGGCGGGGCGGTCCTTGGACTCGCCACTCATCCGGTCCTGCAGTGCCAGGGACATGATCAGAATGAATACGATCGGCAGCAGGAACAGCACCAGCAGCGCATGGATATCACGGGATACCAGCAACAGCTCTTTTTTGATCACCGCAAACAGCATGCTCTCAATCTCTCAAGTGGGTTTGGGTCAGCTCGAAAAACAGCTTTTCCAGGGTATGTTTTCCGTAGGAAAGGTTGATCACAGACAGGTTGAGTGAAGCCAGGGTTTGCAGCAGTTCGCAAACCTCTGTCTGATCTTTTGGGTGACCGCTGATCGTCAGTTCAGAGAGATTGAAGCCCTTTGCCTGCAGGGCATTGCCCAGCTGGGTGTATCGGTTTTGGTCGCTTATCGGCCCAAGCTCAACGATCAGTTGAGGGTCCCGCTTGAGGATTTGGCGTAACGGGCCGTGCACCAGGATCCTGCCATGATCCATGATCGCCACCTGGTCGCAGAGCTGTTCGATCTCTTCCATGTAGTGGCTGGTATAGACGATGGTGCTGCCTGCCTTGTTCAGTTCCCGGATCGATTGCAGAATGAAATGGCGGGACTGAGGATCGATCCCCACAGTGGGTTCATCGAGAAAGATCAGCTGCGGTTTGTTGAGCAGGCCGATCGCCAGATTGAGGCGCCGTTTCAAACCACCGGAGAAGTGTTTCGCCAGCTTTTCCCTCTGCTCTGTCAGGCCGGTCAGCACCAGGGCCTGCTCGATCAGCCCGGCCCGGTTGCGGGCCTGATTCGCATACAGGCTGGCGAAAAACTGCAGATTCTCCAATACACTCAGCTGGGGGTAGAAGGCATATTCCTGGGGAATGTGGGCCAGTTTCTGCAAGATCGACGTTCGTTGAGTAGGGTAGCTCTGCCCATCGATCTCGATCTCGCCGGCGGCGGGTTGCAATTGCCCGGTCATCAACGAGATCAGGGTGGTTTTACCGGCCCCATTGGGGCCCAGCAAGCCAAATAGAGAACCCTTGGCAATCGCCAGGTTCACCCCCTCGAAGAGCGGGGGGTGGTGTGGGTAGTGATAGTCTATTTGCTGCAGCTTGATCATGCCTGATCGGGTCTCTGGCGCCAGTTTGCGGAGAGAGCAACCCTATGTGATTTGTAACGCCTTGGCAATAATCGTTATCCCCAGCTAGGCTCGCCTGGTGATTTGTGCTCCTGCCGCCTGCCAGATTTCGCCGGATGGAAAGCAGCTGCCAATAACAGGTTGGTAGAATCCCGCTGCCGGTGTAACCTGAGCACGGTGCCGAAAGAATAAGTCAGATTGATGAGAAGAGGCGTGGAGCTAGATCAAGAGCACGAACAACAGTGGCAGCAGTGGTGTGAAAAGCTGGCTGATGCCGAACTGAGTCCACCGAAAGATCGGGTATTTATCAACCAGTTGAAGCGGGTCTGGGAGGGCAGTGAATTTGTCGTCCAGGTGGCCAACCGATTTCCGGAATTGTTGCCGGAACTGCACCAGCAAGGCCTGTTGGGGGTCAGTTTTGAGGCAGGTGAAATGGCATCCCATCTGGCTGGCGATCTCAGCGGAGTCAGCGATGAGCAGGCGTTGGGCAGGCAGCTTCGCCAATTCCGCCGTCAGCAGATGGTGCGCATCATCTGGCGTGACCTGACCGGCCTGGCGGAACTCGCTGAGACCCTGGAGGATCTCTCCGCACTGGCGGATGCCTCGATTGAACTGGCCCTGCAGCATCTCTATCAGTGGTGCTGCAACGAGATGGGGGTGCCGAGAAACGAACAGGGGGAGGCTCAGCCCCTGGTGGTGTTGGGTATGGGCAAGCTGGGTGCTCGGGAACTCAATCTCTCCTCCGATATCGATCTGATCTTCGCCTATCCCGAGTCAGGCCAGACCGATGGCGCACGACGTCTGACCAATGAACAGTTTTTCATTCGTCTCTGCCAGAAGCTGGTGCAGGCACTGGATAACCATACGGCCGATGGCTTCGTTTTCAGGGTGGATACCCGCTTGCGTCCCTTTGGCAGTGTTGGCCCACTGGCGATGAGCTTTTCCGCCATGGAGAGCTACTACGGCTCCCAGGCCCGTGAGTGGGAGCGCTATGCCATGATCAAGGCCCGGGTGGTTGCCGGTGATGTGGATGCGGGAGATGAGTTGATGGCGATGCTCAGGCCCTTCGTCTACCGCCGCTACCTGGATTTCAGCGCCATCGAGTCGCTGCGGGAGATGAAGCAGCTGATCAGCAGTGAACTGCATAAGAAAGGTATGGCGGCCAACATCAAACTTGGACCTGGCGGAATCCGTGAGATCGAATTTATCGGGCAGGCCTTTCAGTTGATCCGTGGTGGTCGGGACAAAGATCTGCAGACCCGCCCCATACTCCTAGTGTTGAAGCTGTTGCAGGAGCGGAAGCTGCTGCCGGAGTATGCGGTACGGGAACTGACCGAAGCCTATGAGTTTCTGCGTCTGGTGGAAAATCGTATTCAGGCCTGGCAGGACAAGCAGACCCACCTCTTGCCATCAGATGAGATGCTGAGACTGCGTCTGGCGCGATCCATGGGATTTGATGACTGGGCGGGTTTCTCAGAGGTGTTGGAACAGCATCGCAAACGGGTACAGGGTCATTTCGATATGGTTTTCGCTGCCCCGCAGGCTGAGGCGGATCAACAGAATCAGCCATTTGCCGCGGTGTGGAATGATCTGCTGGATGAGGAGCAGGCCGAATCGGTCCTGCATCAATATGGATTCAGTAAGCCGGATCAGGCGCTGCATCTGTTGAATCACCTGCGCAACAGCCATGCCTGCCGCCAGTTGAGCAGCAAAGGCCGGGAGCGTCTCGATCAGTTGATGCCGCTGTTGCTGCAGGCGGTCGGGCAGTCGGAGAGTGCCGATGCCACCCTGCCCAGAGTGCTCAATCTGCTGGAGGCGGTGGCTCGCCGAACCGCCTATATCGCTCTGTTGATTGAAAACCCCATGGTCCTCTCCCAGCTGGTCAAGCTGGCCGGTATCAGCCCCTGGGTGGCGAGCATGCTGACCCGTCATCCGATCCTGATGGATGAGTTGCTCGACCCGCGGCGACTCTATAAACCCCTCAAGCGGGAAGCACTGACTCAGGAGCTGGGTGATCAGTTGTCCCGTATCGATGCGGATGACCTTGAGAGCCAGATGGAGCGGTTACGCCAGTTTGCCCAGAGTAATCGCTTAAGAGTGGCGGCGGCGGATATCGCTGATCAGATTCCGTTGATGGTGGTCAGTGACTATCTCACCTGGATCGCTGAAAGCATCATCGATCAGGTGATTCAGCTGTGTTACCAGGAGATGGTGCGGCGACATGGCCATCCGCCGGGAATTGAGCCGGGTGAGACCGGCTTCGCCGTGGTCGGTTACGGAAAACTGGGCGGTATCGAATTGGGCTTCGGCTCTGACCTGGATATGGTGTTTCTACATGACTGTGCCGACCGGAATGCCTATACCAAAGGCAGTAAACCGGTCTCAGTAGACGTTTTCTATGCCCGCATGGCGCAGCGTTTCATCCATATCATGACCACCCGAACCCCATCGGGGATACTCTATGAGGTGGATATGCGTCTGCGGCCGAACGGCAATTCCGGCATGATGGTGGCCTCCTTGGAGACCTTTGAGACCTACCAGAAGAACAGCGCCTGGACCTGGGAACATCAGGCCTTGGTGCGTGCCAGGGTGGTGGCCGGGGATGCCAGGATGGCTGAGCGTTTCGATGAGATACGTCGTGGCATAATCGCTTCTCAGCGCGATCCGGAGAAGCTGCGTGGTGAGGTTATCGAGATGCGGGAGAAGATGCGCTCCAGCCTGGATAAGAGCAGCCGGGAGCTGTTTGACCTGAAGCAGGGTCGGGGCGGTATCGTCGATATAGAATTTATGGTTCAATACACGGTCCTTCGGTGGGCGCATTACCACCCAGAACTGTTGGTCTGGACCGATAACATTCGCCTGCTGGAGACGCTTTCCAAACTGGGATTGCTCGATAATCATGCCGCAGATCGCATGATGGGGATCTACAAGGTATTGCGGGCGGTCTACCATCGCAGTGCGCTACAGGATCAGCCGGCCTTGGTGGAGAGTGAAAAGCTTGCCGAAGAGCAGGCTCTGGTGCAGGACATCTGGTCCTGTCTGATGCACAACGAAGAGTTGAACGAGAGAAGTTTTCATGATGTCGACAATGGCTGACCGTGACGGTGTCATCTGGCTGGATGGCGAAATGGTTCCCTGGCGCGAGGCGAAAACCCATGTGCTGACCCACACCCTGCACTATGGGATGGGTGTGTTTGAAGGAGTGCGCGCCTACCATGCCGAACAGGGTACTGCGATTTTCCGCCTGCAGGAGCATACCGACCGACTGTTTCGTTCCGGCCATATCCTGAATATGACGATTCCCTTCGATCGCGAGACAATCAATGAGGCTCAGCGGGCGGTGGTGCGGGAGAACAATCTCGACTCGGCCTATATCCGGCCGATGTGCTTCTATGGCTCCGAAGGCATGGGGTTGCGGGCGGACAATCTGAAAGTCCACTGCATGGTTGCCGCCTGGGAGTGGGGCGCCTATCTGGGTGCAGAAAACATGGAAAAAGGGATTCGTATCCGGGTCTCCTCGTTTACCCGTCACCATGTGAACATCACCATGTGCCGGGCAAAAGCCAACGGTAACTACATGAACTCTATGATGGCCCTGCAGGAAGCACTGCATGACGGCTATGACGAGGCTTTGCTGCTCGACGCTGAAGGCTATGTCATGGAGGGTTCGGGAGAGAACATCTTCATCGTCCGTGATGGGGTGATCTATACCCCGGATCTGACTTCGGCGCTTGACGGGATTACCCGCAAGACGGTGATCGAGCTGGCCGAAGAGCTGAATTACAAAGTGGTTGAAAAGCGCATTACCCGGGATGAGGTCTATATCGCTGACGAGGCCTTTTTCACCGGTACCGCAGCGGAAGTGACGCCGATCCGTGAGGTCGACAACCGGGCCATCGGTGCGGGTGGCCGGGGGCCGGTAACCGGGGAGCTGCAAAAGCGCTATTTCGACCTGGTACATGGTCGATTGGCATCCCATCCGGAATGGCTCGACTATGTCTGATCAACAGGTCCGAGGAGAATCGTATATGACTCAGGCAGAAACACAATCCACCCAGCAGGAGATACATAAGGTCACCCGTAAGGACCTGCCGCTCTGCTGCCCTCGCCCCGGCGAAACCCTGGCGGCACTCCACCCGCGGGTCTATCTGCCGATTGAAAAGACCGGCAGCGCCACCTGCCCCTATTGCGGCGCCAGGTATCAATTGACTGAATAACTGAGCCTGTTAACCCGGCAACCCAAGATACCGTTGCCAGGTTGATCACGCCTGACAATCCAGAACCTCAGCCAGGTTCGCTTCAACGCCGGCAGGGCAATCAGCTGTTGTCCCATCCGTGTTCAACAATAAACGGCTTTTCTGGTTAACCAATTCACCTTCCATCCATCCAGCTGGCCACCAATCTACAGATTTCCCGGCTACTGGACGATATAGACAGGGATGATTGATCGACATCAGATTCATAGGATGTCTAAATGTCTTAGGTCAATGTCGGCAGCCGAACAAAATGGCACCATTTCCGGTCATGGGGGACCGATACTCTCGGTCTATATGGGTTGTGAATGACCGACTGGACTACGGTTATGAACGAAAATCATATTTTACTGGTTGAAGACAATCCCGATGATGAGCTGCTGGCTTTACGTGCGTTTAAAAAGTCGAACATCAGTCATCGGGTCGAAGTGGCTCGTGATGGTAGTGAAGCGGTAAATTACCTTTTCAGGATGGATGAGAGCCAATCCTTGCCGAAAGTTGTTCTACTGGATCTGCAGTTGCCGAAAATGAGTGGTTTGGATGTATTGAAAGCGATACGTGAATACCCGCGCACCCAATTGTTACCGGTGGTGGTGCTCACCTCATCCGACGAACAGCGGGACATGGTAGAGAGCTACCGGTTGGGAGCCAACAGCTTCATCAGAAAGCCGGTGGATTTCACCCAGTTCACTGATCTGATTCGTCAGTTGATTACCTATTGGATGACGATGAATATGACACCTGAGAATTGCTGACGGATGAACAAGCCGCCACTACGTCTGCTGTTGGCCGAGGACTCGGAAGATGATGCTCTGTTACTGCTGCATCATCTGAAGAAAGATCAATGGACGATTGAGCATCATGTTCGAGTGGACAGTCCGGAGACCCTGGCGCAAGCATTGACCGACCCGTCCTGGGATCTGGTCATCACCGATCACAATATGCCCTCGTTCGACTCGGAAGAGGTGCTGAAGATGGTGAACGACGCGAATGGCGACATTCCGGTGATCATCGTCTCGGGAAGTATTGGTGAAGAGCTGGCGGTTTCGATGATGAAGTGCGGCGCAGCCGACTACATCATGAAGAGCAATCTGACCCGCCTGGGCGCCGCTATCGAGCGGGAGTTACAAGAGGCCAAATCCCGCGAGGCCAGACGTCTGGCGGAAGACCGGTTGCATCACATGGCCTTTCATGACTCCCTGACCAACCTCAAAAACCGACATGAACTGGAGCAGGCGCTGCAAAAGGCCCTGGAAGAGGCGCGTCACGCAAATCAGTCCCACGCCTTCATGTATCTGGACCTGGATCAGTTCAAGGTAGTGAATGATACCTGTGGGCACATGGCTGGTGACGAGCTGCTGCGACAAGTCTCTGCGGTATTGAAAAAAAGGGTGCGGGGGAGTGATCTGCTGGCCCGCCTTGGGGGTGATGAGTTTGGTGTGCTGCTGCTCAACTGTCCCCTCGATCGGGCGGAGCAGCTGGCGAATATTCTCAGGGAGACGGTGGAGGCCTTTCGGTTTATCTGGGAGGGGCGGCCATTCAATACCAGTGTGAGCATTGGCCTGGTCGACATAACACCGATGACCAAGAGTGGAATCGAAGTGCTGAGTAACGCGGATATGGCCTGTTTTGCCGCTAAAAGCCGGGGCCGTAACCGGGTGCATATCTACACCGCTGAAGATGATGAGTTGGCACTGCGACGGGATGAGATGCAGTGGGTCAGCCGGATCAATAGTGCACTGAGCGAGGATCGTTTTCTGCTCTATCAGCAGCCGATTGTACCTTTGGTAGCGGTGGAAGGGCCCTGCCATACTGAGGTGTTGCTGCGTATGCAGGGTCCGGATGGGGAGATCATTTCACCCGGGGCATTCATACCAGCCGCAGAGCGATACGATCTGATGCAGCGGTTGGACCGCTGGGTGGTCAACTCCATATTCACCTATCTGGGAGAGCATAGGCAGGATCGGGATCGGGGACAGCTGTTCTTTATCAACCTGTCTGGGACATCGCTGAGTGATCCCGACTTTTTTGAGTTCATTCGGGAACGAATGAACCGCCTCAAGGTATCGCCCCGATCGATCTGTTTCGAGGTGACCGAGACCGCCGCCATCAACAATCTTGAGATTACTGAGAGTTTTATTCAGGAGATCCGTGAGATGGGGTGTCACTTTGCACTGGATGACTTTGGCGCCGGGCTCAGCTCCTTCTCCTATCTGAAATCCCTGTCGGTGGATTTTCTCAAGGTGGATGGATCATTCGTCAAGCAGGTTGAAGAGGATGAGATGAGCCGGGCGATCGTCGATGCGATTAATACCATCGGCCATGTGGCCGGCCTGAAGACCATCGCCGAATTCGTCGAACGACAACAGACCCGGGAGATGCTGCAGTCGATGGGGGTGGACTTCGCTCAGGGTTACGGGATTCAGAGGCCGCAACCGCTTATCGAACGAAGTTAATCGTAGTTCACCTCGAGCGCCAGCCAATAGGCCCGGCTGTCCATGGGATACTCGTTGATGATGGTTGAACTGGCGGGTTCCGCAATCTCATCGTCCAGCAGATTCCTGATGCCGAATGCCAGATCCACAGCGTCGATCAAGCGATCTTTACGCAGCGTCAGATTGAGCAGATGGTATGCCTCGATATCGTCCCGGTTGTCCCCTTCAGCCCGTTTCTGTTCTCCGACCCAGAACCACTGGCCGTCGAGTGACCAGTTCGGCAAGAGCTGCCAATTGGCCCGGGCGTAGTATTGGAAGCCATGGGAGTTGGCCAGATCCTTGCCGCTGTCACTGTCTTCGCTGTGTTGCCAGGCACCGTTGCTCTGCAGCCGGAGTTGCTGGTTGATCTGCCAGTCGACCTCGAATTCGATACCGTGTCCCCGCTGGTCCCTGGCGTTCTGATTGGTGTTGCTGGCACCACCCTTATCAGGGACCGCCTCGATCAGATCTTTTATCTCATAAACGAACAGATTGCTGGCCATTCTCAGGTCCGGGGTGGGACGCCAATCTATGGCGAACTCCAAGGTGTCGATGGTCTCCGGATCCAGTTCGGTATTGCCCAACTGAACCGGATTGTTCTGTGCATAGAGTTCGGAGAATGAGGGGGGACGGAAGGCCCGGCCATAGAGCAGTTTGGTGGTTAGGTCGTAGCGTGTCTGCCAGACCAGCGCCAGTCTGGGGTTGAATGTGTCACCGAAGTCCGAGTAGCGGTCATAGCGGGCGCCGAGGGTAAGATCCCAATCCCTGGCCAAAGCCCATTCGTCCTGCAGGGAGAGATACCAGAGATCCCGTTTGACGTTTGGGCTGTAGTTATAGGGGGTACCGGTGACGTCGGTCAGGCTGCCATCAACTTCCTGCGGACTTCCGTCGAGCACACCGGGACCAAAGTTCTGTTTCGAGCCGGCCTTGTACTCCATCCTGTCGTAGCCTGCCGAGAGACGAATCAGATGGTGCGCCAGGCCATCATAGACACCAATGATATTGTTACGGTAGATACGGTTGGTCGCCGATGGGTGGCCAATGTAGCCGTCACTGAAAATGGTGACGCCCACCGGATTGTTGAAATCCAGGTTACCGTCAGCGCCGATCGGCAGGGTGGCGCCTGGCGGGAAGAGATTGAACCTGCTGACATAATCGGCGTAGTTGTAGTTAAAGCGAAGCTCCAGATTCCAGTCCGGGTGAAGCTCCTGGTTCTGGTAGAGCAGATCGAGGTTGTAGAGATCCTTGTCGTGTGAACCATCGCCATCCAGCACCGGAGCGGCACCCACGCCGACACCGGCATCCCGTTGCCTTATTCCCCAGAGGCGGGCAGTCCACTCAGCCTTGTGCAGGCCGAGGTGGAAATTGATAAGACGCTGATCCAGATTCATGGCGCCAGGGGCCTGGGAGGCCTGGGTGCCGAAGCTCTCATCGAGGGTGGTTTGCAGATCCTGCTGAATGATCCGCTGGTCATCGGTCTCCTGCTTCAACGCCTCGATGCTGGCAACCAGATCCCAGCCCTGATGATTGCCGCCATACTGCAGCCAGCCACTGCTGGTATCGAACGACTCATGGCGGTAGCCGGCGCGGGTGCCACCGATCTCCTGGCCATCCTTGGTGATGATATTGATCGTGCCGGCAAAGGCATCGGCGCCATGGATCGCAGAGCCAGGACCCCTGACCACCTCGATCCTGGAGATCATCTCCACCGGCATCTCAAAGCGGTGGCCGAGATTGCCGTTCCACAGGTCCTTGATCGGCGCGCCGTTGATCAACACCAGAACTTGCGGATTCAGCGCGGTGGTGATCCCGCGAATGTTAATGTTGGTAATCAACGGGCCGAAGTTGCTTGAGGGGGTGACATGGAGTCCGGGTACCGTCTCCAATACTTCATACAGACTCCTCGCCCCCATCTCCCGGATCTCCTGCTTGCTGATGACACTCGTCACCGAAGGGGCCAGAAACACCGGTTTGGCGCTGCCGGTAGCCGTCACCAGCTCGGCGTCGGTGCGGTAGTAGTCCTCTTCACCTGGTCCGCTGAACAGGCTTTCAGCCTCACTCATCTGCTGATCGGTGATCACAGGGGGATTGGCCATGGCAGCAAAAGTAAACAGCAGTGGAAAGAGAGTGACGAAGGAGAGTCTTTTAAACCGATGCGTTAACGGAATAGCGGAGTGCGTCATAGATTGATTTGCAATTCTGCCCAGATCTCGCGTCCATTCATCGGGTAGTCATCGGGGATTACGGAGGTGCTCGGTTCCCGCGCATCCTCATCGAACAGGTTACGCACCGCGAGGGCCAGGTCCAGGTGTTCGAATAGGGCCTGCCGGCGCAGTGTCAGATTGGTGATTGAGTAGTCGTCAATCTCATTGCGGTTATCGCCACTGGCCCGTTCCCGTTGGCCTATCCAGAACCATTGGGCATTGATCGACCAGTCCGGCATAAAGGTCCAATCAGCTGCGAAATGGGCCTGCAGGCCGGGCGCGTTCGGTACCGGGTCGCCGGTCTGTTTGTCTTCAGACTCCTGCCAGGCCATATTCGACGTCAGCCTCAGGCTGTCAGTAACCTGCCAATCTCCCTCGAGCTCAAGCCCGCGACCTTTCTGATCCCGGGCGTTTTGCGAGGTGCTGGTTGCTTCACCCTCATCCGGTTCAAATGCGATCAGACCTTCAATATCGTAGACGAACAGATTGGCGGCGATCCGCAGATCGGCTGTTGGTCGATAGTCGAATACCAGTTCCAGGGTGTCCAGGGTGGCCGGATCCAGGTCCGGATTGCCTAAGCCGATCGGGTTGTTCTGTGCGTGCATGTTGGCGAAGCTGGGCGCCCGGAATGCCCGTCCGTAAAGCAACTTTGTGGTCATGTCGTAGCGGGTTTGCCAGACCAGGGCGGCTCTGGGATTGAATGTCCCACCAAAATCGGAATAGCGGTCGTAGCGGGCGCCAAGGGTCAATTCCCAGTTTTTTGCAAAGCTCCACTCATCCTGGGCGGAGAGATACCAGAGGCGACGCTCCACATCCGGCATGAAGATTCTGGGGTCATCGGTGAGATCGGTCAGCGTCCCATCGACCACTGTCTGAGTACCGTCGAGTACCCCTGGCCCCCAGTTTTGATAGGCTTTGAACACCACATCTGTCACTCGATACCCCAAAGCCAGTCGAAGATGATGTTGGGGGAAGCCATCATACAAGGCTGTGGTCTCAGCGCTGTATTGGTTTTGGGTGCGTGTAGGAAAACCGATATAGCCATCGGTAAACAGGGTGAGCCCAGCGGGATTGGTAAAATTGAGGTTGCCGTCACTGCCGATCGGTAACAAGGCGCCGGGCGGGAATAGTTGCAGGTTGGTGGCCGTCTTGAGATAGAGATAGCTGAGACTGAAGTCGAACTGCCAATTGTTTAGCCATTCATCGTCGCTGTGTGTGACACCTGCCTGAAAAACATCGTTTTGCAATTCGTTTCCGTCAGCCAATGCATTCGCAAGTCCAGCATAGGATCCACCATCTCTCTCCTGCCATCCCCAAAGATAGATCTGCCAATCGGGGCGGTTGAAACTGAAGTAGGCGTTAATCAGATCATACTTCGTATCCATTGCTTTGGGTGTGATAGAGGCGTTGGTAGCAAAGCTTTGGTCCAGCAATGATTGAAAATCCTCTTCAATGATGCGTTCGTCGTCACCCTCCGATTTCATCCTGTCCAGGGTCATGGCGATGTCCCAGCCCTGATAAGCTCCGCCATGCAGCGCCCAGACGTCCTTACGGGAAAAGGAGCCGCCACGGTAACCGCCCTGTGACCCGGCAATCTCCTGTCCATCCTTGGTGATCACATTGACGCTGCCGGCAAAGGCGTCAGCACCATGAACTGCTGATCCCGGTCCTCTGATCACCTCAATCCGGGAGATCATGCTAACCGGTATCTGCAGGTGATTTGGACGCCCTCCCTGCAGCATATCCTGGACCGACTGCCCATTGATCAACAGCAGAACATGAGGATTATCGTTGGTGTGAACGCCACGGATCGACCACTGTTTCTGGTAGTTGGGTGATAGTGACATGTAGACATGCAAACCAGGCACGGTCTCCAGAACTTCATCCAGCGTGGTGGCGCCCATCGCCTTGATCTCTTCCTTGGTGATCACACTGGCGACGGAAGGTGCCAGGAATACCGGCTTGGCACTGCCGGTGGCGCTCACCAGAACGGCATCGGTTCTGTAGTAGTCCTCTTCAACCGGTCCGCTGAACAGACGTTCCGCCTCCTCCATCTGCTGGTCCGTGATGAGCGAAGTCTCGTTTGCCTGGGGGGCAAGCGGGTAGCTTAAGATGAGTATTGGGATGAGGCTCTTGCAGGAAGTGCGTGGCATTTTGATTGTCTGTTTGTTCCTATCATTACTCTGCATCATCTCCCCTCAGGGGATCGTGATTCGAGGTTGATATCAACGGTCAAATCTATAATGAAAGATGTAAACCTAGGAGGGTGATTGAGAAAAATCAAGAGAAAACGCATTCTTAGCTGACATAAAGCAATGTGCTATCTAAACTTGGGCCTCTATGGGACTTAAAAGTATTCGATATCATGCCGGCAAACTGCCTTCGATCCGGGTCTATCTGGTGTCGATGAATCTGGCATTGCTGCTGCTTTTTATGGCGATCAGTCTGCTGTTCTGGCAGCAGATTAACAACTTCTACCAAACTGAACAGGCAGAGGATATCGCCTCGATTCATGATGCCATGCAGGCCCGTAGCGCTTCACTGGTCCGCAGTATGGCCCTCAGCGCCAACCAGGCGATCACCGGATACGATTTCAGCTTTCTGATCAACCTGATGAAACAGGTCACCGATGGTGATCAGGATATTCAGTACTGCAAGGTACTCAGCAATCTGGGTCAGGTGGTGGCTCACAACCGGGTTGATCGGGTCGGAAGTCTACCGGACACCCCGGTCGATAAGCAGGCATTGGCCTTGTTGGAAAATGAGTTCATTGATGATCAGGTAACGGATTTTTCGATTCAGATCATCGACACGCCGAGCGCTGTTGAGACTCAGAGTCAGATGATGCAGGTCGTAACACCGGTATTCAATGGTCAGGAGCTGTGGGGCATTTTGTATTGTGGCATCTCATTGGAGAGTGTGCAGGAGAGTATCATTGAGCGGACTGCAGAATGGGATCATGAGATCACCCGGATCTGGGTTTTCTATATCAGCGTAGCGGCCATCTTCATCCTGTTCGGTTTTATGATTTCACTGTTTATCACCAGGCGTCTGCTGAAGGCGGTCGACCAGCTCGACGCCGGTGTCAAGGAGGTCTCTGCCGGTGATCTTAACTACCGCCTGAGTATGCAGGGGTTGATGTGTGCAGAGTTCGGCACCTTTGCCACCTCCTTCAACCGCATGGCCAGCAATCTTGAAAGCTCACATCGGGCACTGGATGATTACAATCGTTCACTGGAGTACAAGGTCGAGGAGAGGACCACCGAACTGGCTCGAAGCAACAAAGAGCTTGAAGCGTTCAACTACTCGGTATCCCACGATCTGCGAGCCCCATTGCGCAGTATTGAAGGATTCAGCCAGGTGCTTTCAGAAGAGTATCAGGCGCGTCTCGATGAGACTGGGCTTGATTACCTGAGTCGGGTCAGAGCCGCGGCATCCCGAATGGGTGTGTTGATCGACGATATGTTGAGGCTCTCAAGGCTCGGGCGACAGGCGATGCAGGTCGGTGAGGTCGGTTTGAGTGAACTGGCCAATGTCACCCTCAGTATGCTGGTAGAGAGTGAGCCGGAGCGTGAGGTGAGTTTCCAGGTTGAGCCCGGCTTGATGGTCCAGGGTGACCGCCAGTTGCTGGGTATCGCTCTGGATAATCTGATCGGTAATGCCTGGAAGTACACCAGTCGTCGTGAAAAAGCTGAAATTCTATTCGGTAAAGCTGTAAAGGAGGGCAAATCCTGCTACTTTGTACAGGATAATGGCGCCGGATTCGATATGCGTTATGCCGACAAACTGTTCGGTGCATTTCAACGGTTGCATAAAAACAGTGATTTTGAAGGGACTGGCATTGGACTGGCGACTGTCGCCAGGATCATTCATCGACATGGTGGTTCCGTGTGGGCGGAGTCCGAGGTGGATGCCGGCACAACTTTTTACTTCCAACTGCCTTAGGGCCTGTTTACACGAATTCCAGCAGGGCCGATTGGGTTCGTGTAAACAGGTCCTGGGGTTGATTACGGCTCCCAGGGAGCAGACTGATTGCATAACCTGAAACGATTAAACCTGGTGTGGTGGCTGTTATGGCTGTACCTGCTGATCGTGCCTGGTCAAGTGGCCGGGGATGATGGGTTGCGTTTCTATTACTTCAATCCCGACTCGCCACAGAATAACCTCGGCCGCCTGAAGAGCGATATGGAGTTTTTGCTGGAAGGCTTTGATACGGCCATTGAGTTCCAGCCATTTGCTCATTTGACCGATTTTGATGCGCGTGTGCGGAGTGACCGGCCAGCCTTTGTGTTTGCCCCTCACTGGTACCTGAAGCGTCATGCGGATGAGATTCGCTTTAGGCCGCTCCTGCAGTCTGTGCGCCAACAGCAGAATAGCTATCGAAAATTATTGGTCGCCAGACTTGGCCGTGATAGTGAGATCAACAGACCCGAGCGTCTGACCCTGGCCATGACCAGTCTTGGTCCGGGTTCAAAATTGATACTGGCAAGTATGCTGAACCCGGATAGCTTTGTGGCTTTCGACAAACTGAGTATTGTGGAAGTGCCTAAAGACGCTGATGCGATCTTTGCAGCGGCATTGGGACAGGTTGATGTGGCCCTGGTGTCCCAAGCCAATATGAAGCTGTTTCGAAAAATAAATCCCAGACTAATCGATTCATTAGAAGTCATCAGTGAATCGACACCAATTGATATGCCTGTACTGGGCTATATCGATGGGGTTGTGACAAAGGAACAAGCGGCTGCACTCAAAGAATTTATGTTTTCTTCCCAAAACAGTACTGTCATGCGAACACTTCAGATCGAAGGCTGGAGCAGTCATGAAAGATAGATTTCTGCTGATATTTATCTTGCTGCTGTTGACCCAGCCAGTCTGCTCGGCCGAACAGAAGATAGCTGTGCTGCTATCGGATTCGGAGGCCGTTTACCAGCAACCCCTGGGTGAGTTTAAGGCGAAAGTGAAACAGCCGATCGAGGTCTTCAATCTCCAGGGGGATATCCAACAGGCGCCACAAGTGCTGGGCCAAGTGATGTCGTCAAATCCTTCATTGATCGTGGCGTTTGGCGCCAAGGCGGCCTATTTTGCCAAAGCCGCGACCCAGAACAGCCAGCAGGTGCCGGTGATATTCGCCATGGTGCTGAACTGGGAGCGTTATCGCCTGTTGGAGGGGCAGGAGAATCTGGCCGGCATCAACGCCGAGGTCTCACCAGGTACCCAGTTACTCTCAATGAATCTGTTGTTTCCGGATATCAACCGATTAGGGGTGATCTACAGCAAGTCCCACAGTGCTACGAGCGTTCGGGAAGCAAAGGGTGCCGCAGAACTGGTGGGTATCGAGATCAGTGCCAGGCCGATTGAACGGGCGAAAGAGCTGAAACAGGCCTATCGCAGGCTGGCCGGTGAGGTCGATGCGATCTGGTTGCCGACAGATCCGGTGCTCTACACCCTGGAAAATATCCACTGGCTGAAACGGCAGTGTGTCAAGGACCGACTGATCTGTATTGGTCAGTCGGACAACGTGGTCAAGCTTGGACTGTTGTTGGCCGTCAATCCCGATATCCCGAGTATTGGCGGACAGGCGGCTGCCCTGGCGACACAGATACTCTCTCTGGGCGTCAAGCCGACACAGATCGGTGTGCAGGATCCGTTGGGCACTCGTCTGACCCTGAATGCCAAAACAGCCAGTAAGATCGGTGTGAAGCTGGCGGAAGATGTACTGATTCTGGCCGACGAAGTGATTGAGTGATTCTTCTATTGCTCCCCAGGCATACTCAGACGCCCGGTTGAAAGCAGCAGATCAGCGGCGAAAGTCGGAGACCGGATGGACACTGACTTCCCCATCTTGCTCCAGAGTGCCGATCTGGTCACCTGTCGGATTTGTCACCACGATGGTGATCTCCTGAAACAGGGGGCGACGGATGAATTTCACCCGCCAGCCAAAGCTTTCGATTTTCTGTAGCGTGTTCTGTTGCCACTGATTGAGCAGTTCCGCGAAGTTGTCCGGAACCGGTGATATGCCTGTGCGTTTTTCCCTGGCCATGCGATCTATTCCCTTAGGCTGTGATGTTTCAAGCTTCCTGTTGACACTACGATTTCGATGGTCTGATTTTAATTCTTTTTGATTTGATGTACAAAACTTAAGGGCATCCCGGTTGACAGAGAGCTGGCTCAGAGCGCAGTCTTGGGCCCTGAACGCTTTACAGAGCGTTAGGATAACGATCGACTTAACAAAACTAAGATATTGACAGATATGCCAAAATTCAGTGTACTCACATGGTTGGTTATCATCGTTGCGCAGATTACGTATGGCCTGATGGTTTATGCAATCACCCGAAGCTACTATGAACAGAGACCGGTAGTTGCCGCGACACCCGCGCCTTCCACTCCGGTTGCCCCCCATCCGATGCCCAATCCCAACCCGACGGGTTTAACCCCTGGAATGGGCTATACCCCGACGATCGAGGATCTCAAGGAGGAGGATCCCGAGCTGATCGCAAGACTGGCGGATAGTTATTTCGCGCAGAAAAACTACTCACAGGCAATCGAGCTCTACGAACGTGCTTTGACCATCGATCCCAAGAATGTTGAAACCTATAACGATCTGGGCCTGGCGTTGTTTTATACCGGCCAGAACGAACAAGCGGTCGATATCCTGTTGGCCGGGATTCAGCAGGATGGGGAGTTTCAACGCATCCGCCTCTCATTGGGATTCATCCTGGCCCAGATCGGTGATAAAGAGGGGGCTGCGGCCGCCTTCAATAAAGCGATCGAATTGGGCGCTGACAACAGCGTCGGTATTGAGGCGAAACGTATGTTGGGTGAGCTTTAGGATTTTCCCTCGATCAGCAGCGCTGGGATCGGTATCAAAATAAATATCATAAAATTGGATTGATAACGGATCCTGGAGGTGGCTATGGCGCAGCAGATCGACTTCTCCGGACAGTCGGTATTGGTGGTTGGCGGAACCAGCGGTATCAACCTGGGCATCGCTGAAGCATTCGTCGCAAATGGGGCGAGGGTTGCGGTGATTGGCCGTTCCAGGGAGCGGATGGAGAGCGCCCTGTCACGTCTTTCAGCATCTGGGGGGGAGGCCATTGGCCGCTGTGCCGATGTGCGGGATCTGTCGGCTGTGGAACAGGTTATCGGCGAGATCAGCGATCACTTCGGTGGTATCGATGTGCTGGTCTCCGGTGCAGCCGGTAACTTTCCGGCCAGCGCGCTGGATATGCCTCCGGCAGGCTTCTCCGCTGTGGTCGATATCGATCTGTTGGGCACCTATCATGTTCTGCGCACAGCCTATGCCTACCTGACAAAACCGGGTGCTTCGGTGATCAATATTTCAGCCCCTCAGGCCTACATACCCATGCCGTTGCAGCTGCATGTCTGCGCGGCCAAGGCAGGGGTGGATATGGTGACCCGGGTTCTGGCCATGGAGTGGGGTGAGTCCGGGGTGAGAGTCAATTCGATCGTACCCGGTCCGATTGCCGACACCGAAGGGATGAAACGCCTGGCGCCCACCACGGAAGCGAGAGAAATGATCACCGACTCCGTGCCTCTGAAGCGGCTGGGAAAAGCCGGGGATGTGGCCAATCTGGCACTGTTTCTCGCCTCACCGATGGCCAGCTATATCACCGGAGCGGTCATGCCGGTGGATGGGGGCTGGTCTCTGGGTGGTCTGAGCGCCATGGCGGTGGAGCTGCAGCGACACTTCAAACCTGGCGGTCGGGACTGAAAGACGCATTGAAATCGGTAATAATGATGCAGCAGTTTGCCCGGGTCCGAATCCGTATCAGGTAAAAATGGGAGCGGCTGCCTTATTGGCTGGTGTTGAAGTAGAGGAAACAAAACGAGATGTTCAATTGGCTTGACCGCATTCCCATGCATATGATCGTACTGCCTGCGCTACTGCTTGGGCTGGCGCCGTTCGTACCTGAGCCTCATTTGTGGGAGAAGCTGAAGATGCTGATGGCCGGTACTCTGCATCGCCCGATCGATATCTTCGACCTGCTGATGCACGGTACGCCGGTGATTCTGCTGGCGATCAAGGTGTTCCGCGGGGAACGGGAGCCTGAATAGGGTCTCGAGGGGGCTGTTGCTCGGCGAGTCAGGCGCGCTTTTTACCCAAACGGTCGAGTCGTAGACGCTCCCGGTCATCGAACAGCCGCTTGGCGCCAATCCATACCGCCGCCGTGGCGCCGAAACCGGTTCCCGCTGCAATCAGCAGCATGATCAGAATCTGGTACTTAGAGGCTTCCATCGGTGGCGTGCCGGCGAGGATCTGGCCGGTCATCATACCGGGCAGGCTGACAATGCCGGCTGCAGCCATCGCATTGATGATCGGAATCAGGCCACTGCGCAGGGCATTGCGGCGAATATCCCGGATGGCTTGATCCCAGGAGTGTCCAAGGATCAGGCGGGCCTCGATCTCCTGGCGTCTCTGCCAGGCGTTCTGGGTCAGGTTGTCCAGGGCGATGGCAATCCCTGACATGGTGTTGCCCAGCATCATGCCGAGCAACGGAATCAGATACTGCACCGAATACCAGGGCTCTGCCTGGATGATCACGGTCAAGGCGAGGATGGTGACACTGAAGGATGAGATGAACATCGAGAGGGTGCCCACGCCAAACCCCCAGATGCCGCTGAAACGGCGCTGCTGTCTGGCCATTACCTCATATCCGGCGACAAACAACATGAACATCGCCAGTGCGCTGATCAGCAGCGGGTGGGACTGAACAAACAGAAATTTCAATACCAGGCCGAGCAGACTGAGCTGAATCACGGTTCTCAGGGCGGCAATCAGCAGCTTGCCCTCGATTCCCAGGGAGAGCCGCAGTGAGATCAGTGCCAGCGCCACCACCAGGGTTGCGGCGATGGCCAGATCGAGGGGGGTCAGCAGGATCAGGTTCAAGGGGCCTTCCTCAGTCGCCCCGACTCGATCAGCCAGCTGTGGTCACTGACCCGTTTTCGCTGTTGCGGATCGTGGGTGACCCAGAGAACAGCTACCTGGTGCTGTTCTCGCCAGTCGGCGATCAGTGCTTCGACTTTGGCGGTATTGGCCTGATCCAGATTGGCCGTGGCTTCATCCAGCAGCAGAACCTGGGGTTGGTTACTCAGCAGTCGGATCAGCGAGAGTCGCTGGCGTTCACCGCTGGAGAGGCGGCTGACCTCCCAGTTGATCGCATCACTGGGTAGCTCCAGGCGCTCGAACAATTCTGCCTGCGGTTGTTTGAAGTGGTCGCCGACCCGTTCCAGCCACCAGCCGCTTTCGGCCAGCAGCAGACCCACTTTGCTGCGCCACTGGGGGGCGCTGAAAGTCGATCGCTCCTGATTGTTGAGAGAAACTTCTCCCTGGGCCGGATCAAGGTCGGCCAGCGCCCGTAACAGGCGGGTTTTGCCCGATCCTGATGGGCCGCTGAGAGTCTGGCATTCACCCGCCCGCAGATGCAGGTCGATCGGCTCCAACAGTGGCGCATGGAACTGCTTCAGGGTCAGGCTGCCCATTAGGCAAGTCGCTCGAACAGCAGATCCCAGACCCCATGGCCAAGGCGTTCACCACGCTGTTCGAATTTGGTCAGTGGCCGGGTTTCCGGGCGGGGAGAGAAGTTTCCCTCACCGGCCTGATTGTTGAACCCCGGATGGGCTGACAATACGTTCATCATTTGCCGGGCGTAATCTTCCCAGTCGGTTGCCATGTGCAGAATGCCGCCAGGGATCAGCGCCCGGTGGACCAGTTCGGCAAACTCATCCTGCACAATGCGCCGTTTGTTGTGTTTGCGTTTATGCCAGGGATCGGGGAAGTAGAGCAGCACCCGTTGCAGGGAGCCGGGTTGAAGGTGGTGGCGCAGCAGCTCCATGGCGTCGTGCTTGAGGATGCGGACGTTGCTGAGTTGATACTGCTGCAACTGAATCATCAGATGACCAACCCCAGGACCATGCACCTCGATTCCGAGAAAGTTTTGCTCCGGTTGTTTCTGTGCCAGTTGGCGCAGGCTCTCACCATTACCGAAACCGATCTCCAGGGTGACCGGTTGTGTTTGCTCGAACGGTCCGGAGAGATCGAGTTGATCACCATCGAGCTCCACACCATAGCGGGGCCAGAGGGCCTCGTAGGCCTTTTGCTGGCCTTCGGTCATGCGACCCTGGCGCAGCACATAGCTGCGTATCGGACGTGACTTTTGGTCAGATTGGGGCATAAGTGGGTCTGGTTGCTATTCTGCTGGCGAACGGGTGCGACGTTGCCGCACCAGAGTCTGCCGGTTTCTGACGTGGAAACATATCCGCTAGAAAAACAGTCCGTCCGTTGGGGATGAGGCTGAAGCAAAACGCTTCGCCGGCATGCGACCTGCGAGATAAGCCTCCCGACCCGCCTGGATACCCTTCTTCATCGCCGAGGCCATCAACACCGGGTTCTGGGCCGCGGCAATGGCGGTATTCATCAACACCCCGTCACAACCCAGCTCCATGGCAACAGCCGCATCGGATGCGGTACCCACCCCGGCATCGACCAGAATCGGCACCTTGGCATTTTCAACGATGGTGCGGATGTTGAGGCGATTGCGTACCCCAAGGCCGGAGCCGATTGGCGCCGCAAGGGGCATCACGGCTGCACAACCCAACTCTT
This sequence comes from Candidatus Thiodiazotropha sp. AKAK2, assembly GCF_058244685.1. Classification (NCBI taxonomy): domain Bacteria; kingdom Pseudomonadati; phylum Pseudomonadota; class Gammaproteobacteria; order Chromatiales; family Sedimenticolaceae; genus Candidatus Thiodiazotropha; species Candidatus Thiodiazotropha sp. AKAK2. The sequence continues at coordinate 23,399 of NZ_JBSYOP010000031.1, read as the reverse complement.
CGAGTCGCTTGGCCATGATCGGATCATCGTTGGTGTAGACCATCACATCAAAATCCTCTTTGATCAGAACCTCGGCCGCTTCCAGGGTCTGCACCACGTCGGGAAACAGGGTCTGCTCATCGCCGAGCACTTCGAGTTTGACCAGATTGTGGCCATCCAGCAGTTCCCGGGCGAGACGGCAGGTACGGATGGCCGTTTTCGCATCGTAGCAACCGGCAGTGTTGGGTAGATAGGTGTATTCGCTCGGCGGCAGGGTCTCCAGGATATTCGGCTCATCCTGGTTCTGGCCGATATTGGTGCGCCTTACCGCAATGGTGACGATCTCCGCACCACTGGCGTCGATTGCCGCGCGGGTCTCCGCCATATCCTTGTATTTGCCGGTTCCCACCAAGAGTCGGGATGTAAATGCGCGCCCGGCGACGCTAAAGCTGTCTGTCTGGTTTTCGTTTGACATCGGATTCTATCTGTAGAAGTTGAAATAAAAAGTCTGTCTGCAACTCAACCGCCGCCAACCGCATGGATGATCTCAATGCGGTCCTGGTCGTTGAGGAGATGACCACTGAAAGTCGTGCGCGGAACCAGCTCCTCATTGACCTCGACGGCAATGCGCTGGTCAGTCAAATCGAGCATTTCAATCAATCCGGCCATATCCAGTGAGTCAGGGATTTGCTTTTCCAAGCCGTTTAAGTAAATCTGCATCTCATATGATCTCTGTCAGGAGTAGAGTCAGGTTCAGTTTTTGGATTCTACCTCAACTCAAGGAGACAACCTACGCAAAGGACAAAATGATAACAGCCCCGGATCTGACAGAGCCAAGCAAAGGGGTGGATGCAGGAGAGAAAAGTGGATTGGAGTGAAGACCTCATACCCTTGGATCAAGCAGGAACCCTGGATGGGCTCTTTTTCCAGCGGGTGCGTCGCACACCGGATGCGATTGCCTACCGAAATTACGACCGTACCCAAAAACAGTGGTATGAGTTGAGCTGGGATGACATGGCCCGGCATGTGGCCCGCTGGCGCCAGGCGCTGAGTGGCGAAGATCTGGAGCCAGGTGACCGGGTGGCGGTACTGCTGCGCAACAGTCCCGAATGGGTGATGTTCGATCAGGCCGCCCTCTCTCTGGGATTGGTGGTGGTGCCCCTGTATACCGATGATCGGGCGGATGCGATCGCCTACATCCTCAAGGATGCCGCCGTAAAACTGTTGCTTGTTCAGGATACCGGGCGCTGGAACCGGATGGCGGATGCGGTGGAGGAGTTGCCCGACCTGCAGCGGGTGGTGGTACTGGAGACGGCCAGGCAGCCGGATCCGGGAGAGGATGACCTGGTGCGGGAAGCCAGTAACTGGTTGCCGCCCCGTGGTGAGGCGTTGCAAAAGCGCAAGGCGGATCCCCACACACTCGCCTCGATTGTCTATACATCCGGCACCACCGGGCGACCCAAAGGGGTGATGTTGAGTCACTACAACATGCTCTCCATTGCCCACGCCTCGGTGACGGTGGTGGATTGCTATCAGCAGGACAGCTTTCTCTCGTTTCTGCCCCTCTCGCATACCCTGGAGCGGACTGGGGGATACTATCTGCCGATGATGGCGGGTGCTTCGGTCTCATTCGCCCGCTCCATCCCGCAACTGGCGGAAGATCTGCAAACCATTCAACCCACGGCGATTATTGCCGTTCCGAGGATTTTTGAACGGGTCTATGCCCGGGTTCAGGACCAGCTGAAACATAAACCGGCTTTTGCCCGGATGCTGTTTCAGATGGCGTTGTCGGTTGGTTTTAAGGAGTTCGAATATCGCATGGGACGCCAGCGCTGGTTTCCCGGCCTGTTGCTCTATCCATTGCTGCGGCATCTGGTGTCGGCAAAGATTCTCGACAAGCTGGGTGGCCGGTTACGGGTCGCTGTGAGTGGTGGGGCCGCCATCTCACCGGAGATTGCAAAAGTATTCCTTGGTCTGGGATTGCCGATGCTGCAGGGTTACGGCCTGACAGAAACCAGTCCGGTGATCAGCGTCAATCCTATGGATAACATCAAGCCGGAGAGTGTCGGCGTACCGCTGCGCGGGGTAACCACCAAGATCGGCGAAGATGATGAGTTGCTGGTAAAAACCCCAGGCATGATGCTCGGCTACTGGAACAATCATGCGGCCACAGCTGCGATGATCGACCCACAGGGCTGGCTGCATACCGGCGACCAGGCCCGTATCGATGAAGATGGCCATATCCATATTACCGGTCGAATCAAGGATATTCTGGTGCTCTCCAACGGGGAGAAGATTCCACCATCGGATATGGAGATGGCGATTGCGCTGGATCCAGTGGTGGAGCAGGCGATGGTGGTGGGTGAGGGCAAGCCCTATCTGGGCGCACTGGTGGTGCTCAATCCGGATCTTTGGGGTGGTCTGGCCGAGGAGTTTGACCTGGATTCCTCGAATCAGGAGAGTTTGAATGACGAAAAGATTCAGGGTGTTTTTCTGAAGCGCATACGAGGTGCGCTGAAGGATTTTCCAGGCTACGCCAAGATCAGGCGGGTTGCCGTGTTACTGGAGCCCTGGAGTATTGAGAACGGTCTGATGACGCCGACCATGAAGATCAAACGGCAGAAAGTTACCGAGCATCATCGGGATCTGATCGAAACCCTCTACAAAGGTGGGCCGGTGTGATGTGCCGATGGCGTGGCCCTGTCCAGGTGGCAATTTGAGTCGGGGCTGGTGTAGGATTCCCAGACGGCTTTACACTGCGGGTGTAGTTCAATGGTAGAACTGTAGCTTCCCAAGCTACTAACGTGGGTTCGATTCCCATCACCCGCTCCAATCACCCTCTCTCCGGCCGGTCGCTGCAGATCCTTTATTCAGGGGGCTGACTATTTCAAGCAGGCCTTTTTATGTCTTTCAATCACCGCATGGCGACGTTGGGGTTTGCCTTTCAGGGCTTCGATCTGCTGCTGCAGCTGCTGGCATTTCTCAGCCTCGCTCAGCTGTTTTGGCGGTGGCTCGGTAAACGGATGTGCTTTGGGTTTGAACATCACTGACTCTCCCCGTTCGGCGATGGCGCTGGAGAGCGGCAGTAGGAGCAGTGTCAGTAGCAGCATCAATAGGGTTGGATGGTGTTTCATATTCTCTCTGTTGTACCGTGTTAATCATCTTCTGATCAGTTTTGCGGGCGCAAGACGTATTGGATTTCGTGTTAACCGACCCAAGCTTGATCCGGCTACAAGGTCCATATAATGGACTCAATGTATCACTAAATTTACACAATGTTACACAGTCAATGTGGGGATATTCTCTTGTATGTCTTGATAGCATGTATGATTTAAGCTATCCGGGAAAGCTTGACAGTAACCGGCTTGACTACCGTTCGTCTCTGAAGCCGGCTGTCAGCTGAATCAATTTAGACACCGCTTGGCCCGTCGGATCAATTATGGCTGGGCCCAAGACGAAGTGGAACTGCAGGGGGTGCTCGTGAGAACAATCAAAAACCTGGTCGTCATCATCATCTTGATGGCACTAACAGCAACGGCTTCTGCGTTGGGATTGCGATTGGAGGAATCCACGCCGATCAAGTACTTTAGCAAAGAGGATTGGAGTCAGGCCAAACAGGTGGTGAAAACGGCTCTTGAACAGGGCAAACCGGATGAAACCTTTGACTGGCATAATGAGTCTACCGGTCATAGTGGCTCCTACACGGTATTGCGTTCAGTGGAGATCGATGGGCGGAGCTGCCGCGACCTGCTGATAAAACATAAGGCTGGACCGGCCAACGCCCGTGGTGATTATCGTTTCTGCCAGATGCAGAACGGTGAGTGGAAGACCATGGGTAGGGCGCCCTCCAAGTGAGTCTTCAGGTGGCCGGTTGTGAATTCTTAACGCTATGTTTTTAAATGAAAATATATCGATTGCATGGGAGTGTTACAGGTCTGGATTGATGCTGCTTGAACTGATGGTATGTGGCAAAGATGATTGAACTTTTTCAAGCGCAGGATCGGATTGAGGCGCAGATGCTGAAGGATTATCTGCAGGATCAGGGAATCGAAACAGTGATACTCAACGACCACCTCAGTGGCGCACTGGGTGAACTACCGGCTAATATATTCCCAACGCTTTGGTTATTGGAAGACCAGGACCTGAGCAAGGCCAGGAAACTGAAACAGCAGTTTTTAAATCTGCATGCCCCGAAGGCCGCCGCATGGCGCTGTCCGGCCTGTGGTGAACAGATCGATGGCGGATATGAGATTTGTTGGAATTGTTCCACCCCTGGCCCAAAAGATAACAATAAGGAGTAGAGGATGGGTAAGACCCTGAAAGTGTTAGGCTGGTTGGTCGGGATGGTCGTAGTGCTGGTTATCGCAGCTATCATCCTGATACCAATGTTTGTCGATCCCAATGATCACAAAGATCGCATTGTTGCCGAAGTGAAACGGGCCACGGGCAGAGATTTGACCATCAGCGGCGATATCGGCCTGTCTGTATTTCCCCGCTTGGCACTGGAACTGAACGGCCTGACCTTGAGTAATGCACCTGGCTTCAACGGTTCTGAATTCGCTTCGGTCAAACACGCCTCGGTAAGTGTCAACCTGCTGCCCCTGTTGTTCAAGCAGCTGCTCGAGGTTGATACGGTTCAGGTGGATGGGGTCAGGCTGAATCTGGCGAAAAGCGAAAACGGCACAACCAACTGGGAGGATATGGCCGGTGGCAAGGCTACAGGGAAGAAGCCGGGGTCGGCTCCAGAGACTGGCGAGTCCGGAGACATGGGCCTGCTCGCTTTCACCATTGGTGGCCTGAATATCAACCAGGCGAGTGTTGCCTGGGACGATCAGTCCACCGGTGAACGCTACAGTGTGGACAATATCCAGCTGGAGACAGGCGAGGTGGCGCCGGGCGAGCCGGTGGATCTGAAGTTCAGCCTCTCGGCCGACAGCCAGAAGCCGGCAATGAATGGCAAGCTCTCCATGACCACCCAGCTGGTGGTAAATCCCGACAGCCAGTCGATCGGTATGGATGATCTGGATCTTGACGTTGAGGTGAGCGGTGAGGGTTTACCCAAAAAGGGGGTGGCCATTTCACTGCAGTCGGATGTGGCGCTCAATATGAGCAGCGGCACTCTGGATATCCAGGATCTCAGTCTGGAATCGGGAAACCTCAAACTGACCGGCCGTCTGGAAGGTCTCGATATCCAGAACAGTCCCAGTATGAAGGGAGAGCTTCGTCTGGCTGAATTCAACCTGAGGGAGTGGATGGAGCAGTTCGGTATGACTGCACCGGAAACCGCCGATGAGACCGTGCTGGAGAAACTACAGTTTTCCACCAGCTTTGTCGCCAATCCCGAACAGTTGCAACTGAGCGACCTGGTGGCGACCCTGGATCAGACCAACCTGAGGGGTAAATTTGAAATTGTCGATTTTGCCGATCCCACCTATCTGTTCAATCTGGATGTAAACAGCATCAATCTGGATCGCTATCTTCCCCCATCCAATGAACAGACATCACCACCGGCCGGCCGTCCGGGTAAACAGAAAGGGGGCAAAGAGGAGCCCCTGTTTCCCACCGAGATGTTAAGAAAGTTGAAACTCAACGGCACCATCCGGATCGACAACCTGACCATCAACAATCTCCACTCCGAAGCGATTCTGGTGAAGCTCAGAAGCCGGGATGGCAAGCTCAGTGTGGATCATGAGATCGGCCGGTTTTACGATGGCCTGCTGAAGGGGGATATGGAGCTGGACGTGAAGGGCGCCAAGCCCCGTTTGAAGCTGAATCAGTCGATATCGAGAATATTGTCAGGGCCCCTGCTGAAAGACCTGACCGGGGAGGATACCCTGCTGGGCAGTGGTGATCTGGAGATGGCGCTGACCAGCCAGGGGGAGACCGTCAGTCAGCTCAAGAGATGGTTGAATGGAGATGTTTCATTCGACTTTCGTGATGGGGCTGTGAAGGGATTCAATCTGGCGAAAATGATCCGTGATACCAAAGCCCGCCTGAGCGGTGAGCCGATCCCGATATTGAATGAGCCGGAGCAGACCGATTTTTCCGAGCTGACCGGAGTGGCCAAGATCGTCAACGGAGTGGTCAACAATCAACGCCTGTATGCCAAGTCCCCCTATATCCGGCTGGAAGGTAGCGGTAAAGCCTATCTGCTTGAGGAGCGGCTCAAATATACAATCCGACCGGTCATCGTGAATACCTCGACCGGGCAGGGCGGCAAGGCCCTGGAGGATCTGAAAGGCATTCCAATTCCGGTGAAGATCAAAGGCAACTGGAATGATCCCGAGTTCTCGATACAGCTCTCCAAAATTCTCGAAGAGCAGCAGAAGGCCAAGCTGAAAAAGAAACTCGACGACAAGATCGACGAGAAGGTCAGCGAGGAGCTGGAAGAGAAGCTGCCCGAAGAGCTGCAGGATCAGTTGAAGGACAAGCTGAAAAACCTGCTTTGAGTAACACGCCCCCAGCGACTCTACCCGACAGCGCGGCGAGCGGCAGATTCGCCAAGCAGGTTCTCGGCTGGTTCGCTCTACATGGCCGTAAGCACCTCCCCTGGCAGAATCCCCGGGATCCCTATCGGGTATGGATCTCCGAGATCATGCTGCAACAGACCCAGGTCACCACGGTGATCGACTACTTCAATCGCTTCGTGGAGACTTTTCCCGAACTCAAATCTCTGGCCGAGGCGGATTCAGATCTGGTCATGCACCACTGGTCCGGGCTGGGTTATTACGCCCGGGCGCGTAATCTTCACCGCTGTGCTCAACTGGTGATGGCCGAACACCAGGGCAATCTGCCGGAGGACCTTGAAAGTCTGCAATCTCTGCCCGGTATCGGCCGTTCCACTGCCGGAGCAATCCGCTCACTGGCGTTTGGGCAGTATGCATCGATACTGGACGGCAATGTGAAACGGGTACTGGCCCGCCACTATGCCGTCGAAGGCTGGCCGGGGGAGACGGCGGTATTGAAACGGTTGTGGCAACTGAGCGAGCATTTGACTCCGCAGCGTCACTGCGCCGATTACAATCAGGCCATGATGGATCTGGGTGCGATGGTTTGTGTTCGCACAAAACCCCTCTGCGAAGCCTGCCCGTTGGTACAGAGCTGTGTGGCCAGAGCGCGGGGAGAGATCGATCGGTATCCTGGTAAAAAGGTCAAATCGAGTAAGCCGGTACGTTCAGCGCAACTGCTGGTGGTGCTGGATGACGCTGACAATATTCTGCTGCAGAAACGGCCGCCCAGTGGCATCTGGGGTGGTTTGTGGAGTCTGCCGGAGTGCCCGGCAGAACAGCGCGGAGAGCACTGGTGCCAAGTCAATCTGGGGTTGCAGGTGAAGCCGCTCTCCCAAATGAGTCTCCGTCGTCACACATTCAGCCACTTCCACCTGGATATCACTCCGGTTCTGCTGAAAATGGAAAAACCACTTAAAGCGGTCATGGATGAGAATTCCCTGGTTTGGTATAACCTGTCGCAACCTGAGGATCTCGGACTGGCAGCGCCGGTGTCGACAATCCTGCAACAGATCGATCCAAAGATTCCGATTGCCGAAAACAATGAAGGAGAGGCCAGATGAGCCGTACAGTAGAATGTGTCAGATTGAAACGAGAGGCCGAAGGGCTGGATCGCCTGCCCTATCCCGGGGAACTGGGCCAGCGGATTTTCGATAATGTCTCCAAAGAGGCCTGGCAGGAGTGGTTGCGGCATCAGACCATGCTGATCAATGAAAACCGGCTGAGCCCGGTGGATCCCAAGGCAAGAAAGTTTCTCGAAGAGCAGATGGAGCAGTTCTTTTTCGGCGAAGGATCGGAGCTGCCCCCGGATTACAAACCCCGCGCCTGAACAACCCTCTAAAGCGAAACCGGGGAGCGGGAATGGCAATCCAACTTGACTCGGCCCTTTAACATCGGTTTAATACGGCCCTCTCACCGAGGCCAGGTAGCTCAGTCGGTAGAGCAGGGGACTGAAAATCCCCGTGTCGGCAGTTCGATTCTGTCCCTGGCCACCACTTAACTCTGCACTCTTTTAAATTCGCGGTCTCTGACCGGTTTCAGCCCTTCTTTCTCAATAGCTGTACTGATGTAGCATTCGAAATCTAGTCCTTGGTTTGAGCGGGGCTGGTTTATCCTCCTGACTTCGCCATGAAACGGATCAACTTCTCAGGCCGTTCACTGAACTCATGACGCTCGGGTTTGAGGGCAATGGCACGGCGCAGGTGGTCGGTCAATCCGGTGTCGTCTATCCCATCCCGGAGTAGCTGACGCAATGGGTACGCATGCTCATGGCCCAGACATAAATAGAGATCACCGTCCACTGTCAGCCTCACCCGGTTGCAGGTCTCACAAAAGTGTTGTGATATGGGGGTGATGAAGCCGATGCGGGTATCGGTGCCTGCAAGCCGGTAGTAGCGAGCAGGACCACCACCGGGCAGTATGTCAGGTATCAAATCGATGCGCCGCTCCAGGCGTTGCCTGACGGTTTGTAGATCGATGTACTTATTCACGGCGTTGCGACCGGTATCGCCCATGGGCATGGTCTCAATGAGACGTAGTGTGAAACCTCGCTCAATGCAGTAGTCCAGAATGGCGTCGATTTCATCATCATTGACTCCTCGCATCACAACCGTGTTCACACGGATCGGCTCAAATCCTGCTGATTGGCACGCCTCTATGCCCGTCAGCACTTTGTTGAGAGAACCACCGGTAATCTTCTCGAACACTTTTGGGCGGAGGCTGTCCAGACTTACGTTGAGGCGGCTTACCCCGGCCCTGTAGAGGGGGGCTGCGAGCTTGTCCATGCGAGTGCAGTTGCTGGACAAGGCCAGGTCCGATATGCCTGGAAGATGGGCTAGACGGTCGACAAGTTCCGTTAGATCTCGACGCATCAGAGGTTCGCCACCCGTGAGGCGTATCCTGTGCACACCCATGAAGGCAAACGCCCTGGTAACACGCTCGATCTCTTCGAAACTGAGCCAATTGGCCGGCTCCTCGAAGCCTTTAAAGCGCTTGGGCAGGCAATAACTGCAGCGCAGATCGCACCGGTCGATTACTGAGATTCTCAGATATTCAATGCGGCGTCCAAACATGTCTGTCAAGGTGTTGGATGGCATGGATTATCCTCCAGCAAATAATAAAAAGTAGGTATGATTCAGACCGCCTGTATTTGTTCTGGATCAGCCAGAAGTTACAAAAAACTACTTCTCAATCTCGTATCGTTTCATCTTCTCCCATAGATTCTTTCGCGAGATGCCCAGAGTATCTGCAGCCAGATTAATTTTTCTGTTGTTTTCGGCCAATGCCTTATTGATCGCCTTTCGCTCCGCTTCCTCGATAGATTGTCTCAATGTCGTAGTAGTGATCTCCCGGCTGTCAATCTCCTGGGTCTGTAGGTCAATGGCGCCGATCCAGGGAGCATCACACAAGGCGACGGCTCTCTCTATCACGTTTTTAAGTTCACGTACGTTACCTGGAAAAGTCATGGCTTGGAGCAGTAACTCAGCCTCTTTAGACAACCCTTTAATTGAGCTTCCAGACTTTTTCGTCAGATCACTGACAAATAATCTTGCCAGATAGATGATGTCTTCCCGGCGTTCCCGCAAAGGGGGGATATCTACATGTATTACATTGAGTCGCCAATAGAGATCAGACCTGAACTCTGAGGTTTCAATGGACTTTTTCAGATTGACCTGGGTAGCGGCAATGACTCTGACGTCCAGTGTGATGGGCTCTACACCACCGACACGCTCAATTTCTCGCTCCTGCAGGACGCGCAGTAGTTTGACCTGTATGTCGGGAGAGACTTCGGCAATCTCGTCAAGGAAGATGGTGCCCCCTTGCGCTTGTTCAAACCGGCCGATGCGTTGATGCATCGCACCGGTGAATGCCCCTTTCTCATGGCCAAACAGTTCGCTTTCGATCAGGCTGGGGGAGAGGGCGGCGCAGTTGACCCGGATCATAGGCGCCTTGGCGCGAAGGCTGTTGTTGTGGATTAGACTGGCAACAACTTCTTTACCGACACCTGACTCACCGGTGAGCAAGACTGAGCTGTCGCTCCCGCCAAGGCGTGCGACCAGTCGCTCGATTCTGCGCATTGCTGAACTCTTTCCAAGGCGTCCACTGCCGGGTTTGAATTGTTTTTCTTCAGCGTCAGAATTGACCAGCGTTAAGCGGGTATCAGCGATGCGGGAGAGATGACGCTCCACCTTCTGAATGAAGTTGCTGATATCAAATGGCTTGGTCAAATAATCGAGTGCTCCGGCTTTAACCAGAGTAACAGCATCGGCTATCTCTCCATAGGCTGTTATAAGGATAACCGGAACACCGGGAAAGTGGCATGAAATATCCTTAAACAGTTCGATACCAGTGCCATCCGGTAAACGGATGTCTGTCACAACAAGATCAATGTCACCTTTTTCAAGTTCTCTTCTTGCACTGGCCATATCGCTTACAGCACGGGCAGGGATCTCTTCCAGGTGCAGTCTGTCTTCAAGGGATAGACGCATGATATCATCATCCTCAACAAGGAGTACGCAATAAGCCTTGAGATCATTATTAATCGGAGTCTTGTCGAGACTATTCACTATCATGCTGCCTTCTTGGTGATAACCGGTATTGCCACATGAAATATTGTACCCTGACCTTCTTCACTCTTGATCTCAATGACGCCTTCCATACTCTGGACAAGGCGGTAAATTATCCAGAGCCCCAATCCTGTACCGTCAGGTTTAGTGGTAAAAAAGGGATCAAACAGTTTGTTTCTTATATTGGATGGGATACCCGGTCCGTTGTCGCTGACTTCAATGATTAGGAATGGTCCGCTCTGATGAAGACTGCAAATAACTGTCCCGCCATCTGCAACAATCTCTACGGCGTTCTTTAGCAGGTTACATACAATCTGTTCTGTCTTACTGGGAATATGGAGATTTTGATCTGTATTGTTTACCCAGATAATGTCGATATCTTTGTCACCACTCTCTGCGGTAATAAGATCATGTAGTTTGTCGATGCGTTGAATGCTAATGGATTCTTCGCCACCTTCGATCTTGAGTCCCACAAGCAGATTGTGGACGATCTCTTTGATTCTGTGTAGACCCTGATCAATGACGGGTAAGTAACGATCGATGAGATCCTTATCGTTAGGGTGTTTGCGTAAGGTATCGATACAATTAAGTAAGCCGGCAAGCGGATTGTTGACTTCATGGGCGACGCCGGCAGTGATACGACCGAGTGCAACAAGTTTTTCATTCATTGCAATCTCTTCCTCAAGCATCTTCTTCTCAGCTAATTCCGCCATGATTTGATTGAAGGTGACGCTGAGACGGCCGATTTCATCCCTCTCTTTTACCGGGATCGGTGAGAAATCAGTCATTTCTCCTCGGCCGACTGCTTCCAGCCCTTGTGTGACTGCGGTGAGAGGTTTGACCATGCGTCTGGAAACAATGGTGCCGAGAGCGCTGCCGATGATAACAAAGCAGAATATCAGGGCAAGAATGAGAATTGCTGTACTTGTTGCTTTCTCGTATAGCTGTGCGATAGACAAACGTACTCTGACAACACCCAGGTATTTTTGATCTGAGAATAATGGAACAACGCCTTCCTGGAAACCTGTCTTTGAGAAACTGTCACTGCTTATTACTATGGGTGCCCTGGTGCTCATGGCCTGCTCGTAGAGCTCCTGCTCCAGTCTGTTGCTTGGTGAAAAAGGCAGACCCATTGGGTTGTCTGCAGGGTGAAGGTGTGCCTGAATTCTGCCTTCTGCATCAAGTACCATCGCCGTTATGACACCATGATTACCTTTTGATTTCGGTCTTCTGGAAGCCATGTTTTTCAGGCTTTGATAAAGCTGCCAATAGTCTTTGCGTAGCATGGCTTTGGGGGTGGTGGCGGCAATTGATTCCGACAGCAACAGGGCCTTTTCACCAAGTACGTCATGAAAGCGTTTCCAATCCTGGACAATCATGACACCGCCAATCATAAAACCAACAGCAGCCACAACGGTTGTAATGGTGAGCGATAGTTTTATTGCCAATGGCCAGGTTTTAGGTTGAGTTAGCTGCATTTTGAATTAAAGAATTAGTCAGTTGCAATCATATTGGACAGTAGGTTATTTCTTTTGGTTGTGTTTGCCAAAGCACGTATCCCATTGAACAGGGAGTCCGAATAATGAGCAAAACCATCCAGTTTAAGTCGAGCGAGGAGTCTCTTGCCGCTTGGGTCCTGGTCCATATTCTCTAGTGTTTGCTTCATTAATTTAACCGTTGTGTGATCCACTCCTAATCGGGAAACGATTGGTGGGAAACCAAAACCTGGAGATTTCTTGATGATGCGAGTCTGTTCTGTGATGTCCGGCCTGAAAATGGCAAGGTATTCCCAGATGTAGGAATCTACCGCGCCGCCATCCGCAACCTGTTCGGAGACCGCCTGCACAGTCTCGGCGTGATTGAAGGTGAAAAAAGTATGACGGAAAAAAGTTTCGGCATCCTCATCTTGTTCAGCTATCAGGCTCAGGGGATAGAGAAAACCGGAATTCGAGTCAGGGTCGGAGAAAGCGAAAATCTTGTCTTGTAGATCGGTAAAGCTATTATAGGGACTGGTATGGTGGACGATGATGTAAGAGTGATAACGAGGTGCTCCACGATAGACTGGTACCGTTAAAAGCTCTAGGGATTCTGGCGTTCTTTTTTGAACGTATGGATAGCCACAGATCCAGGCAAATTCAATGCCTCCAGCGGTCACGAGATCCATCACCTCTCGATATGACTTTCTGAGCACGAATTCTATCTGGCGACCCATTTTTTGTTCAAGGTATTGACTCCACTGATCGAGGAATCTGAGATTTTCTGTGAGTACTACGGCCGTTAAGCCGAATCGGATAGGCTGTTCAGCTTTAGCTGCATAAGTGGGGGGGAGCCACAACAGTAAACAAAGATAGATCAAACGCACATGGACTCCTTATTCTTGCATCACTAGTAAGCGTAACCCCTGGTTTTTTAACTGTACCTGTTTGCGATATGAAAAGTAACTCGCACACAGTATAGAAAGCCGTTCTGGAAACCTAAAGTTGAGCTCTTACGAACAATATCATCGAAGTACAAGATAATTTATTTATTATTATATTTATGGATGCTGCTTTATGATTCTCGAGACAGATCAATTGGGTTATCTATGAAGATAGTATTAGCTGCTTTTTAGTAAAGAGTGAAGTGGGTTTTCAAATTGTCCTTTTTATATCATCTGGATTGTTACCTTTCGGTAACTTAGTGTCTCCTGTCGATGATTATAACTATCTGAAATAATAAGAAAAATAAGAATAGTTACTGAATCTCTGGAAACGTTACCGTCGGGTAACAAAAGCCTTGATCATCTGTGTTGTGAAAGCATTTATTTGTGATATTTCAACTAGATGAGAATTTGGCAAGCCTCTTGCTGGATCCCTTTCCAATAATTGATAGATCAACAAATCGTTTTTTATAGCATTGGTATGGGAGGAGTGGATGACCATGAGTAGTGATAGTGGCTTTGGGTTTCATGTGACCTGGAGACTGTTATTGGTTCTATTCATTGGTGTTACTGCCGCGCTCTTAATCACTTATCAGGGGGTTGAGTATTATACCTCCCAGTCCTCGTTTTGTGGTGGTAGCTGCCACACCATGGCAGAGCAGTATGAAGCCTGGAAGAGTGATTCTCATCATAAAGAAAATAATCCAGATGGGATGCAAGCGGATTGTATCGATTGTCACTTTCTGCCGGGTGAGCATAAGTCATTGAAGGCAAAATATGAGGGCTTACGTCATCTTGCAGCTTACCTTTACGATCCTGATGCTCCACTGCCGATTCGTCCTGTTATAAAGGATGGAGCCTGTCTTCAGTCAGGTTGCCATAATCAGCATCAGTTGGCACAGAAGGAGATAGCGCTTACTGAAAATGTCCGCTTCAAACACGAGATACATTTTAGTGACAAGGCGCTTGATGGATACAAGATAACTTGTGATACCTGTCATTTCAAAACAACAGAAAAAAAACATTTCGAGGTACCGCATGAGATCTGTTTTCTCTGTCACTTGAAACTACAGAAGCCCACGCTGGAAATAGCCAAAATGGGTGAATGTTGTGAAGATGGCAGTTTTGAAAAGATCAGTTTTGCAGGCAAGCCTTCTGTCAACTTCAATGAGGGAAAATCTCGATGTGATATCTGTCATACGATCCCGGTAACCTCATTACAGAGCCAGTTGCAGGTCGATGATGACACAACGACGAAGAACCCGATTACCCATCAGACCATTCAAGAAGCGGATGTTGCCTGTGAGAGTTGCCATTTTGAGGTGGTAAAGGGTCATGGCGAAATCGAAATAGGAAATGTGGTCTCGAATGGATGTCTGACCTGTCACAACCGGAGTCAGACCCTGCTGGCATCTTCGGGGGATCAGGCTCTGATGCATGACAAACACATACCTGACAAGGCTGACTGTTTTGACTGTCATAGCGTTGTTGAACACAGGAACAGAACAGATCATCTCGATTTTGTGCGGGAGGATTGTCAGCTGTGTCATGTCAATCAGCATAAATACCAGAAGCTGCTCCTCTCTGGTGAGCCTGTAGATAGTGATATTTCCGGTGCGCCACACCTGATGTACGAAGTCAATGTAAATTGTATGGCCTGCCATCTTAAAAAGGCAATAAGCCGGGGTCACGATGTAAGAACTGCTGCCGGAGATACCTGTGCTGCCTGTCATACAGAGCAACACTACAAAATGCTCGATGATTGGAAAAAACAATTGGAGAGTGAAGTCGTAAGCGCTGAAGAGGTTGAAAGTGAGGCGCTGCAACTTCTTTCCGCATCAAGAGACAGTCTAAGCAAGCAACAATTGAATCAAGCTCAAGAGATGATCGCTAAAGGGAGTGAGCTGCTCAATATTGTACGGGTCGGAAATGGCGTGCATAACAAGAAATATGCAATCACCATTCTCGATGGTGCATTTGGAAATTTTGAAGAGACTATTGAGCTAATTGAAGGTGCAGAGGTGATTGACCAGGGAGTGTCTCAAGCGCCATATACAAGTTCGGAGGTGATGAGATGAACAGGAGAGAACAAGATGAGTGATAAAAAAGCACCCGATGTCAGTCGTCGGAAGTTCCTAACGGATGCTGGAGTGGCAGCAGTAGGTGCTGCAGCAGCAGCGACACCTGGAGTGAGTCTTCAGGCTGCTGAATCCAAAAAGGCGCCGCGCTGGGCAATGGTGATGGACCTTAGGCGGTGTATAGGATGCAGGGCGTGTACAGTAGCCTGTAAATCGGAAAACAGGGTCTCCCTTGGTCGATTCAGAGCTGTAATTCAAGAAAAAACCACGGGAACTTTTCCAAATACGAAGAAGGCATTTTTGCCTCTGATGTGTAATCATTGCGAAGGAAATAAGAAAGACGGTGTTCCCCCCTGTGTTAAAGCGTGTCCTGAGTATCCTGGCGCGCGTGCCAAGTTCAAGATAGCTGATGGTAAGACCATACGTTACCGTAGTGGTGCAACTTACAAGCGACCGGATGGCTTGATCCTGATAGATAAGGAAAAGTGCATCGGTTGCGGAAAATGTATTGATGCCTGCCCTTATGGCGTTCGGTCATTTGATCCATTTGTAAAGGCCGGTGGTGATCCAAGCAAGCAGGCAGCAGACAAATGCGACATGTGCGCCCATCGTGTCGATAATGGTGTTGAACCGTCCTGTGTCAATACCTGTCAAGGACGAGCTCGAATATTTGGTGATCTTAATGATCCGGACAGTCAGGTGTCCAAGCTTGTCAAAGAGCATAATCTGGCTACACCCGAAAATGTACTGCTTCATGAGAAAGATACCAATCCTCATGTGTTTTATATCGATCCCGATAACTTGTTGAAAACACTCTATACACAACGAAAGAAGGGCAAACTGGACCATTTTGTGGATCAGATCGTGTAATCCCTGTGAGCTTGTATTGGAGAGGAATTGATATGAAAAAGTTAAATCGTCGTAATTTTATGAAACTGGCTGCAGGCAGTAGCTGTGCGATGGCTGCAGGGTTGGGCCTTAATCAAAAAGCACTGGCCGGATCAATCAAGCTGCAGGAAGGGGGGCGTGATTTTTCTCCCACTACAAAGAAGGAGCTTCAGGCAATCCCCACAGCTTGCTGGCAGTGCGTCACCCGAGATGCCATGATCGGTTATGTGGAAGATGGTCGTGTGGTGAAGTTGGAGGGCCATCCTGACTCTATACGAACCTTGGGTAAACTCTGCGCCAAGGGTCAGGCTGGCATTAATCATGTTTACTTTCCAGACCGTATTCTCTATCCGATGCTGCGTGCCGGAAAGCGTGGTGAACATAAATGGAAACGGATTTCGTGGGACGAGGCTCTGGACTTGATGGCATCGAAGCTGAAACCGCTGCTTTATGCAGGTACACCAGAGTTATTTATGTATCAATACGGGCGTCATAAGGGCAGTCAGTCTTCGATCATGCATGATTTCATGGATGCCTTCGGATCACAAACTATCGGCACTCACACATCAGTATGTGAAGGACCTAAATGGGTTGGGCAGGAGAGTCTGTGGGGCGGCATGTATGATAATTGGGACTACGATCATACCGATTTTGTGGTTAATTTCGGTTCCAACCAGTTCGAAACCCATACCAACCACATCCCAACGTCGCAGCGCCTGATCCGGGCAATGGTTGAGCGAAATGTACCGCTATATACCTTCGATGTGCGTCTTTCAAATACTGCTGCCAAGTCCACTGAATGGATCCCCATCAATGTCGGCATGGACGGTTTGGTGATGTTGTCGATGGTCAATGTCATCATGAACGAAGGCATTTTTAGAAAGGATCACCTGAAATACATGCGCGTATCACCGGATTATCATGCGACTGAAAGTGAAAAAATAGCTGCGATCAAAGAGCATGTGGCCAAGTTTACCCCGGAATATGCTGCAAAAGAGAGTGGAGTGCCGGCTGAAAAAATCAGGCAGATTGCTCGTGGATATGCAAAAGCGAAATCGGCCTGCCTTATCGGCTATCGTGGTACGGTGATGCATTATCACGGAGCAGACCAGGAGCGTGCTGCGATGTTGCTGTCGGCGATAACCAATAACCTTGACAGAAAAGGCGGTCGGATCATGGGTGTAGGTGCTGGCTGGAAACATCCTCATTCACCTAAAGCCAAAATTCAAAAAGGGCTTGATATCGTTAACGGTTTTCCCGGTGAGGCTGCTTTCCCGACCCATCAATGCAGCCAGCAGAATCTACCGATGATCAAAGATGGTCAAAATGGAAGGCCGAAAGTCTACTGGTCAAGTTGCAATAATCAAGCCTTCATTAACGGCAATAACATAGAAGCGGAAGCGGTTCTGAAAGATGAGAGCTTGATTCCCTTTTACGTGAATACAAACATTGTCTATGATGAATCGTCTCAATACGCCGACCTCATACTGCCGGATGTCACCTATTTGGAGCGATGGGATTATGAAGATATGGTGTCACCAACCGGGGTTGCAGAATACTACATACGCCAACCTCTCATAAAACCACTTGGTGAGGCGCGGGATCAGGGCGAGGTATTTTCCGGTTTGGCGAAACGGTTGGGCATTAAACTTGCGTACACAACCAAGGAAGAATATGTCCGCCAATCTTGCGAGATGACACCCGGTGTCAAGGAGGCCGGCGGTTTTGAATACATGAAGAAGCATGGGGTCTGGCACGACAAGGATGCCAAGCCAAATCATGGTTTTTATGAAGCCAAAGTGGATGTGTCCGGTGACGGGATTATTCTCGATGAAAAGACCGGCGTCTATTGGAACTATAAGAAGGCAGGGGTCACTGAGGCTGAAGCCAGAAGCAAAGGCTTTCTGGGGGTGGAGGGTGCCAAGAATGCCTATGTTGCCCAGGACATTGAAGGTACGCCGCGTAAGGCCTATCCTCCAAACACATCGTTCGTGAAATCCGGGCTGCTTGACTTCTATTCCGACAATTTCGCGTCAAAGGGATTTCCCGCATTCCCTACCTACACGCCTGTGCCTGAGCATCAGAAGATGGGCAAGGATGACTTGCATCTTACTACCTATAAGGTCGCCGTACATACCCATTCACGTACGGCTCATTGCAAGTGGCTTTCTGAGATAAAGCATGATAATCCGGCTTGGATTAATAGTAAAACCGCTGCAGAGCGGGGCATAAAAGAGGGAGATCGTATCAAGGTGGCCAGTGACCTGGGTGAGATAACCACCACTGCCCACGTTACCGAGGGCATTATTCCCGGCATCATTGCAATTTCACACCACTTTGGGCGTCAACAGTCCGGTATATACGGCTCGGGGAAAAGTTCACCCACTCCGGGCGGTGCTGCGGCTGACCCGGATGCTAACAACAAGTGGTGGGACAAACACGGCATTCATCCCAACTCGATCATTCCTAACAGTTCGGATCCGATCAGTGGTGGGCAACGCTGGATGGATACGGTTGTCAGGGTTGTGAAAGCGTAATTTTGTGTGTATCTAACCGGAGGGTTGAGATGGAAACTGACTGGAAAGCGTTGGCTGATAGTGCAAAATCAAGAAGCGATATCTATGGGCTGTTGAGCGCAGTTTTCCGGGAGGAGCCCACCGAGACCCTGATTAAACAGATGAAAGGTCCCCAATTACTGGGGGCCTTCACCAGCCTGGGTGTCAAATTAGGTGAGCGATTTTATACCGACCCTGAATCTGAGGTGGTGGAACAGTTGGCTATCGAATATAGCCGCTTATTTATAGGGCCTGGTCCGCATATATCGCCACATGAATCAATTTTTATCGACGCAGAGCATGGAGAAGCTGGCCTGTGGGGAGTGCAGACCGTTGAAGTAAAAAAATTTATCGAAACAACTGGTCTCGATTATGATTCAGGGTTCTGCGGGGTTCCCGATCACGTTAGTGTTGAGCTTGAGTTCATGCAGAAGCTGAGTGAGTGGGAGGCAGATAAATGGTTACAAGAAGATCGCAAGAGTGCAGAATACTGTCTGACTGTACAGCGTATGTTTCTGGAAAAACACCTGTTATGTTGGCTGGCCCGATTCTGTGATGAAGTAATGGATCAGGCGCAACTGCCTTTTTACCGAGCTATAGCGGATTTAACCAAGACTTATATGGAATACGAAAGGGAGAGTATTGCACCCCCAGTATCTGCTTGAATTATAGTAAAAAATAGATCTCCATGATAAGCGTGTGTCTGGACGTATTAAAATATTATGGCTGTGCTGTGTACTTGCGGTATCAGAGACCCTGTGCGGAAGTTCGAATCTGTCCTTGGCCACCATACATTTCCATACCATTCGAATCAGTTCTTACCGGAAGCTATTCTGGATTAGTGCCAATAGAGCAATCACAATCTCCCTTCCTGGCTTCGGATTTTATCGTTTGCTGTGAGAAAACTGTTAGACCTTAAGGGCCGGTGATCTCAAAAGTCAGCATGCTGGAGGGGTAGTGCCTCATAATTATCTGGTCTGTCCCATACAGAAGGGGTTGGATCAGCGATTCGCGTCAGAAAGACGGAGTGACAGAATGATCATTTTGTTGTGGTTGATTCGGCCAGGAAGTGTGCTTGGGTATTTTACACGAACCTGATTCTTCGTATGATAAATATCGCAGTGAGTTTTGATGTCTCTCACCTGAGGCAGGCCGAAGGGTTTTTATACTAATGCTTTTGGCTGTATGAAAATCCGAACACAAGGGCCCGATATGTCGGTTGTTTTAGCGGGGAATTATGATCTCTATCTTCAGCAGAAGGAGTATGACTCAAAGCCGCTTCTTACGGGTGAGACTATTTGTGATCTTAAGCGCCATTGGACTCCCGTTCATTTGGACTTTCTTACGCAAGATGTCTATGAGGTAGTAAACTGAGTAGTTCAATATAGTGGTTCACATGAAGGTGGCGATAGTGGGGTATGGCGGACAATCTCCTACTGTTCAGATCCGTCCGAAAATGGCTTTTGTGCTAACTGGTGCGTAAGATGGTTGAGATGAGTTGGTAAAGGATTTTTTTTATCAGATTTTTGATCGAGTGTTATCAGGGTTGGTTGAGTAACCGTATGTGAGGATGTATGAACCGGCAAATGGCTTTGGCTCACTACTGTGAAGATAATGTTCTTGAGTTACCTGAAGATCTGTTTGGATTGAGGGATATCAATCCGGTTCTTTTCAATAATGAATCCTCTATCTTTTATAAAGATCTGGAGTCGGGTCTTGCTAACATTGAATTTCACACCCGAGTGCCCTGTATTGTCTATATCCAAGCTGGGCATGAGGTCATTACAACCTCAGAGAACCAATCGATAGAAGTTGGTCCGGGGGAGGTAATCTATCTGCCAAAGGGTCTCAATTTACATTCAGATTATTTTCACGCTGGGGATGGATTGAATGCATTTCTGTTGTTCGTCGGCTCTGATGTAATGGCCAAGTTTCTTTCTGCCGGACAGACGCCTTCAGCTGCAATGGTGAATGAAGATGCCATAGTCAAACTTCAGGCCAGCCGGGCTGTGCAGAATTATTTTTCTGCTTTTTATACGATTTATGACAGCTTGGATAATCCATCTCATCTGCTTGAGATAAAGCTTCTAGAAATATTACATTTGCTTGATATACACGACAGTGGACGGTTGCGAGCCAGTTTGTTGGCTGTTCAAAAAGGCGGCGTAAAAAGAAATATCAAACGGTTGATGGATCAATATGCAAT
The DNA here is from genome assembly GCF_058244685.1 of Candidatus Thiodiazotropha sp. AKAK2. NCBI lineage: Bacteria > Pseudomonadati > Pseudomonadota > Gammaproteobacteria > Chromatiales > Sedimenticolaceae > Candidatus Thiodiazotropha > Candidatus Thiodiazotropha sp. AKAK2. Next base: position 2,701 of record NZ_JBSYOP010000031.1, on the reverse strand, counting down.
CTCCAATCTAAGCGCAAAACAGCTTGCTGTATTGTCTGGTCGTAGTCTGTCAACTTTTAACAGGGAGTTCAAAATACTCTATGGAACCACGCCAAAACAGTGGTTGATAGAGCGGCGTATTGAACAAGCTCATGAGCTGTTATCCACCGAGCAGTGGTCAGTGACAGATACTGCTCTGCAAGTGGGTTACAGTAACGTTTCTCACTTTATAGCTGCTTTCAAGAAAAGGTATGGAAAGACCCCCTATGAAATAAAACAACAATCCTGACCAGAAAACCGTATTTTTGATGATTTATTGGTAGTTTGAGTTTGATTTGGTATTTAATCTATCTCCACAATTAATTGACTGGAGAGCTAAAATGAAAAAAAGAGTAATCATTAAATCTAAGGTGAAAGAGGGTGTTGTTGATAGGCTGATGCCATTTCTGGAGCATAACCTGTCTAATGTCAGAGGTTTCTCGGGTTGTCTGAAGGTTGGTGTGCTGTTTGATAGTGAGTCGGGAAGCATGATCTTTGATGAGGAGTGGTTGTCATTAGAGCGGCACCGGAGCTATCTGGATAGCATTGCGAACAACGGTGTTATGGATGAGTTGATCTCTTATCTTGAATCTCCTCCGGAGGTTAACTACTACGATCTTTTGGACCTATGACCAGTATGGCAGCTCAAGTGCAGTAATATCTGCAAAATCAATACCCGATAGATGATTTTAAATTGACCTCGCAGCCCTGATGGCGCTGTAGAGTTACTCTTTTGAAAATAATAGAGCAAAATCCATTCAGATTGAGTGTTCAATGATGGTTGAAAATAAACTTTCGAGTATTATCTCTACTAGGGCCTGTTAACACTAATTATTTGTGTGTGACATTGAGTGTGTTGATATAGCCCTATTGTTGTTAACTGATTCTAGCTCGTAATTCTGAACAAAGCGCTTAAATAATTCGAGTTTTAATCTGCTATCGCCACCCATACTATGTCACCAGGATCAATATTCAGTTAGCGGTGGTATTTGATGGACATAAAAAGAGTATCGACAATTTCTCCGGCTGGTCTGTTAGCCAAATTGAATCAGGGTATGAACTTAGAGTTGCTTGATGTTCGAACGGCTGCTGAATACAGAGGTGGTCATATTCCCGGATCAAAACTGTTATCTCTTGATGAGATCAGCGATGAATCCCTTGCTCAGCAGCTTGGCCAGTCGATAGAAAGTGGTCTGGCCCCAACTTACCTTACCTGTAAAAGTGGTATTATTATTTTTGCCGCCCCTGATGATGCCCAAAGATTACGCAATGAGTTTCCAGTGAGTTTGCATGGGCAGAACATTCTAACGCCGAGCAGTGGCAGCAGCCTGAGACGAAATCTTGAAATCCGGTTCCAGCGCCAGCAGACCGAACCGTTGGTGGTCGCGGGATTTGAGGACCGAGCGTTGATGAAGACCTTTGGTGAACGTGGTACAGGGGTATTTACCTCACCAACTGCTGTGGAGCGGGATGTGATCGACAAGTATCGTGTCGAGGTTGTGGGACGCTCCGACGAAATAACCGAAAGTTTCTTTGTGGTATCCCCTGAACGGCATATCAAACACCCAGCGGTCAATACCATTACTCAGGCGGCAAAAATAACCTATTCAAATAGGGTTGCTTGAAACAGGATAACAGGCTGACTCCTGTAGCAGATGTGATATTCGATTCAGGCGCAGTTCTCGATGATTTTATAGTATTCGATATTCAGGCTGGTAATGTCCTTGTATTTGAAAACCAGGCGGTCGCCGGATATCTCGTAGAAACGAAGTGCCTCACCGGGCTGCTCGGCTTGCTCCTCAATCGGTGTCTCATCTGCAATCAGTTGGCGTCTGACCACGGAGGATAAAATGATACGGTCGAGATTTCCTGAGTCTGTGAGGTAGAAATCCTCCAGGATTCCATAGTAGAGATAGGTTGCTTCGACCTGTTTTACAGTGACCGCAAGCTTCACGAAATCCGCCTCGTCCCCTTCATCGTTGAAGCCTTTCAAGAGATAGAACCAGGGGGTATCAAAGCGAAAAAAATCGCTCAGTAGAGGGTGCCGATCGAGTTTCAGTTTGATTACCAGTTTTTGTGCAATCAGGCCAAACAGATAGGAGCCAATATAGATCGACATCAAATAGGTGATGAAGCCGGGCATGTGCACGGCGGAGCGGTCAATGGCTAGCTCAAGCAGGTCACCTCTTGCGGCGGTAAACAGGGTCAGAAACACCTGATAATCGATTGATATCGGTGTGATCAGGTTGGTCAGTTTCAGCCAGAGTGCGTGAAGGAAGATGGCCAGGATCAGACTTTTGACGGTTTCAGAGGTAAACGGCCGGTTATCCAGCTGGGTTCTTTCCGATCTCGTGAAGGCGCCACGGAAGATGAAGCCGGGTAGGATCAGCAGAAACGTGAGTAGTGCGGGAAATGCTACGTTCACAGTATCAAACTGCGAATCAGCTTATCGGGTCTTTTTGTTGTTTCGCACGGGTACGATGCGCAGTTTTACAGCGCCATTTTTGAGCGTATCGGATTTACCCGCAATCCACTCCTGAAAGGCATCCGGGTTGGTTTTTTTCAGCTTACGGTAGTTGTCTGATTGCAATGCTTTCATAAAACGGCTTTCCTGATTTCAGCCAGAGGTCGTCCTGTGGCTAGTATAGCGTTTAATCCTGGTGAACAGTAACTCGGGCTCAGG
>NZ_JBSYOP010000028.1:60000-96907 GCF_058244685.1 Candidatus Thiodiazotropha sp. AKAK2 | reverse complement strand
ATAAAGGTCGCTGAAATCGACTTAAGGAATCCATATCGATGAATCTTCAACGTGTTACCTATGTCTCCGAACACCTGTTACCCTTGACACCGGTCTATACAATGGGAGAGGGGTTGGGGAGAGGGTGTACGCGAAGCGTTTCACCTGAAGATAAGATAAAAAACTCATTGGACCTTCATCTTTACCACTTTGAATTCTTATGAAGACTATGGCGCTCATTCTCCCCCTCTCCCCCAGCCCCTCTCCCACAAGAGGAGAGGGGAGCGAATATCCCTGCCCTTTTGATTTTCCGAGATAATACCAGCTCAGCAACAATCACCTTTGAAGGCCAGCAGGCTGGGATAACAGGCTACTGCCCTGCTGTCATCAACTCCACCCACAAGCACGCAATCCACTCCAGCAGCGCTTGCACCCCCAAGATCACGCCGGATCGAATCACCGATAACCAGGCAATCCTGTTCACGACAACCCATTGCTTTCACAATGCGCCTGAAGGGCTTTGGTGAGGGTTTCACCATGCCATGATCCGATGAAAAAGAGATCGCCTTGAACAGGTCGTCAATCCCCCTGTCACTAAAGGTTCTTAGCCACCTCTCCTTCGGCGCCCAGATATCGATCACTGCGGCAAGCGTGAACTTGCCTGCAAGCGCCAGCAGCGCCTCAACATACTGATCCGGTATATGACCATGCTCATGAAATGAGAATGTGCTGATGATTCTGTCGACCTCCGAACGGGACAGGTAAGAATCAGCCACCGCAGAAATGGCCTCTTTTACGGTTGGAAAGTTATCCCTGTAACGTTCATCAGAATAGCGCACATCCAAATAGGCATAGATCGTTGCAATCAGACGATTGATCGAATGCTTCTCCAGTTTGCCACCGATTTCGTGGTAGTACTCTGAATAGTCTTCGTTATTACCGAACCGGTCTTCACCAAACATGAAGGTACCGTTCATATCCAGCAGAATCGCCTTTTTCGATTCGAACACCATGTTCCCCCTTCTCCCTTGGGCGGGACTGTCATCGAGTTACCGCTGACTACTCCCGATGCTCAACCTAAAACTCTATTTACAGTTCACTGCTTATCGAAAAGGGTAAGCTGTACATCATCCAACCAGGCCGTACCCGCATCATTCAATACCGCGGTAATCTGTAAATGAGCCGCCTTGGCCGGGACAACCGCGGTAACTTCAATCCGTTGCCACTCATGGCTGCCTGTTACAATCTCTGAAGAGATTTCGCTAATGAATTTCTTATTGGCTTTACGAAACACCAGGCTAATGTCGAATCCTTTCGCGCCCAGCGCTTCGCTTTTGATCATGGCGCTCAGCTTGACCGATTTACCCACCGCACTATCCAGCGGCAACCATTGATTGATCATTCCCCAGGCCTGAACCAGCTTGCGTTCGATACGGTAGCTGTGTTTACCATCGGTACTGTCGGAGGTGTCGATGGATACCTCATAGGCTGGCTCACCCGCATGCTGGGAGAAGCCCCAGCCTTTCACGAATTGGTCCGACTGTTCGAAACTCGGATTTTTCAATGGCAGTGATATGGATTGCGCTGATTGGCTTTGCTGTTGCGGCGGCGGGCCCTGTTCGGCCAGCTGATTCTCACCACTGCAGGCGCTAAGCATCAGCGATACAGTGACCATCAAAAATAGGTAAAACATACTGTTCTTCATGAAGATTAACCAAATAAAGATCTATCGCAAATAAACGCCAATCACCGCGAACAACTTTCACATTGCGCACACGATTTGCGTAGACTCAAGGTGATCGGCGCTAATTTGCGGTTAATTCTCTTAGGGCCTGTTAACACCAATTACCATTTCCGTTTGATTCAATAGAGCTTGAATCTCTCAGTTGTCTGATACCAGGCCGTTTCATCCACCGTCGCCAGAGCATCAAGATCTTCAACCGATGCATCGGGATTATCAACCCACTCCCGTAACAGACCGGAACCATTGATCAGATCGATGGCAAGCCGATCGAACTCGTACTCATAGGCGAAATCACGCCATAGGGGATAATCGGGCTGCAACTGGCGCAACGCCTTGAAGACCAGCGCCTGGAGACGCCAGGGTTTGAATTCGCCATGACGGTAGTACGCTTCACTGTCCACATGGATCTGAATGCCCTGACAGAGCTGATGGGCATGCTTGTGGAAGGTTGGCTCGAACCAGCAGGGACGCAACCGACATCCTCCAAGCCAACCGGGACTCAACTCATACAAGGTTTTTATCAACTCTGGTGCATCGATATCCGGCGCACCGCACAGCTCCAAGGGTCTGGTGGTACCGCGCCCTTCTGACAGGGTTGTGCCTTCCAGCATCACTGTCCCCGCATAACATCTGGCCATCGACAGGTTGGGCGCATTGGGACTGGGGTTGATCCATGTCCGCTCCACCAGTGGCCAGCCGTAACCCGGTGCTGATTCCGGTTGCCAGCCGCTCATGCGGATCACCTCACACTCAACATCGATCTTGAAGTGGTCGATGAACCACAGGGCCATCTCACCCAGAGTGAGACCATGCCGCATCGGCATCGGACCGGCACCAACAAAGCTCTCCCAACCATCACGCAGCATCAAACCTTCAACCGGTCGGCCAGCAGGATTGGGGCGATCAAGCAGCCAGACCGCTTTGCCATGATCCGCGGCTGCTTCCAGCATATAACGCAGGGTGGTGATGAAGGTATAGATGCGACAGCCAAGATCCTGCAGGTCCACCAGCAGCAGATCGAAGCTATCCATCATCTCTGCCGTAGGACGGCGCACTTCCCCATACAGACTGAATACCGGAATACCGAGACGGGCGTCATACTCATCACCGCTCTCAACCATGTTGTCCTGCTTGTCGCCACGCAGACCATGTTGAGGACCGAACGCAGCCGTCAACTCAAACTCCGGCAGCGCTGCCAGAGCATCCAGGCTATGGGTCAGATCAGCAGTGGTTGAGGCTGGATGAGCGAGCAAAGCGATACGCTTCCCAGCCAAAGGACGCCGCAGTGCAGCTTCCTCGATCAGACGGTCAATTCCGAACTTCATTCCGGGACGATCCTCACTCAGCGAAATAAGAGGCTTGACCTGCTAGGGCCTGTTAACACTACTCCAATCGATTTCAGTCGCGTTTCTTCGCCAGCACCAGGGCATCGTACAACATAATCCCCACACCGAGGGTGATGGCTGAGTCGGCGATATTGAATGCGGGCCAATAGTGCTGTTGATAGTGAAAGTGCAGAAAGTCGATCACATGACCAAACAGGATACGGTCGATCACATTGCCAATCGCACCACCGATGATCAGCGAGAGGGAGACGGCCACCCACTTCTCCTGCTGCTTCAAACGCCACAGCCAGATGGTCAATACGGTGGTCACCACGATGGCGAGCACGGTAAAAAACCAGCGCTGCCAGCCCCCCTGATCGCTGAGAAAGCTGAACGCCGCACCCTTGTTGTAGAGCAGGGTCAGATCAAATATCGGCCACACATAGACCGGCTCGTAAAGCGTCAGCATTCTGTCGGCCATCTGCTTGGTCAACTGATCCAGCAAGATCACAACAAAGGAGAGCCACAACCAGTTGATCATTTCGATATCCCTTTGAAAATGTCTCAGGCAAAGCGCCGGGTTTCACCAGCTCCGCTGACATTCTCCACACAACGACCACAGAGCTCCGGATGCTCCGCATGACTCCCCACATCTTCCCTGTGGTGCCAACAACGAACACACTTGGCATGCGGCGAGGTGGTGACCTGAACGCCCACACCCAGGGTCTCATCCAGTTCGACATGATCCGGCTTTTGCGCCATCGGCAACGCCTTGGCATCCGAGGTGATCAATACGAAGCGCAGTTCATCCTCCAACTTCGCCAGCGCGTCGATCAACTCATCGTCAGCATAGATGGTGACATCCGCATCCAGCGAGGAGTTACCTTCTGCTCGAAATGACTCCATCGCCTTGCTTGCCGCTTCCCGCAGGTTGATGATCTGCTGCCAATAATCCGCATTGAAGGGATCATTGGGATCCAGGCCAAACAGACCTTGATACCACTGCTCCAGAAACACACTCTCACTGCGCTCACCCGGCATGGACTTCCAGATCTCATCGGCGGTGAAACTGAGGATAGGTGCCAACCAGCGCACCATCGCCTCGATGATATGGTACATCGCCGTCTGACAGGAACGACGGGGCAGGCTGTCCGCCTGGGTGGTGTATTGACGATCCTTGATCACATCCAGGTAGAAACCACCCATTTCATTGACACAGAAGTTGTGAATCTTCTGGTAGATGACATGAAATTGATAGTCCGCGTAGGCCTCAATGATCTCCTGCTGCAGTTGCAGGGTTCGATCCACCGCCCAACGGTCCAACTCGATCATCTCTTCTGGCTCGACCCGATTCTGTTGCGGATCGAAACCGTTCAGATTGGAAAGCAGAAAGCGGGCTGTATTGCGAATCCTGCGATAGGCATCCGCAGTACGCTTGAGAATCTCGTCGGAGACGGTCATCTCATTGCGATAGTCCGTGGCGGCAACCCACAGACGAATGATATCCGCCCCCAGGGTCTTCAGCACCTTCTGCGGCGCTACCACGTTGCCCAGGGACTTGGACATCTTGCGCCCTTGAGCATCCACGGTGAAACCATGGGTCAGTACCGCCTTGTAGGGGGCACAGCCGTTCATCGCCACCGAGGTCATCAGCGAGGATTGAAACCAGCCGCGATGCTGGTCAGAACCTTCCAGATAGAGGTCGGCGGGAAAGGCCAGGTTATCTCTGGCATCCAGCACACAGTGGTGAGAGACACCGGAATCGAACCAGACATCCAGGGTATCGGTCACCTGCTCATAGTCGGCCGCCGCCTCACCGAGGAACTGATCCAGTTCGAGATTGAACCAGGCTTCAAAACCCTGCCCCTCAACCAGCTGAGCGACCTTTTCAATCAATGCGGGCGTGTCTGGGTGAAGCTCTCCACTCTGCTTATGGATGAACAGGGTGATCGGCACCCCCCAGGTACGTTGACGGGAGATACACCAGTCGGGGCGATTCTCCACCATTCCCTGGATACGGGCCTTGCCCCAATCGGGCATCCAGCGGACCTTCTCGATCTCCTGCAGGGCCCGTTCCCGCAATCCACTCTGATCCATGCTGACAAACCACTGCGGAGTGGCACGAAAGATGATCGGGGTTTTATGGCGCCAGCAGTGTGGGTAGCTGTGCCGCAGCCGCTCTTCGTGCATCAGTGCACCCCGCGACTGCAGTACCTCGATCACCTGTTCGTTGGCGGAGAGCACATGCAGTCCGTCAAACAGTTCGGTACCCTCGACGAAGCAGCCATTACCGCCCACCGGGTTATCCACCGGCAGGTTGTAGCGCATACCTACAAAATAGTCATCCAGGCCGTGGCCTGGGGCCGTGTGCACGGCACCGGTACCCGCCTCCAGAGTGACATGCTCGCCCAGAATCACCGGCACCTGGCGATCGTAAAAGGGATGCTGCAGCATCAGGCCTTCAAAGGCCTCCCCTTTGGCATAGGCCACCACATGGTAGTGTTCGATCCCGAAACGATCCATTACATCCTTGAGCATGTCGTCGGCAATCACCAGACGCCGTTTGCCCTGCTCGCCCTCATACTCAACCATCGCGTACTCGTATGAGGGATTCAGCGCCACCGCCTGGTTGGCAGGCAGGGTCCAGGGAGTGGTGGTCCAGATGACAAATGAGATCGGCCCCTCGCCACCCCCTTCGGGCACATGGTGGCAGCGCTCCAGCAACGCAGACTCATCCACCAGGGAGAAAGCGACATCGATCGCGAAAGAGTCCTTGTCCTGATACTCAACCTCGGCCTCGGCCAGGGCGGAGCCACAATCGGTACACCAATGGACCGGCTTATAGCCCTTCTGAATGTGGTCATTGGCAACGATCTTACCCAGCGAGCGAATGATATCCGCCTCGAACTGGTGATCCATGGTGAGATAGGGGTGATCCCAGTCACCCAGCACCCCGAGACGGATGAAATCCTCCCGCTGACCGTTCACCTGCTTGCTGGCATACTCGCGGCACGCTTTACGAAACTGAGCGGTGGTGATTTTCTTGCCCGGCTTACCGATCTTCTTCTCGACCTGCAGTTCGATCGGCAGACCATGACAGTCCCACCCCGGCACATAGGGGGCGTCGAAGCCGTCCAGGGTACGACTCTTAACAATAATATCCTTGAGGATCTTATTAACCGCATGACCAATGTGAATATCGCCGTTGGCATAGGGAGGCCCATCATGCAGGTGAAAAGCCGGCCGGCCCGACGAGGCCTCGCGGATCTTTTGGTAGAGCTCACGCTGCTGCCATTTTTTCAACATTTCAGGCTCGCGCTGAGCCAGATTCCCCCGCATTGGAAAATCGGTTTTTGGAAGATTAAGGGTCTGCTTGTAGTCGCTCACTAAGTGCTACCTGTCAGGGGTGCAAAAAATAGGATATTGAAACTTAAAAACGCCTCTGGCGCAAAGTTTCCGCTGAGAAATGTTAAACATACGCTATCACAGCCGGGAAAGCCGCCGATCCCCGCCTTTCATGCCATGACAGCCTCGCTGAGAGTCGGTCAGGATGTAACTCGAAAACAAGTGGCGATGAAGTTATGGATCAGCCCGCACCGGCCAATACGGCTCTGGCCTGGTCCACATCCAGCAGGATCTGTTCACGCAGCGCCTCGAATGACTCAAAGTTCTCCTGATCCCTGAGCTTCTCCACAAACTCCACCGAGACATGCTCACCATAGACCGAGCGGTTAAATTCGAACAGAAAGACCTCAAGCAGGTAGCGGGTATCCCCAGCCACCATGGGACGCACACCGATGTTCGCCACACCGGGCAAAGGCTGCTCTTCAAGCCCGCCTACCTTCACCGCGAACACACCATCGAGTGGACTGACCCGCCGGTGCAGATCAATATTCATAGTTGGGAAACCAATGGTTCTGCCCTTCTTGGCGCCATGCCCAACCCGGCCACAGATCCGGTAGGGTCTACCCAGACAGAGCGACGCTCCCTGCAGATCCCCCTGCGTCAGCAGCTCGCGGATTCTGGTGCTGCTGACACGATCTGCATCCAGGCGATAGGTATTCATGTTCTCAACTTCAAAACCATGTTGCCTGCCGGCTGTTTTGAGCACCTCGAAGTCCCCTTCCCGGCCATGGCCAAAACGGAAATCGTCACCAACCGATAGAAAGCGCACCCCCAGCCCCTTGACTAACAGCTCTTCGACAAATGCATCGGCCGACATGGAAGCCAGGCGTCGGTTAAACTCCAACACCACCACCCGCTCGACCCCGGTATCCTCGATTGCCTGCAATTTCTCCCGCAGACGGGTCAGGCGGGCCGGGGCGTTTTCCCCCTGAAAGAATTCACGGGGTTGAGGCTCAAAGGTCACCACGGTGGTTGGCAGACCCAGTAATTCGCCCTTTTCCAGCAGATGACTGAAGACCGACTGATGCCCCAAATGTACCCCGTCAAAATTGCCAATAGTGGCAACACAGCCGTGATGATCAGCTCTGAGATTGTGTAGACCGCGAACCAGTTGCATAGGGAAACCACTCTGAACGAAGCGGTCAATTATAGGCCCTGCGGCACGATTGAGCATCCCTATCTCTAAAGATTATGGGGTTAATCCGGATCCTGAGGGAAAAAGGTCTGCCCTGGACAGTAAAAACACCACTATCCAGGCAGACAACACGCAGCTATACGAAAATCACTGTCGCTATTGAGAATACGCCTGCCCGGCTGGAATGGATTCAGTTTTTCAGGGAGCGAAAGTGGGCTAACCGGCCACCGAGCAGAAAAAAGCTTGAAAAATAGAGCAGCATGGCGATCACAATCAATCCGGCAAGACGCCAGATCCGATCCCAACTACCCACTTCCAGCCAGCCATCCACCGCCCCGGCACCCCACCAAAGCATCAACCCCATGGCCAGGGCGGAGAGGGTGATGCGTACCAGCAGCATCAGCCAACCGGACTCGGGCCGATAGATCCCCTGCTTGATCAGTGCACGATAGAGAAGGTAGGCATTCAGCCAGGAAGAGAGGGTTGTGGCCAAGGCCAAACCGGCATGCGCCAGAGGGAAGACCAACATAAGGTTGAGAACCATGTTGGCAACCATCGCAATGATACCGATTCTGACCGGGGTCTTGGTGTCCTGGCGGGCATAAAAACCCGGCGCCAGTATCTTGATCAACATAATCGCCATCAGACCGGGTGTATAGGCCATCAGACTCAGCGTCGCCATATCCACATCATGGCGATTGAAGGCGTCGGAAAAAAACAGGGTTGCCAGCATCGGACCGGCCAGCAGAAACAGACCAACCGCAGCCGGCACCCCCAGAATCAGGTTGAGACGCAGCGCCCAATCCAGCGTACGGGAAAACTCCGTGGCGGATGCCTCGGCGTGTTTTCGGGAGAGGTTGGGCAGAATCACCGTACCCAGCGCCACCCCCAATACCCCGACAGGAAACTCCATCAATCGATCGGAATAGTAGAGCCAGGAGATACTGCCACTAACCAGAAAGGAGGCGATCAGGGTATCGAGCAGCAGATTGAGCTGACTGACGGAGACGCCAAACAGTGCCGGAATCATCAGCCGCATCACCCGCTTCACCCCCGGATCCTTGAAAGCCACCCTGGGTCTCGGCAACAATCTAATCCGCCTAAGAAAGGGCAACTGAAAGAGGAACTGAACAATCCCTGCAATCAACACACCCCAGGCCAGCCCTTTGACCGGCTCATCCAGCATCGGCGATAGCCATACAGCACAACCGATCAGCGAGAGATTGAGCAGCACCGGGGTGAACGCCGGTACGGAAAAGCGGTTGTGGGCGTTCAGGATGCTGCCGGCAAATGCGGTCAGGGTAATGAAGAACAGATAAGGGAAGGTGAGAGTGAGCATCTCTACCGTCAGCTCATATTTCCCCTCGGCCTCATTCCAGAAACCCGGCGCAAAGATCATCACCAGTACCGGCGCGGCAATCACACCGACCAGAGAGACCAGCAGCACGATCAGCCCCAGGGTCCCCGCCATATTGTCGACAAACCCGCGCAGCTCACCCTCAGGGCGCTGTGTACGGTATTCACTGAGTACCGGCACAAAGGCTACGGAGAAGGCCCCTTCAGCAAACAATCGGCGCAGAAAGTTGGGGATCTTGAAGGCGACAAAGAAGGCGTCGGTGGCCGCATTTGCACCGAACATCCGGGCAAGCACCAGATCCCGCACAAATCCCAGGATACGCGAGAGCATGGTGTAGCTGCCGACAGCAGCGAATGAGCGAAAAAAAGAGGCCAGGATCTGTTCCTTACATCAATCTGGTTGTTAAATCGCCAGTTCTAGTGATCCCGCGACAATACCAGTAGAAACCGGACAGATCAAAGCTGTTGACAGGGGAGCTTTTTTTGGAGAGAATTCGCCCCCTTTGAAAAGCTAGTATCGTCCAGGAGAGAACCTTGGCCAATTCAGCCCAAGCTCGCAAACGCGCGCGCCAAGCCAACAATCGCCACAGCCGTAATCAGGCCCAGCGTAGTGAAATGCGTACCCACATCAAGAATGTCGCCAAAGCCATTGCGTCCGGATCTAAGGAAGCCGCTACGGAAGCCTACAAGCTGGCCGTTCCGGTGATCGACAGCACAGTCAGCAAAGGTCTGGTCCACAAGAACAAGGCAGCTCGTCATAAGAGCCGTCTGAATGTGCAGATCAAAGCGCTGTAACAGGCTTTAGAGAATCTGATAAAAAACCGGCCCTTGGCCGGTTTTTTTCTGCCTTCTAAGGGCAGACAGGTCAGTTTCACAGGGTTTCCGGCGCGACCGGCACACCGAAAACCACCGCTCAACAGGCAACCCTATCTGATCACCACCGATCAGACAGACGCTTCCTGCCGACGCCCAACCCAGACCATACCAAGCAGACCGGAGCCCAACAGCCAGAAAGCCGCAGGCAGTGGTACAGGGGCTGGCTCTTCAACAGAGTCGCCATAGGCAAAGTGCTGGGTCCAATAGGTGTAGAGGGGATGTTCGAAAATTTCGCCATCCAACTGAATGGGAGGGATATCAGCACCATCCCAGACATACCCCACACCCAGGTCATCAAATACGCCATTCAGAATCGTGTTTCGATGACCGGCACTCCCCATCCAGCCTCCGGAGCCTCCTGTCTGGTCATACCAGGCGTCCCAATGGCCGCCGTTTAGCCCATTTCCAAGCGTCTCCCAGCCCGATGCCCTGATATCGAATTGTGACGTGAAGAAATCATTGATCTGTTCGAAATCCTCTGTGCCGTACATCACATCGCGAGCTGCATCGATGGCCGCTGAAGGGGTGTTATAGCTCGGCGCTTCCCGCCCCTGACCGGCGGCGATGTTTTCGCCCCAACCGTTGTAGTCATACCCCCCGTCACTGATGCGGTCAGCCGGAGTTGAGCCACTGTTGGGACCGGCCAGAGTGGTATGGCTGAAAAAATTGTAGCCCGCCATCGATTGGGAGTGTGCCAGTGCGGAATCGTGCAGACGATCGTCCCGCTGCACCGGGTCGAGATTATGAAAACTCCGCTGCAGGTTGACCAGATTCAGAACCGCCAGCTCCTCAGGTAACCAGACGGCGGCCTGCAGTGCCATTGGAGCCACCAGTACGGTGCTCAGCAACAGCCCCAGGCTCAATTTAGGATCGAATGAGAAACGATTCTTCTGTTTATTTTTGTCATGACTGACCATGATCTGCTTGCTCCTTGCAGTAATGCAATTCCAAAATTTTTATTGTTACCTACAGCCTAATGCGATGGTATAGAGTCTGGCATGCCGGGTATCAGGCAATAAAGATCTATGCGCACAGTTTACGTGACCAGGCACGCAATTCACGGTTTACACGTTCACGCCGTTTATTTAAGCGGCTCCACACCACATAAGTTTTATCGTGATCAAAATACAACCATCATGCCATGAGTAATCGGATCAGCTGAGCAAGATGCAGAGCGGGTCTGCCAGTCTGCGTCTCGATCTGATGCCGGCAAGAGAAGCCGTTCGCCACAATCAGCGCCTCTGGCCGGGCATCCAAAGCAGGCAGTAATGCCTGCTCCGCCATCGCCTTCGCGGTTTCGTAATGCTCTGCCTCCAATCCAAAACTACCTGCCATGCCACAACACGAAGCCTCTATCATCTCGAAATTGACTCCGGGAATCTGTTTCAATACTTTGCGCATCGACTTCATCGCCCCAACCGCCTTTTGGTGGCAATGGCCATGCACCACTACCGGCTGCTGTACGGCTATGGCCTGTTCAGACCATGAGAGATTGAGTCTACCCCCCTTGATCCCCTTGGCCAGAAACTCTTCAAACAGAACTGCCTTACCGGCCACAAGATCAGTCATCATGCCCAGACCCAGAGCCCGGTATTCATCCCTCAGGGTGAGCAGACAGGACGGTTCAAGCCCGATCAATGGGATCCCTCTTTGGGCGTAAGGCGCAAGCTTCTTTAAAAGTTTTTCAGCCTGTTGCCTCGCTTCTTCGATCCGGCCCTGAGACAGATAGGTACGACCACAACAGTAGCGCTCCTTCTCATCCAGCGCACCAATCAGACTGACCTGACAGCCTACAGCCTGCAGCACCTCAACCGCGGCAGTCAGGATATCGGGGGAATAGTGTTTGCAAAACGTATCGGCAAAAAGCACCACAGGCTGACCACCCTCAATCTCCCTCAGGGTATATTGCCGGGGCGCTTCAACCGGTTCCGGCAGAGGTGATTTTGCACTGATGCCGAGCAGGCGCTCAGCCAGGGTGGCGATCCAGGGGCGACGATTTCTGATGGCGATCAGTTTGATCAGCCAGTGCCGTTTCGCCAGCAGCTCCGGCAGCTCCGAAAACAGCCTGGCTCTGAGAGACAATCCCTTGCTGGCATTCAGTTGGGCCAGATACTCGATCTTGATGCGCGACATATCCACATTGTTTTCGCACTCACGCTGGCAGCCCTTACAACTGACACAGAGATCCATGGCTTCAACCAACTCGGAGGTAATCATACCACCATTCCTCAGTTCACCATTGAGAGCCGCTTTCAGCAAACGAACACGGGCTCCGGTCGACAGGCTGGGATTTGCATCCAATCTGAAACTGGGACACATCACCCCTTTTGCAAGGCTTTCACAACGACGGCTGTTGATACAGACCGCTACAGCCTTGGCAAAGTCCCCACCTATTTTGGGTATATCCGCATAGGCATCTCCCATGCCGGCATCCCGATATTCCGACCAATCCAGATAGCTCTTCATAATCAATCACTCAAAAAAACAATTGAAGAGTTGAAGATGCAAAAGAGATACCACTGCCTGTAGAAACAGCTAGGTACTACCGCCTGTCAGGGTTGTTTAACACTTGCTGAGTAGTACAACCAATCGAGAAAAAGGTACTGAACCCAACACCCTGAATAGATGAAAAAGCACACCCAATTGATCCTAACGGTCAGTACTGCAATGCCAATTCCTGTTCGATAGCCACACAAGCCATTCTAACGATTGTAGGATTCACGACAATATCGAACATGAAGTACGACAAATTTCCAGTCACTTTAAAGCCTTGTGAGTTTCCCGCCAGCATTCACTTTTCCAATAACATCTCACAAAACAACGGGGCCACTTGAAGTGACCCCGGTTGCATTAATAGCTATCCATAGCAACTGTTACCGGTCATCCGGATCAGTCATCCTTTTTCTTTACTTTGAAACCGGTGATCAGCACGATGTCATCTGTTGCATAGTCGTCATAGTCAGACATCATCTCATCACTGGAGTGCTGAATGGCGACTACCGCCACCTTACCATTACCAAAGAACTCAAAACCGGTAGGCTCGGCCGATTGATCTTTGACAGACAGTACACGCACGCAACCATCGGTTTTGATATCCCGATCGGCGCCATCCGGCAGACAGGCAAACACATCACCGTTTGAGTGATCTTCAATAACGTAAAGATTGCCGGTATGAGGCTGGAACGCCAGATTATCCAGTGAATTGAAGTCAGCATCCCCTTCAACAAAGCGATTCACAACAACGCTTGCGATTGTCTCGTCGGCAAGCATCGGGTCTGAGTCGATACCACAGATCACTTCACCATAGTTCTGCGCAGCTTCACGGCCTGTATTGGCCCAGCAGAAACGGACACCGGGACCAGCGTATGTTGGATCTTTGTGGAGATCTTCAGGACGATAGTATCCGGTTGCACCATTGTTGTTGGCATCACGACGGGCATCAACGGCACTAACGCTGATCCAGGAACCGTTTCCAATTTCACAACCCTGACCATAGTTCACCGTAAAGCTGCTGGAGGTACCTTCCCTGCAGGAGGCACGAAAGGCATACACCGAACCGGAAACCAGCGGGGAGTCCTCAAGCTTATCGATCACTCCATCCCTATGGGCAACATCAGGAACGAATTTAAATATTGCACCACCGTCCACATCAGAATCATCTCCACCATCGCCAGCCAGATCCCAATCACCCGGACGCAACTCGTCGCCACCGATAACCACACCGTTATCCAGCACGGTCAGCCCTTCCCAGGCCATGGTAGGCAAGGCATCGCGCTTGACCACATTCATCGAGACTTCATTGTCTACAGTAACAATAGTGCCCGTGGCGCGGTCTGTTACTGTGTGATTTACTGTATTCAGCGGATTGATGATCTCATAGGCCTGACCGGTACTTGTCTCTTCAGTAGCCAACACTGAGCCCCAGGCAGTGGTGCGAATACCATCACAACGGTTCATGCCACGCAGAATGGTAGAGACACTGCCATCCTCCAGGTCAATCGACTGTACAGATGGATTCATCTTTTCCAGACCGCTGTCGAGAGTTCCGATTACCTCGTCACCACCCTCGATACAGAAGATCAAGTGACTCGGATCGTTCTCATTTGGCCAGAAGCTGAACATATCGGCCTTGTTACCTGCATCGCGAGTCAGTATCTTCGCTTTCAGTCCGTTTGCCAGTTCAATCAGATCATAGGCATTCTGTCCAGGTATGCGAGCAACGTTGCCCTCAGCCGAGTTCATCAGAGGCTTTTTGATTCCAAACAATTTCTTTGATTTGTCGTACATTTTTTTCTGAACGTACAGACCAAAATCCATCTGATCATCATCAGCCTGCACGCTAACCGGTACCAGAAGACTGGCGGCAACCAGCGCAGCGCAGCTCTTAAGTTGAAATTTCATCGTCGCTCCTCTTAGATTCAAAATATTCTATGTATAAAATGAACCATTGAGTTTGAACTTGAAAACTTAAGGCTGTTTAACAACACCTTGACAAAGCGGTGATACTTTCATGAACTGATGGTAACAATCGAGAACTGATATCATGTTCTCAGAGAATTAACAAAAACATAATACAATCTTAAAATAACTTCCAGATCGGCTTCAGATTCCATCCATGCTTTTTAAATCACAACTTATAACTGATTCAGCTATTCTGCAGAATCCCCACAGAATCCATGTAACTCCACATAGGCTTCACCACCAACTTCACCAGCAACCGAAGCAGCACCTTCCCAGTAGGTAGGAGTCAACCAGGCACCTGCTTTTGGCCTGACCTCCTGATCTTTTAGGTAGGGTTCTATGGTCAGCATTTGATCTTCCACTTCGAGCTGCCATTTACTTGGGTACTTACAACCCGTTTCATGGCTCTGCCAATAGTCCAATACCTTTAAATCAAACTTATCCAATGTATAGCTTTTTGTATTGCCTTCTGCATCATACTTGACCAGGAGGGTTTCTCTAATCGCTTTCGCCTCTTCAAAATAGAACAGCACCATTTGTGTATTGTCTGATAATCTTATTGAAAACCATTGCCATCCCGTGTCGATAATCTCTTCAAGATCACCATACTGGCGATCAAACCAAGCCTCACCCGTTACTTCCAGTTTTTCCCCTTCGACTACAATATGACCGTCAACATCCATTTTCGGTCTGGAGTAGTAATAGGTATATCCTCCTATTTCATATTCATGAGACCTTCCACCATAGTGAAGCAGTGGAGGCTTTGACGCCTTGAGAAATAAATCATAACTGAATACCCCTAGTTCAGCCGTTAATCTATCGACCCCACCTCCTCCTTTTGCCATCATTGGTTTGATAGATCCAACATTTAGATAAAAACTCTGAGTATACTTTTTTGGGATCATTAGCCTGGTCAAAGTTTCGTACTGAAATGTTTGATTCGTTATGTCAGTAAGCGATCCGTGAGCCATCATCAGATTAGGCTGCACTGAAAAAAAGACCATCTGAAAACCGAACCTCCGGCCATTCCCAGCCGTAAGATTGCCATTCCAATACCACCACTGAATATACTCACCGTCGATAAAGGCATCGTCCTCAGGCAGCTCAACGGTTCGAATTGGGTTCAATGTCTTTGTTGCACAGGAGATCAGTGACATCAACAGCAACAGCATAACTACTCTTGAGAGAAACCTCACAGCTGCTCCTCGACACAATTCTGAACTGAATCCTTTGGGCTTGCTGCAATGATCAATGAGGGCAAAAGCACCAAATCAGCCAGCAGAGCCATGATGAGCGCCATACATGAGAGATACCCCATCCTGACGATAACCTCCGTAGAGCTGGTTAACATGGATACGAAACCCGCTAACAAAATCAGGGTTGTCACCAGTAGCACAGGCGCGATAGCTTGAAGTGTGCGGTGGACTGCGAGAGTGACACTCTTGACCTGCTGAAACTCTTTTTGATACCTCACAATCATATGGATTCCGTCATCCACAATAATTCCAAGACAGATTGTAAACACCATGATCGTTGCATACTGTAACGGCTGATCATTGATAACCAGTAGCGCCGCAACACTTGCTAATGGCAGTATATTCGGCAGAAAACTAATCAACCCCAGTTTGATTGACTTAAGAAACAGGGAGAGTACAAAAAATATAATGGCAACAGCGCTCAATATACTGATCAGCAGGTCCTGAATCATATCGACACTGCCTTTGGCGGCTGCCAGTGAAATCCCCTGCAAGTCGAGACTAAACTGATCACTAGCAGCATTTAACTGAGCCAACTTCTTTTCCAGTTGCTGTATTGTTTCCAGTTGCTGATTCGAGCCATTATCTGGCAGACGCACCAATATCACGGCCTCTCCTGATGGCTCATGATAAAACCGCCTCACCAGTTTTTCTGGCAAATAGACCAGCCTTGAAAACTGTAGGGAGAGGTCTTCAGACGCACCGGGCAATACCCTTAACAGATCAACCACTGAAATGGAGTTTTTCAATCCAAACTGATCTGCGAGATCTGCTTGAACTCGCTGTATCAACTCAACAGCCTGCGGAGACTCCATTACTCCTTCATTTTTTGACTGAATGACAATATTCAGTGGCTGAATCCCATTTAAATGTCGATCCGCCAGCCTCATTGCTTCAGAGACTTCGTGATCTTGAGGCAGATTTTCCCGAAACTGAAAATCTGTCGTTAATTGTTGAGCCTGGTAGACTGCAATAGCCGTAAGAATAACACCGACACTTACCACAACGGCGGCATTGTCCCCGATCACAAGCAGTACTTTTTTTAATACCCGATTATCAGCTAGCGTGATATCCAATCGGCGAGAATTAACGACAACATCATCCTCTAAAAAAACTGCAGATGCCGGGATGAAAATAACAACTGCTATAAAAGTCAGCAGAACCCCTATCGAGGCATGTAGGGCTAACTCATGAATAACGGTTGAATCTGTGGTGATCAACACCGCAAATCCAATCGCGGTCGTTATTGACGTAAGCATACAGGCCAATCCAACATCCTTCACTGCCCCAATAGAAGCTCCGACCCTGGAAAACCCCTGAATACGACGACGCTGGACAGCAAACATAAGATGAATGGCATCGGTAAAACCGATAACCATCACTAGCGGAGAGATCATCTGATTAATTACATTCAGCTTGCTCCCCATAAAGCCCATGAAGCCTAAAGTCCAGATCACTCCGAGCAACGGACCAGCGGTAATAATCATCGAAAGCCTTAGGGAGCGAAATAGAAACAGAGTAATCGAAAAGGCCAAAAAACCACCAATCGAATTCAGCAAGATCTGATCACGGGTCGATTGACTCTTTAATGCAACTCTGATTGCCGCATTACCAGTAACAAATACCGCCAATCCCGCCCCGCCATCAGCCTGAGCAGTGATCGTATGAATATGATCAATTACCTGACTAATCTGATCATGACGGTCATAACCCTCCTCCAATATTCCGATAGCTAGGGTTAAGCTGCCATCTTCAGATAGCAGCTTGTTTTTCACCATCGGATGGACACCAATGGCCGCCAGGCTCGCTTCAAGATTCTCTTCCATGGAATCCACTGACAACAGGGGCTCAATTTTTCGAATTGATGAATTCTGTTTAGGAATGGAGAATATGGAAAACAGAGACTCTATTGCTGGACTGTTTTCTATCTTTTCTACAACAGAATGTAATTGATGAATGGTCGGCTCAGTTAGAATCTTGTCTGATCTGAACAGAATCACCAGCTCCTGATCATCAGCAGGAAACGTATTCAGAAACTCTTCAAGCGCTTGATACTCTATCCGGTCTGTTTTAAAAAGACTTTTATAGTCATCATTGAATTGAAGCTTAGCTACACCCAACAACATTACCAGGGTTATAACTGCCAATCCCACCAGCAACAGTCTGCTTTGCCGGACTGTCGAAAAGAATTCTTGTAGTGAGTTACCAATCACCAATACTTTCCCTGCAGCGGCTACTGCTTCTACTTATCACTGAACGAATCTAAATGAACTTTTATCAATCGATCCAAAACCTTGTTAAACAAAACGGCATTTTCCAAAAAGATGAAGTGCTCACTCCAACCAACCGACTCAACCACTACTTTAGAATTAATACTCTTTAAGCGATCCACTCTTGGCTGGTTATATTCCGTATTAAGAATAACGAGATCCCCTTCGAAAGCTGCCAACTCCAATGACATGTCCATATTCATGAAATCATTCAGCAATCCCAATGAAAGCTCAGCATCAGTTGTCGCCACCGAATCAGCCACCCAATTAATCATTTCCTGATCTGTTTCCACTGAAAACAAATCACGGGTCATCTGTCTCGCGGTATCTTTAAAGTTTCTCTGCAAACTTTTCAGTACCCGCCGATACTGTTTTTTCGGCATAGAGACTTTTGTATCAACCATCGACTCTACTGCAAAGATAGCTTTTATTTTTTCTCTACCGATTTCGGAAACAGCCAGGGAGAGCGCGATATAACCGCCGATATCATGCCCAATCACAACGACATGATCCGCATCAATTTGATTCACAAAATTCTCTAAGCCCTCAGCCATCGTGGATATGGAAGGCTCAGCTTTACCCTTTTTAGAATCACCATGCCCGGGTAGATCCAGAGCGTAGACAGAATAATCATTAGAAAAATAGTCGAGCTGACTTGCCCAGAACAACGCTCTACCTCCCCATCCATGGATAAACACAAGCGCGACATTGCCTGCTTCTTCCTGGCATACAAATAGTTGTTGAGAAGAGCAACTGTAAGACTCCTGTTTCATCAACTCGTCAGCGGAGAGACTGGCAACATCAATTAGGGTCAGAAGAAAACAGATCCACTTCAAACAGTTGGCCATTGTGGTCCCGATAGACATGCTTATGATTTAACCAGCACCTGAAAAACGGCTTTCACAACATTTACATGAATTGACCCTTGAGTGAATAGACTCATACGTTTACAGCAGAGATCCGCAAGCGCATCAACACTCAATACACCACGCTGCAATCGATGGCAGTTCAACAGCGCCTCTCTGTGTACATTGGTAAGAACTTTAAAAACTATCCGAGAAAAAAAACCACTCCTGAGAAGATAGCTTACCAGTCGAATGCTAACTCCTCCCTTAACCAGGCCACGGCGCCTCATGCTACCGAAAGTCGACTCGATATTTCGCCCGATTACAGGTAACTCCTCTACCAGTAACTTACTAATCTCAAGATAAGTCCGTTTGTGATCTGCATTCGACCAGTCATAAAGGGGGCTACCTGAGGACGTTGTTTCCGACAAAACAAGTGGCAGGTCATAACAGGAGTGCGCTATCAATCCCAAAAGCATTCCATGCAGAGGAGACTGCTTAGCCACGGAATCAGAGTTCAACGCCAGCGCCCACGGATTCGGGACTCGCTTCTTCCCAGACGACAACACAGCCTCATAGGCGGAGAAATAGTAGTAGCTGAAATAGCTTGCGATGGATTCAATCAGCCGATCATCAAGATCTGCATAGAGTGCGTGTTCAGGATGATCACTGTTGCGTATCGCTTCAATCAGATATTCACATCGCTTCATGCTGACGATGTAACATGAAAGAAAATAGGCGTGGCTATCGCCTATAAGGCTGTGCTGAGTTTCCAGATACTCCAATTGCTGCCTTAACTGGCTCAGCGATAGTGTACTTGACCAATTGAGGTTGGACTGAATCGGTTGCGATGAATCTGCATAGCGCCCGTCTTTGACAAGAGAAAGGTCTGGAGCCTCGCAAATATTCATTGTAATACAACTACTTATTTGACTATAAGCGCTTCAGCTACATCCATAGGCTCACCGCTTACTACAGGGTTATGCAGACAGAACCTCTGCTGCATTAAGAATGCGAATCACTCCTTGATGGGCACTACCATCCCAGCAAGCAATTACTGAACAAGTTCAGCCATATCGACTTGGGCAATTCCATTCTCACCAAGCCGATCTATGCTGTCAATAAATTGCTGAACATTCGAGCCGGATCAGATCTAAATGCCTACTTAACCAACTGCCATTCTCAGTTAAGAGTTCTCATCATCCTGGAGCAGAGCTTATTGGCATACCCACAATTGCATGTCAGAGAGGAAAAGGAATCAGGCTTAAAAAATGGTTGGCTGATGCCGGTCAGACTTTCAGAATTGGACGATCAAAGAGATCAGAGCAGGACAAGGTTATCCCGATGAATCAATTCATCTTCATCAACATATCCAAGCACCTCCTCGATCTGACTGCTTGGTTTACCCATCAGACGCATGGTCTCCTGGGCATCATAGTTGACCAGACCGCGGGCTACTTCAGTACCCTGTTTATCGAGACAGACGACCACTTCACCCCGGGCGAAAGCACCCTTCACACCGCTCACGCCGACCGCCAGTAAACTGCTGCCCTGCTCGCGCAACACGCGTACCGCTCCATCATCGATGGTCAGACTACCCCTGGGTTGCAGTTGACCGGCCAACCAGCGCTTTCTGGCTGCCTGGGGCTCCTGTACCGGTACCATCAGGGTACCCACATCATCGCCACGATAAATCGCATCAACAACCTGTTTCTGTCTACCCGCCGCAATCACAGTACCGGTACCTGAGCGGGCCGCCAACCGCGCTGCCCTCACCTTGGTCACCATCCCACCCAAACCAAGACCACCGCCGCTACCGCCAGCGACCTGATCAAGCTGGGGATTATCCACGCGAGTTTGGGAGATCAGTTTTGCCTGAGGATTGAATCGGGGATCCGCATCGAACAAACCCTCCTGATCTGTCAGCAAGACCAGCAGATCCGCCTCGATGAGATTGGCGACCAGTGCGGCCAGGGTGTCATTATCGCCAAATCGCAACTCATCGTTGGTTACTGTGTCGTTTTCATTGACCACGGGCACCACTCCCAATTCAAGCAGCGTACGTAGGGTACTTCTGGCATTCAGGTATCGGGATCTGTCTTCAAGGTCGTCGCGGGTCAGCAGCACCTGGGCAGTATGCAAGTCAAACTTCTGGAATCCGGCCTCCCAGGCCTGTACCAATCCCATCTGGCCGATCGCAGCGGCGGCCTGAAGCTCATTCAGATTATGCGGTCGGGTCTGCCAGCCCATGCGGCTCATGCCTTCCGCCACTGCTCCGGAGGAAACCAGTACCACTTGATGCCCGGTATGCCTCAGGGAGGCGATCTGCTCAACCCAGGAGCCGAGCAGTTCAGCGGACAAACCTTTACCGTCGGCGGTAAGCAGTGCGCTGCCGATCTTTATAACCCAACGCTTGGATCTGGCGATCTTTTCCCGGGAAATCATTTGCTACCTGACATACTGAATACAATTAGACAACTATCTCATGAGACTTTGAAGCAAGCCAGAAACCAGTCTGACTTACTGCAAAGGATCCCACGCTTCATCATCATCCTGCTCCTCCGGCTCCCGCTCTGACTGCCACAACTGCTCCAGGCGCAGCATCAGATCCGAGATCAGCTGTTTGGTGCCTTCACCTGATACGGCAGAGATACCATAAACAGGCCCACTCCAGCCCAGGCTGTCGCAAAGAGCCTGACTGCGCTCCTGGAACTCATCGTCCAGCAGCAGATCCTTTTTGTTCAATACCAGCCAGCGCTCTTTACCGGCCAGCTCTTCTGAATAGCGGGACAGCTCCTGCTCAATCTGGCGTACCTCACTGGCACTCTCCACCGACTCATCCAGCGGTGCGATATCCACCATATGCAACAACAGACGAGTCCGGGAGAGGTGTTTAAGAAACTGCAGTCCAAGTCCTGCACCATCAGCCGCCCCTTCAATCACACCCGGGATATCCGCCACCACGAAACTGTGGTCCTGAGCAAGACTGACCACACCGAGATTGGGGTAGAGGGTGGTAAAAGGGTAGTCCGCCACTCGTGGGCGGGCACTGGAAATTTTACTGATCAGACTCGATTTTCCTGCGTTGGGCATACCCAGCAGACCGACATCCGCCAGCAGGATCAGCTCCAGACGCAATTCACGCCGATCGCCTTCGGTACCAAGGGTAAACTGGCGCGGGGTACGGTTGGTACTGCTCTTGAAATGCACATTGCCGATACCGTGCTCACCACCCTGGGCCACCAACAGGGTCTGCTGGTGTTCCAGCAGTTCGCCCAGCAGCTCACCGGTCTCCTCATCGAAGATACGGGTACCCACAGGAATCCGCACCTGCAGATCCTGCCCTTTTCGCCCGGTACGTTCGCGCCCCATGCCATTCTGGCCACGCTCGGCCTTATGGGTTCGCTGGGTGCGGAAATCCACCAGAGTGTTCAGACCGCTGTCGGCAATCAGGTAGACACTGCCACCATCACCGCCATCGCCCCCGTCTGGGCCGCCTTTCGGGATATACTTCTCCCGGCGAAAACTGGCGCAACCGTTACCCCCGTCTCCGGCAATTACTTTGATTTTGGCTTCGTCTACAAATTTCATAGGCCAGAACGCAAAAAGCCTCGTCAGCGGACGAGGCTTTTGAGCGTCAACTCCGTAATTTGATTACTCGGCGACAACGCTCACATATCTGCGGTTACGCGGGCCTTTGACTTCAAACTTGACCGTACCGTCCGCTTTGGCGAACAGGGTGTGGTCTTTGCCAATGCCTACATTGACGCCGTTATGGAACTGGGTGCCACGCTGACGAACGATGATATTGCCGGCTTTCACAGCCTGATCACCGTAGATCTTGACACCAAGACGTTTGGATTCCGAATCGCGGCCGTTACGTGTACTACCGCCTGCCTTTTTATGAGCCATCTCTCTCTCCTCAGCCGCTAATGCCAGTGACTTGCAACTCAGTGAACCACTGACGATGCCCCTGACGCTTCATGTGGTGCTTGCGGCGACGAAACTTGATAATTTTCACTTTCTTGCCACGACCGTGGGATTTCACGGTAGCCGTAACTTTGCCGCCATCGACATAAGGTGTACCGACCTTGACGTCATCACCATTGGTGATCATCAGAACCTTGTCCAGCTCGACGGAGGCGCCTTCATCAGCTGTCAACATCTCGACTTTGATGGTGTCGCCTTCAGAAACCCGGTACTGTTTGCCGCCGGTTTGAATTACCGCATACATTGCATTAATCCCCGAAATATCCCGTTATCTCCTCAGCCAGACATCTGGCGAGGTAAAGAGCCGGAATTCTACCCGTACCGACACGGCGGGTCAACCTGTAGTGAGACTGATCCAACGGCCACCTGAAAAGTCATCGTGCATCGAGCTCAGCACGGCCAGGAGGGCAGACCTATCTAGCTAGGTAACTCTTTGTTTGGAATCAATAATTCTATTTTTGAGTTGCCAGTATGTCATCATATTGCATTTCCAGCTGAGCGGCCGCCAAGGCCAGTTTAGACCCTATCCTATCCAATCTAACCCTACCCACAACGACCGGCTGATGACCGGAGCAAGCCCTGGCTGAACCAGTGATTTCTATCGTGACGCTTACTGTGGCAGGTTGATTCCAATAATCGGCTAGCGATTGATCTGTTTCGATTCCTCACGGTCAAGAATTGCTGACAGCTCCGATGCGGGTACAGGATGACTGTAGTAGTAACCTTGCAAACCATCACACCCATATTGCTGCAGATGATCCGCCTGAGCCTCCGTCTCTACACCCTCTGCGATAACCTTGAGCTTGAGACGTTTTGCCATCTCAATAATCGTCAATGTGATCTCTTTGACATTCTCATTCTGCTGAAACTCCCGGGTAAAGGATTGATCGATCTTGATCCGATCCAACGGAAAGTGCTGTAGATTGCTCAACGATGAGTAACCGGTGCCAAAATCATCAATGGCCAGCTTTACGCCTTGCTCTTTCAACAAGCGCATGGCATTCGTCGCTTCAGCCAAGTTCTGCATGACAGCGCTTTCTGTGATCTCCAATTCCAGATACTCGGGCTCCAACCCACTATCAACAAGACAACGCCGAACCTCATCAACCAGATTTTTATCACTAAACTGTAACGGTGAAAGATTGACTGCCAACTGTATTGGCCCCAGGCCCAGGCTGTTCCACTGCTGAACCTGATGACAGGCTGTGCGCAACACCCATAGCCCTATCGTCCGTATCAGCCCGGTATGTTCAGCCACAGGAATGAAGGCACTGGGGTAGACCAGACCGAGCTCAGGGTTATGCCAGCGCAATAGCGCCTCAACACCGAAGATCCGTCCTGTTTCGGTAATCACCTGAGGCTGATAGTAGACTTCAAATTCGTTACGTTCCAAAGCAAAGATCAGTGCCCGCTCCAATTGCGAACCCTGCTCAACTTCTTTGGCCATCTGCGGTGAGTAGAGACAAACTGATTCAAGACCCTGCATACGCGCTTTAAAAACCGCGATCTTCGCATCACGCAATAACGCTTCACCATCTTCACTCTCATCCGGCCACAAACTCATACCTATGCATGGCGCGAGAAACATCGAGGTCGCTTCAAAGGCAATGGGTTGCTGCATAATTCTAAGCAGATTCTGTGCAACCACATCAGCCGATTCAATATCAGTCAACCCTTGCACCAATACCCCAAAGTCATCACCACCAAGATGACTGACGATGTCATCACTACGCACCACATCGCGTAACAGCTGAGCAATCGCTTGCAGAAGCTGGTTACCGGCTGAACGACCGATGATGCTGCCGGTCGATTTCAACCACTTCACATGAATGATAATCAATGCGGTAATATTGGCTTGTTCCGCATCAGAAACTGTCAGCTTGCGCAGATACTCTTCCAGCGCGTACTGGTTGGGCAGACCGGTCACAGCATGATGGGTCGCCTGATCACGCATCCGAACACTCAATTGACGATTGACACTTTTTTCGCGCCAATGCAGCCAAACCCCCCATAAGGGTATTCCGATCAACAGAGGCACCATCGAAGCGGCAGGGGCAAACCAGACTTGTGTAACGGAAAGCGTCAAACCGGCACTAACCGGGATACCGATCACCGCCACGAGAAATAGAACAACCGAAACAGGGAAGCGGGTCGATGAGAGTAAAAACGTTACCAAACCCGTAATCAACAGAGTCAAATAGAGATGTGCATATTGATCCATCTCTTTCAGCAGATTCCCCCCCAGTAATCCACTCAATACATGAGCATTCAACCGAACTCCCGGCATCCGTTGGTGATTTTGCGACACCGGTGTTGAAATAACATCACCCAAACCGGTTGCCGTTGATCCAACCAACACATAGCGCCCTGCAACCTTGGCTGCCGCCTCATCATCGTGGAGAAGCTGATAGGCGGATAGCGTTTCAATTCCACCCGGGTGCGCATCGTACGGAATAAGATAACGTCCGGATCTCAGCCAACTGATCGACTCCCTTTTGACTGTTCTGATATCACGACTGAGTGGAACTGGATCACCCGCCACATTGGCCATCGCCAAGGTAAAGGTTGGCCAGCGTGCATCATCCATTCCCGCATAGAGATAGAAACTGCGACAAAGCCCATCACTATCGATCTCAAAATCCACATGCCCCAATGCAGCGGCCGACTCTGCCAGTATGGGAAGAGGCAGTACCTCACCGATCTGTTTTCCTGGCAATGGATTTGTCGGTGCAACGGCAAGCACGGTTACGCCACTGCGGGCAATCGCATCTGCAAAAAACTTGTCTGCCAGCGAATCTGTCGTCTCCGTTTCGGAAAACAATACATCGAATCCGACAACACGGGCCTTCAAATCCGTCAAACGATCAAGCAGTTGCGCGTGGACTTTTCTCGACCAGGGCCAACGCCCCATCGCCTGCAGACTTGTATCATCGATGGCTACCACCACCAGCTCTTGGCTAATCTGGTTATCAAGCAGATTGAGGAAATAGTCGTATAGAAGAAAATCCAGACGCTCTATCGCGGCATGTTTGACCAGAACAAAAGAGCAGGCAACCAGAATGGCTGATAAAACAATCTGACTGATTCTGTTCTTTATCAAAAGTCTGCCTTAATCAACTACAAAAACAGCAAACCCATAATTGTGCTTATCGGTACAATCCAAACGCTCTTACCCAGCAGGGGATCAACCTTATGTACTGAACTCCAAGGCCCATGATAGTCATCCTCATCCACGGCACATACTCTTAAGTATCTAAGTTGGCTGTAGATGTGATCGAAGGTTTGCTCATTGGCAGTGATGATCTGGTCAAATTCAAGCTGTTTGAAATCAGCATCATGAGCCAACTGTACATGGTAGCGGTAGTTTGGATTCAATGGCTGCCAGTGACTGGCAACATGAGCTTCTTTGGCCGTAACAATAACATTTGGGGATTCCATATCAGCTCTTAGCCGCCATGACCGGATGGCCCCTGACGGACCCACCTCCCCATCCTCGGCTATCGCTGAGACGCGCCAAAAGTAGCGTCCAGGCTGCTTCAGTTCGGTCACTTCAAACTGGCCTTTGTCATCGGTTTCCTTCTTATAGAGGATATTTTCAAAGGTCTGGTCGTC
The DNA here is from genome assembly GCF_058244685.1 of Candidatus Thiodiazotropha sp. AKAK2. Classification (NCBI taxonomy): domain Bacteria; kingdom Pseudomonadati; phylum Pseudomonadota; class Gammaproteobacteria; order Chromatiales; family Sedimenticolaceae; genus Candidatus Thiodiazotropha; species Candidatus Thiodiazotropha sp. AKAK2. The sequence continues at coordinate 70,653 of NZ_JBSYOP010000028.1, read as the reverse complement.
GGCAACCTCCAACAGATACCCCCTGACATCGCTGATCTGTTGCCACTTCAGTTCCACCCCACCAACATCCAGCATCTCACCATCTGCGGGACTCAGCGATGTTGGCGGCTGGGGATGGCGATCCAGGAGCAAAGGCTGAACCGCGCTCTGACCCTCAAGCCCAATCTCATCGATACCACGCACTCTGAACCAGTAGTCACCGTCAGCAAGATCCGGCAGCTTCACGAGAGGTTTATCAACCACTGATTCCCACTGTAGAACAGCAAAATGGCGACTTGAGCTGATCTCCGCACGATAGCTTTTCGCACCATCAAGCGCTTGCCAACTGAGCTGCCACTGCAACGCTCTCAATGGTTGAGGCATCTCATCCATAGCCGGAGGCGGCAGCAGTTTTCGGGGTTTTGCAGGGGCTTTGCCAAGGGCTACCTGAGTACCGAATCCTGCTGATACCAGGGTGTCCTGCTCAGCACCGCTGACCACCACATCCCCCTCAAGCACCTCGAAACTTGAAGAGTCACCGCTCGGACTGATGGCAGCACGATAGGCAGTTCCTCTGACCGCCGTGATGGCGGAAGGGGTATGGATTTCGAATCGGGATCCGGGACCAGCGGTCGGTTTTACCTTGGTCTCCATACGCCCCTGCCCCAGATGCACCCTGGAGTCCACCATGCCGGTCTCTCCATAGGCACTTAGGTGATCAAAGCGCATCTCAGTATCACTGTACAAGGTCAAACTGGAGTTATCGGCAAAGATGATTGAAGCACTGCTGTTCTGCCCGGTATTCAGGGTGTCCCCCAAATGGATCAGAACACCGGACTCAAGCTTGTTCTCAGCCGATCCATCGGCGCGGACGATTCGAACCTTGCCCTCAAGTAGACCGACCCGGGCAGGAATCGCATTGCTGCGTATCCACTTCATGGGTACGCGCAGCCAGCTACCCGGCTGTAAACGTTTTGGATTTTTGATGTTATTCAGCTTCCTAAGCTGCTCATAGCGCATCACGCTATCCAGATGCTTGGCGCTGAAATCCCAGAGGTTATCCCCGTCTACTACCGTGTATACCCAATCGGATGCCTGCACAGGCAGGGAAAAAAGCAGAATAAGGAACGTGTTTCTCAGGAAAAAAATTCGTTTCAACAATGGACTTCTCCCCGACCTTGTCCCTTTTGTAGTTAGTTGAAGCGTCCAGTCTGAATCACATTGAATAACTGACTCTAAATTCATACTACATGATTGGCTTGGACTATCGCAGCTCTTAGTCTAGAGCAATTCCATAAGTATGGATTTAGCTTAAGATTAAAAGCGGCAAAAAGATAGCTCGGCGAACAGACAGGCTGTAAATACACTATCGCTACAAGGACTTCGCATAGCTCGGTTAGAGAACCGAATCCGTAGCCCATACCTGCCGCCGAATAATCAGAACCGAAGCCGCCAGCAATTCGGTTAGCGGCGTCAATGTCCCCCGGGGTTGTGACTGATGATGTCCTGCCGGTTTAATAATGTATAACAACAAATACTAGCCCGTAAATTCAAGGAGTTGAATCGGCAATAAACGATTTACAGCTGTTGCCTACCGGCATTGCTAGCACGTGCTCGCCTTGATCTGCCGGGATGATGTGTTTACCCTCCTCACCCTCATGTATCGCAACATACCCACCAACCTAATCATTGGATTCCTCGGTACCGGTAAGACCACCACCATCCTGCATCTTCTGTCTCAGGCGCCCGCAGGGCAGCGTTGGGCTGTGCTGGTGAATGAATTCGGGCATATCGGTGTGGATGGTGACCTGATACAGACCGAGGCAGGTGATCATGCCGAGGTATTCGTTGAAGAGGTCGCCGGTGGCTGTCTCTGTTGTGTTGGCAGCACGGGCATGCAGGTGGGGCTGAATCGCCTGATCCACAGCGCAAAACCCGACCGCATTCTTATCGAACCCACCGGTCTCGGACACCCGGCTCAACTCATCCAGCAACTCACCGGCCCCATGTATGGCGAAGTCATTGATCTCCGAGCGACCATTGGCCTGGTTGATGCTCGCATGCTGAGTGATTCCCGCTATACGTCTCACCCTAACTTCCAGGACCAGCTCCATTTGGCCGATGTGCTCATTGGCAACAAACTGGACGGCTACTCTGATGCCGACAGAGATGCGTTCTACAGTCTGGTTGAAGCTCAGAACTCATCCAAAAAAGCTGCCGTTATGGTAGCTCATGGCGGCCTTAAACAGGCCTATCTTGATGCGCCTAGACTCGAGCGCACGGCCTTATTTCCCGAGGCGCATGCGTTCAAAGCGAATACCCAGCATCACGATCACCATCAAGAACACAAGCCTTCCTGTGGTGATTGGAATCGTATTGAAGGTGCTGCCGATGGTTTCTACACAGCAAGTTGGACACTGCCTGCGGATGCCTTATTCGATCCGGGTTGCATGCGACAGATAATGGTCATGTCAAGTGTAGTGAGAATGAAAGGTTACCTGCCCTCATCTCATGGTCAGTTGAGAATCAACGCAACCCCGGGGGAGTGGTCCGAAGAGGCTCTGGAGCAACAGGTTAAACCACGAATCGAGATGATCAGTACGGATCCCTTGGATTGGCGTGTAATTGAACGGAAGTTAAGGGATTGTGTAGAGAACGCTTGCTAGGGCCTGTTAACACTAACCCAATACGCCCTGCACGCTAACAAGCCAGCTGCCACACGAAATGCTCACTCAAGTCTGTTTCACCGCCACCTAATGCTGACGCAGCAAACATCCATAAAAAAGATGCTCCATACTTATGTTATGATATAACATTACATTACTAATCATCAATTATTCACTTGTCATGCATCGAATCGCGACCGACTCTGAGCTGGGCCCTCCTGCCTCAACACACGCGGTGGACAACCAGCCCGATTTGAGGAGACATAACCCATGAATGATGATAAAGAACGCTACACCGAGGCGTTGTTCCCAAGCAACTATGCGGGCTGGCGCCAGTGCATCGAGGACAAATGCAGACAGGTGCTAACGCCCGATTTTGTAAAGCGCGCATTACCATTCTTGGTAATCCCCAGCATGAGGAATCACGGCGTTTCGCGAACTTGTATGGCGAACCCTGTCGGGAGCAGGTGCTGGTGTGGTTTCAACGTGCGGCGGCAGAGGTATGATAATAAGTTTTACCTTGCGCCGTCACGATCCGGCTACCGCAGCCACATCCGCTGCGGCCTCAGAATTCTACAGAGCGACACAGTGATATGGCCAAGAAAAACAGCGAATTGAAACAGCAGCAACAGCCCCTAGGCTCCACTGACAGTGGTCCCCCCATCGACGACGACTGCATGGGGCCAAGCCAGCTGACCTATTTCAAGCAGAAGCTCCTGAACTGGCGATCAGAGCTACTCGATGAGGTAGACGCGACGCTCGCGGAGCTACGTCACGACAGCCACCATGAGGTCGGCGATGAAGCAGACCGAGCCACCCGTGAAGCGGCCCAGACGCTGGAGTTGCGCACACGAGACCGCTACCGAAAACTGCTGGGTAAGATCGACGCCGCCCTCGACCGCATTGATGATGGAACCTACGGTTGGTGCGAAGACACCGGCGAGCCAATCGGCTTGGCACGGCTTGAGGCACGTCCCGTTACGACGCTTTGTGTGGAAGCTCAGGAGCAACGCGAACTACGCGAGCGGTTAACCGGAGTGGATCTCGGCAGAAAATAAGTCCGGCCTCTTACCAATGAGAGCACAGAATTCCTACAGACGGGGCAATAACGGATTAATGCTGGGTGTGGATTTTAAAAAATCAGGATGGCACGGGGCCGCCCTGCCAATCCATGGATGCACCCAAATGTGTATGGAGCCGGCGAGAGGATTCGAACCCCCGACCAGCTGATTACAAATCAGCTGCTCTACCAACTGAGCTACGCCGGCTAAGGAGTGCGAATTCTAAGCGTTTCTGTGCCTCCTGGCAAACTATTGGCACTCAATCTCATTTCTGACCAGTTCCGGAAAATCCTTGACCAGCCCCGCCCAGTCACGATCACTTAACACAGCACCATTGCCCGTTTTATAACTCAGCCAGTAGTTGGTCTTTTCCCGATACCTGGGCTGGATCACTGAATTGAAACCCAGTGCATCGATTTCACGCTTCCGGTCACCCGCCCGAATCTCATCTCTGAAAAGCCCCAGGGAGATGGCATGGACCAGCTTACCACTGGTAAACCGCCAAAGATCAGAAACTCCTGATTCTTCGAGCTTTTTCGCTATATTTACCGCTTTACGTCGGGATGACTGCTGAGGGATGAGTACCCAATAGCCCGCCTGCTCGTTTCTCGATTCCGCTTGCAGCTCAGGCTTAAACCCCAGCGCTCTCATCCTGACTGAAATCTTTTCAGCGGCCGAGCGTGAATCCACATACCCCAACATAGCGCATCGGACCGCTACTTCCTCCGGGAGCTCCACCACGGGGGGAGGGGTTGGTGTTTCAGCGACTGTCTCCTCGGCTGGCGCTTCTTCGGGCAATGCTGTTTGTTGAGTTTGCTGCTGCTCTACAGGTGTATCTTTGAGCGGTTTCTCAAGCTCTGGATCGGCCGTCTTGACAGCATCCGCCACCAGTTCGTCCGGTTCGACAGGCCCAGGTTCATCTGTCACAGTTGCGGATTCGTGCTCACTGGCCAGCTTCAGCTCTCCAACATCGGCTAACAGTGAGGATCGCTCACTACCCTGTTGCTGTGGATAGATCAGCATAAACAGGCCTAGATTAATCAGCAATAGTGTTAAAAATAGCCATTTCATAAGTTATTCTGCTTGAGCTGATTGTAACGCCAATCCCTGAAGAACAAGATCCGGTATGACCTGGTGAGTCGCTGACAGATGGGCTGACAAGCTGTCGGCGTTCCCACCAGTAATAATACACTCTGCAGTTTTCCCACATCGCTGTTCTAATTCCTGAAGTGACCTTTCTACCACGCAGAGATGTGTCAGCATAGCGCCAGATTGAATCCCTGCTGCGGTATCAGTCGCAAAACCGTTTAATTCAAATCCACTCTCACCAAATGAGAGATCGGTATTCAGCTCCAGGCACTTGCCGATGAGCTGCAGACCCGGCAGAATCAGCCCGCCAAGGTGGCGGCCCAATCCATCCACACCATCGACTGTGGTGGCTGAACCGCAATCTACAACAAGTTTGGGGCCACCACCAATATGGTGGGCTGCCAACAGGGCCAACCAGCGGTCAACCCCCAGTTGGGATGGTGAGGTATACCCTGTGGTTACCCCCAACTCCTGTTGTGATGCTTTCGAAAAGCGAGCCTTGACCTGCCAGTGTTGAGCGATCCAATGAGTCAGGCGATCCGTAATCTGTGAGGTTCTGACAGAGGCGATATGTACCTCAGATGGCGCTACCATATCGAGCCAGGCCCGATCGATTGATTCCGGGATCTGACGGGAACTTGCTCTGTGCACTACCTTTGACTGCAGCTCACGCTCATTCGCCCACTTGATTGCCGTATTGCCAATATCTACAAAGAGTTTCATAGCCTAGGATCTGCTGACATCGTTCTGATTTCCCCTAAGACTCACTTCACCTGCGTGAAAGGTGCGAATCTCCCCTTCCGTCTCTATCCTGATGCCGCCGCTTTCATCGATCCCCATGTGTATGCCTGTGTGCAAGTTACTGGCACTGCTTATCACTACCTGCTTGCCAAGATAGAGGTCATACTTATGCCACTCATCGGTAAAACCTGCGAGGCCTTGCTGCAGATACTGTTCGGCAACATCCCTTAAATGCGCTGTCAGCCTGGCTGCCAGTTCATTGCGACGATAAGGTTTAACATGCGGAATCTGACTTAAATCGGCCCAAGGCTGATCGATCGCTTCACCATACCGCCCCATGCCCAGGTTGAGCCCGACACCAATCACAACCTGGGATGGACCACCTGTTTCACCCGATACCTGCAACAGAAGTCCTGCCAGTTTTCTGCCCTGCCAAAGTACATCATTCGGCCACTTAAGTCCGGCTTGGTGGCAATTCATCTGACGCAACAGACGCAGTACTGCAATAGCGGAAGTCAGGCTCAATCCGGCAACCTGGGCTGGCGCAAGATCGAATCGCAATAACATTGAGTAGTAGAGGTTTCTGCCGAACGGGGAGACCCAGTGTCTGCCATGGCGGCCCTTTCCGCCCGATTGCTGTTCTGCAAGACAAACAGTACCGGTCTTAATACCCAATGCAGCCCGCTGCATCAACCAGGCATTGGTGGAATCAATGGTTGTATGGACTTCCACGGAGGGCGACTCTATACCAAGCTCAGTCAACACCTTTTCGATTGAATCCTTGTTGAGTAGATCCAATGACTCCTGCAATCGATAGCCACGGCCTTTGACGGCATCAACCTGCAGACCATACTTATCTTTGATCTTCTGGAGTTTTTTCCAGACACCGGCACGGCTGATGCCAAGCATCTCGCCCAGCTCTTGACCAGAATGAAACCGGCCATCAGCCATTTTGTTGATCAGCAGGATCTCTTCAGCCATTTCCCATCAACCAGTCTGACAGACGCTGCTTGACTGCTTCATCGGAAGGTTCAGTCAGGTCGAAGTAACAGGTATCGAATGCTGCGAGCTGCGGTTGCATTAGCAGACTCATCAATTGATCGCGGCGAAACAGATGCACCTCGATATCATCACCCGCATCGGTGTCGACAATGTAGTTTTCAAACTGCTTTGCAGTCATTCTGAGCCCATCCACGGCGACAATCTCATCACCGGCAGAGATGCCCGCTCTCTGCGCAGCACCGTCATCAAATACCTGCTGCACTTTGATGCCGCCGTTTTTATTGGTCCACTTTGCACCAATGCCCGTATACGATTTTTGCTCGCGCTCCTTGTCACGGATTACACCACCCCGGTCATCAAAGGACTTAGCTGGCAGCAATTTCATTTCAACACCAAACGCCGGCAGACACTCAGTGAGGGGAAGTTCGTCTGTTGAACGCAGGCCTAGATCAAAGAGTGATTGAAGATCGAGTGAAGTGACCTCAGCCACAATCGTTTCGATACCGTTTTCCGGTACGCCTTTACCCTGTTTACCATAGCGCAACCACATTTCACGCATAACCTGATCCAGTGACGACCTACCATTACTTTGAAGGCGTATGGTCAAATCCAGCAGCAGCGCAAACAGGGCACCCTTCGCATAGTAGCTGACAATGGCATTGGGTGCGTTTTCATCCTGTTTGTAGAATTTCGTCCAGACATCAAAGCTCGATTCTTCGAGTGTCTGTTTAAGCCGCCCACTACCTCTCATCACCCGGGTGACTGTTTCGGCGAGCATTTCGAAATAGTCCTGTTTACTGATCACACCGCTACGTACAAGCATTAACTCGTCATAGTATGAAGTAATGCCTTCGAAAACCCATAGCTGCCGGGTATACACTTCCTGCTGGGTATTCTTTTCAAGAAAAACTTTTGGGGTGATGCGTTTCACATTCCATAAGTGAAAATACTCATGGCTGCATAACGCCAACAGCCTCCGATATCCTGATGTAATCTTATGATCGTGTTTTGCCGGCAAATCGTCCCGAGGAAAGATCAGACTGGTAGAGTTTTTATGCTCAAGTCCACCATAACCATCATCAACCACACGCAGCAGAAAAAGGTAATCCTGAACCGGCAATTCACCAAACATCTCAACCTGTTTTTCACAAATTTGCGACAAATGTAAACTTAACTTCTCATGATCAAATCTTTTAACGCCACTTACCACAAATCGGTGGTTGCATCCAGCCACTTCAAAACGGCTCTCGGTGTAGTCACCGATTTCACCCGGGTGATCGATTAAAGTCTCGTAGTCATCAGCCTGGTAAGTACCGAAGCCCCGATCATCGATCTTTTCCGGCTTCATTGAAAAGGCAACCCACCATTCTTTCTGCGGTTTGAATTGTGGTGCCACGACTTCCAACCTGCACGGCATCAGCTCCTGACCACGCACTGCGAGAAACAGTGCCGGCCCATTGAAATAGGCGTGGGTATTATCGAAATGGGCCGATCTGACGGTAAGCTCCCAGGCATAAACCTGATAGTTGATTGTGAGCGGTTGCTTTACCGATTCGATCTGCCAACTCTGTTTATCCAGTTTATTGAGGGTGAGTTGCTGCCCATTGGCATTGGCCTCGATCGACACGATATGTCTGGCGTAATCACGTATCAGATAACTGCCTCTTATCCAGGCCGGTAGATAGACGACCTGTCCATCCGGATCAGGATTCTGAATAGTCAATTCAACTTCAAAGATATGTCTTTGTGGCGATAGCAGTTTTAGTCTGTAGTCGATCATTCTCATTTCCAGTTATTGACTGCACTACGCCCCTGGTTGTTTAACGGTCTGGCAATCAGACCAGAGTGGGTTGCACTGACAAGGTAGCGGGCACCTGACCGCATCGGCATGTAGACCGAACTGCCATACATGGTATCCAGAATACCGAATTTATGCGTAAGATATGAGAACAGTTCATCTGTGTTTATGGAAGTATCAGACAACTGGTAGATCTGATTTTCCGCTGTAAACTTTCGGTTATTTCGCCCACTGATGGTTTCAAGCCTGACAATCGGCTCCTTACCGAACAGGGTGAACCAGGGTTTCCACTTGATGAACCTGGCATCCAGTCGCCACTCATCCGCAGCAATCAGGTGAGTTGATGTCCTGCCATCGTAGGATAGCTTCAACTCAGCGCCAGATTCAGAAACATCTGTAACCTCTACCTCTACCAGGTCAATCTCCCTGGTGAGCTGCACATAGGTCTGAACATTCATCAGCAAGAGTGTGAAGATTGTAGCGACAAGCAGGGTAAATGTTCCGAATGCTCCACTGAATGTGGCACTGAGCAATTTCCTTTTGAAAAGGAGCTGTCGCAAAGAGAGCGCTATCAGTATCAAGCCTGTTATCAGCAGTGCAATGGAAATAAACATCTAAAGGGGCCTGTTAACACAAATCCAGACTTCGAAGAGAAACTTAAAATGAAGATTCTACGCGTTTGGACAAAAAAAAACCCCGTATCGTTTCCGATACGGGGTTTTCGCGTAAAAACCTGGCAGTGTCCTACTTTAACATGGGGAAACCCCACACTATCATCGGCGCTATGTCGTTTCACTTCCGAGTTCGAGATGGGATCGGGTGGTACCAACACGCTATAGCCGCCAGGCAAACTGTTGGAGTTGCTCAAGTTGAACAACTCTGCATTCGGTTAGATCGCTCGAGTATTGGGTGTGCGTTTGTTTGAACCAAACCCAAAATGTTTGGGTGTTATATGGTCAAGTCTCACGGGCAATTAGTACTGGTTAGCTTCATGCATTACTGCACTTCCACACCCAGCCTATCAACGTTGTAGTCTTCAACGGCCCTTCAGTGTCTTCAAGAGACAAGTGAGATCTAATCTTGGGAGGGGCTTCCCGCTTAGATGCTTTCAGCGGTTATCCTGTCCGTATATAGCTACCCGGCAGTGCCACTGGCGTGACAACCGGAACACCAGAGATACGTCCACTCCGGTCCTCTCGTACTAGGAGCAGCTTCCCTCAAATCTCAAACGCCCACGGCAGATAGGGACCGAACTGTCTCACGACGTTCTAAACCCAGCTCGCGTACCACTTTAAATGGCGAACAGCCATACCCTTGGGACCGACTTCAGCCCCAGGATGTGATGAGCCGACATCGAGGTGCCAAACACCGCCGTCGATATGAACTCTTGGGCGGTATCAGCCTGTTATCCCCGGAGTACCTTTTATCCGTTGAGCGATGGCCCTTCCATACAGAACCACCGGATCACTAAGACCTACTTTCGTACCTGCTCGACTTGTCTGTCTCGCAGTCAAGCACCCTTATGCCTTTGCACTCGTTGCGCGATGTCCGACCGCGCTGAGGGTACCTTCGTGCTCCTCCGTTACTCTTTGGGAGGAGACCGCCCCAGTCAAACTACCCACCATACACTGTCCCTAACCCGGATAACGGGTCGAGGTTAGAACTCCAAATATGTCAGGGTGGTATTTCAAGGTTGGCTCCACGTAAACTGGCGTCTACGTTTCAAAGCCTCCCACCTATCCTACACAAACATATTCAAAGTCCAGTGCAAAGCTGTAGTAAAGGTTCACGGGGTCTTTCCGTCTAGCCGCGGGTACACTGCATCTTAACAGCGATTTCAATTTCACTGAGTCTCTGGTGGAGACAGCGTGGCCATCGTTACGCCATTCGTGCAGGTCGGAACTTACCCGACAAGGAATTTCGCTACCTTAGGACCGTTATAGTTACGGCCGCCGTTTACCGGGGCTTCGATCAAGAGCTTCGTCCGAGGACTAACCCCATCAATTAACCTTCCGGCACCGGGCAGGCGTCACACCCTATACTTCCTCTTTCGAGTTTGCAGAGTGCTATGTTTTTAATAAACAGTCGCAGCCACCTGGTCACTGCAACCCTCTTCTGCTAGGAGAGCAAGTCTCTTCACATACCAAGGGCGTACCTTCTCCCGAAGTTACGGTACTATTTTGCCTAGTTCCTTCACCAGAGTTCTCTCAAGCGCCTTGGGATTCTCACCCTACCCACCTGTGTCGGTTTAGAGTACGGTTACTTATTACCTGAAGCTTAGAGGTTTTTCCTGGAAGTATGGCATCAATCACTTCGC
>NZ_JBSYOP010000028.1:0-55000 GCF_058244685.1 Candidatus Thiodiazotropha sp. AKAK2 | reverse complement strand
CTCCAGCATCCTGGCAACCGTGTGCTTCGCCGCCAGCTGAATCAGATCGACGGCCGACATCTCGCCCATCCAGCTTGAGTTGAACAGTACCGTGGTCTTGGTTGGATCGAGGATCTTGAAGATCTGATGCTCGTAGGTCTTGGCATTTTCCAGCACCTCTTCCCGCGTCAGCGGAGGACGGGTGGCGCTTTTCCCCGTGGGATCACCGATCATGCCGGTGAAGTCACCGATCAGAAAAATCACCTCATGACCTAACTCCTGGAATTGCCTGAGTTTATTGATCAAAACAGTGTGCCCGAGATGCAAATCGGGGGCTGTAGGATCAAATCCCGCCTTGATTTTCAGAGGCTCACCCCTTTTGAGCTTCTTTATTAGCAGCTCTTCTGGTAAAACCTCTTCAGTACCACGTTTAATTAAATCTAGGGATCCTGTGACATCGATCATTTATCAAATCTCAAAAATTAAGACAATGGTTGCACACTCTACTAGAAGCATCTGATAAAATTAACCATTGGGTGTTGTGATTCTTGACTTCCCCTAAGATTCATAACTGGGTACCATCTACACAGGGAACAGGCCGCTACCTTTGACCGCTACGGGCACCATGCAAGATTTTAAATCGTATACATTGGACAGAAGACCTGCCAGAGGCCAGCTTATTAAACGCCTGGTGTTCTCTGTCATTTTCCTCTTAATCCTTGCAGCCGGCTTTCTGTTCCTGATTTCCAAGCCAACGGAAGAGTCCCAACCAGCCAACAGCCCAACCCCGGACGCCGAATCGCAACCGGAACAGCAGAGAAAGCTGATTTTACCCCTCTCCCTTCCCGGCCAGTCTCAACAGCGCGATGAAAATCCAGCGCCGATAAAACAGAATTCAAACGGGTTTCTCAGTCAGGCGTTTGCTGCAGAAGCCGTTGAAACCGCCAAAGCTGAAATTGCGCCTGGGGTTGCCCCGGCTCCTAAAGCTGCGCCACAACCGGCAATTGCAGAGGAGAGTCGAAAAACCGTCTACGAAATTCGCAGCGGTGACTCGATGGCTTCCATCTTCAAGAAAAACAAATTAAGCCCTTCGCTGCTCCATCAGATTGTAAATTCAAGCAAAACAGCTAAGCAGCTGACCGACATCCGTCCGGGAGAGACACTCCATATGGCGTTTGACTCGGATGACAATCTCCTCAGCCTGCGCCTGGAGCATAGCAAGGTCGACAGCCTTGAGATTCTGGCTACTGCTGAAGGCTTCGCGGCCACGGAAAAAAGCAGAGCGGTGGATACGAGAAACACCCATTTGAGCGGTGTCATCGAAAACTCGCTCTATGTGTCAGCCAAAAAGTCCGGCCTCTCCGATCAGTTGATCATGCAACTGGCCGATATTTTTGGCTGGGATATCGACTTTGCCCTGGAGATACGATCCGGTGATCGTTTCACCGTGATTTTTGAAGAGGACTATCTGGACGGTGAAAAATTGAGGGATGGCCCGATTCTCGCCGCAGAGTTCATCAATCAGGGAAAGACCTATAAAGCCCTCCGCTATGTAGATGATACGGGTCGTGCAGACTACTACACACCGGAAGGCCGAAGCATGCGTAAAGCCTTCCTAAGAGCACCGGTAGATTTCAGACGCATCTCTTCCAGGTTCACCCGTGAGCGTTACCATCCGGTACTGGGTAAAAAACGTCCACACCGTGGCGTGGATTATGCCGCCAAGACCGGTACCCCGATCAAAGCCTCAGGTGACGGTAAGGTGATCTTCCGTGGCAAAAAAGGCGGCTATGGCAAGACAGTTATCATTCAACATGGCCAGACCTACACAACGCTTTACGCCCACCTCTCACGCTATAACAAGAAATCCAGGAAGGGTACGCGGGTCAAACAAGGGCAGGTGATTGGCTATGTGGGCAAAACCGGCCTGGCTACCGGGCCTCATCTGCACTATGAATTCCGCGTCAATGGCGTCTACCGCAATCCCTTGACCGTCAAGCTGCCCGCAGCCAAGCCAATTGCGAAGAAGTATCGGGATGATTTCATGATCAAGATACAGCCACTCATTTCCAAGCTGGAACTGATCAATCGCACCCTGGTTGCCGACGCCCAATAAACCGATCATCGATCGCAGCGTGACAAGGCCGACGAGCATAAGCTGTTCGTTCCAAAGCTTGGGTCGACCAACTCCATTACACAGCAACAGGCAAGATCATTTTGCCATCCGTAGGGTGATCGAGCTCTAGCCAGAATAAGCTCGCTATCCCTTTCGCCTGACCCTTACAATGCTGAATGTTGTTATCGACACTGTTCTGAGCAGGCCTCTGCCGCGTGAGAACCCACCGGATCAAAATTCAGCTTGCTCTGCAAAATCATCCAGCACCAGTAGGAATTTTCTTCTTAACCATCCGCTTTTTTCAGGTTCTGCTTAGAAAACTGAATTTTCACTGCCCTGGGTCAGTGCGGCAGATAATCATAATAAAATAATATTGTTATAGTAAGAAATCCCGGCTGAGCTGATTGATGAAAGCCTCTATCCACGATACTCATTTTGTGTTCCGCCGTTTACACTCATTACTGGGTTTGCTCCCGGTAGGTGGCTTCCTGATCTTTCATCTTTGGGAAAACTCCCAATCCAGATTCGGTCAGGCGCACTACAATGATCAGGTCGTAGGCTGGCTTCAACAGCTCAACTATCTCACCCTGCTGGAGATATTCCTGATCGCTTTGCCACTGCTGTTTCATGGGCTATACGGCCTGGTGATTCTCTATAGCGGCAAAGGCAATCTTTCCATCTACCCATGGCAAGGCAACATTCGCTATACCCTACAGCGCTTCTCCGGCATCGCCATTCTGTTGTTTCTGCTGTTGCATGTGGGATGGACACGTATCTGGGCGATCTGGGAACCTGCCATTAAGGCTGATCTATTTGCTCATATGCAAGGTTTACTCATCCAGCCCTCGGTTTTTCTACTCTATTTGGCCGGCTTGCTGCTTTCAGTTTTTCACTTGACCAACGGTCTCTGGAGCATGGCAATCAGTTGGGGGCTGACCACCTCACCCCGGGCACAATCCATCTGGTTGGGGGTTTGTGGATTTCTCGCCGTCCTGCTTTCCGCCATGGGAGTACATGGCATGTTGGGATTTCTACCATGAGCAGACCCAGAAAGGTGATTGTGGTTGGTGGTGGCCTGGGGGGCCTATGGGCTGCTTTACGGCTAGCCGAGGCCGGTTTTCAAGTCCAGATCTTCTCACTCTTTGAAGTCAAACGCTCCCATTCGGTCTGCGCCCAGGGAGGCATCAATGCCTGCTTTGACAGCAAGGGGGAGCGGGACACGATCTGGCAACACATCGTCGACACCCTCAAAGGCGGCGCCTACCTGGCCAATCAGCCGCCGGTAAAATCGATGTGTGAAGACGCTCCCGGATTGATTCAGACCTTTGAACGGATGGGGGTTACCTTCTCCAGAACCGCTGAGGGTCTGCTCGACCTACGCCTGTTCGGTGGGGTAAAACACCGCCGTACTCTGTTCGCCGGGGCCAGTACAGGCCAGCAACTGCTGTATGGCGTTGACCAGGAGGTACGTCGACAGGAGTCTCTGGGGCGACTGCAGAAGTTCGAATGGTGGGAATTTCTCTCCCTGGGCTTGAATCAACAGGGAGCCTGCCAGGGCATCATCGCCATGAACCTGCGCACCATGGAGATCAAGGCCTTTCCCAGCGACGCTGTGATTCTTGCCAGTGGTGGTATGGGGCAGGTGTATGGACACCGCTCAACCAACTCAACCAATTCTACCGGAGCGGCCGCCTGCCGGGTCTACCAGCAGGGTGCCTGGCTCGCCAATACAGAGTTTTTCCAGTTTCACCCTACGGCCATGCTGGGTGACGATAAAACCCGCCTGATGAGCGAGGCGGCACGCGGCGAAGGGGGCAGGATATGGGTGCCCAGCGACGCGAATGACCGACGTCGACCCAGCCAGATTCCAGAGCCGGATCGATTCTATTTTCTTGAGGAGTGGTACCCAAGCTATGGAAATACCGTCCCCCGCGACTTGGCCTCCCGCGCCATCTGGGAAGTCGTGCATAAGCTTGGCCTTGGGGTGGGTGGTGAAGCCAAGGTCTACCTGGATCTGACCCATCTCAACCCAGGTTTCATCGAACAGCGACTGCATGCGATCCTCGATATCTACCGCAAATTTCATGGCACCGATCCAGTCCATGAACCGATGGAGATCTACCCGTCGGCGCACTATGCGATGGGTGGACTCTGGGTCGATTTTGAACGAGACGATACGACAGGTGGTATCAAGCATGGCAGCCCACGTAACCATGCCACCAATATCCCCGGCCTGTATGCCTGTGGTGAGTGTGATTACGGCTATCACGGCGCCAATCGACTGGGCGCCAACTCGCTGCTATCCGCCTCCTACAGCGGTCGGGTCGCCGGTGAATCGGTAGCCAACTATCTACAAGGGCTGCAACAGGGACACCCCGGTTCTGAAGATCCCATCTACAGCAACGAAATCAAACATCAGCAGGAGCTCAATCACCAGCTGATCAACAATCAGGGTGAGGAGAATCCTTACCAACTTCACCGTGAACTGGGTGAACTGATGTCCAGCCAGGTCGGTGTGGTCCGGGATAACCAAACCTTGAATAATGCCATTGAATCACTGCGCACACTCCAGCAACGCAGTCGCAATATCAATCTGCAGGAGCACAACAGCTGGAGCAATCAGGGTCTGGCTTATGCCCGCCAGTTGCAGGAGATGATACGACTTGGCGAGGTTATTGCGGCCAGTGCGTTACACAGAGATGAGTGCCGGGGTGCCCACTATAAACCTGAGTTTGAATTGAAGCTGCCGGAAAATGCCTCAGCGGGAGATCCGGCCTACGAAACCTATCGCAGCCAATGGAAAGCAC
This sequence comes from Candidatus Thiodiazotropha sp. AKAK2, assembly GCF_058244685.1. Taxonomy (NCBI): domain Bacteria; kingdom Pseudomonadati; phylum Pseudomonadota; class Gammaproteobacteria; order Chromatiales; family Sedimenticolaceae; genus Candidatus Thiodiazotropha; species Candidatus Thiodiazotropha sp. AKAK2. The sequence goes on along the minus strand of NZ_JBSYOP010000028.1, from coordinate 50,098 downwards.
AGAATCAAAACTGGCTTAAAACCACCATCGCCAAACACACCGATTGGGGTCCGCAGGTTGACTACCAGGCTGTGGACCTGAGTGTTCTGGCGCCTGAAGAGCCACGCGATTATCGCTGAGGATTCAACCATGTCAGATAAGATTAAATTCCGCATTCGCCGACAGGATACCCCCTACAGCCCGACCTATTGGCAGACCTTCCAGGTGCCCTTTCGCGAGGGACTCAATGTGGTATCCGCACTGATGATGATTCGACAAAACCCGATCACGGCCGATGGCCTGAAGGTCGATCCGGTTGCCTGGGAGTTCAACTGCATGGAAGAGGTGTGCGGCGCCTGCACCATGCTGATTAATCATCGCCCCATGCAGGCCTGCTCAACCCTTGTGAATACTCTGCAACAGCCGATCACACTGGAGCCTCTGAGCAAGTTTCCGGTGATCCGGGATCTGATGGTGGACCGCAGTCGTCTGTTTGCCGATCTGAAGAGAGTCCGCGCCTGGATCGAGATCGATGGCGCCTGGGATATTCACCAGGGAGCACCACGCATCTCTCCGGAACACTGGCAGGACAACTATCTCTACAGCCGCTGTATGAGTTGCGGAAGCTGCCTGGAGGCCTGCCCCCAATACGCTCAGGATCTACCCTTCGTCGGTGCCGCCGCCCTGGCAGCGGTCAGACTGATGAACAACCACCCCACCGGCAAATATCAGCGCAAGCAGCGACTCCATGCAATCATGGGCGAGGGGGGGTTGAGTGACTGTGGCAATGCACAGAATTGTGTGCAGGTTTGCCCTAAAGAGATCCCCCTTACCACAGCCATCGGTGAGCTCGGCAGACAGACCACCAAGCAGCTGCTGAAAGACCTCTTAGGGTCGGGTTAGTACGCCTTCAATTAACAATGTGTCACAGTATGCTGCTTCAGGCAGGTTTAAGATGAACTCTTGATACCCGTTCCCTTTCCAAGCATTCAGACAATAACCCTGCTTAGATATCCGAGGTAGACTCAATGACCAATAAAATCGTGATCAGCTGCTTGCTGGCTGCACTCATCATACTCCAGGCCTGTACCACAGTTGATCCCTACTCCAAAGAGGAGAAAACCGCCAACGCCACTACCGGCGCAGTGATCGGTGCCGTGGCCGGTGCGGTAATCGGAATTGCCACATCCAAGGACAAGAAAAAACGCAAGGAACGGGCACTCAAGGGTGCCGGTATCGGTGCCATCGCCGGAGGGGGTGTCGGCTACTACATGGATGTTCAGGAAGCCAAATTGAGACAGCGACTGGCGAATACCGGCGTCAGCGTCACCCGGGAAGGGGACAATATCATCCTCAACCTACCCGGCAACATTACCTTCGAGGTGGACAAAACCGATGTAAAAGCGGATTTCGTGGAGATCCTCGATTCGGTTGCCCTGGTACTCAACGAGTACAAATCAACCATGATCGAGGTTGCAGGCCATACCGACAGTACCGGATCGGAATCCTATAATCAGCTGCTCTCCCAACAGCGGGCCCAATCGGTGTCGAAACTTCTCAATCGCAATGGGGTCGCCGGGGTTCGGATCGATACCGTGGGTTACGGGGAGAGTCGCCCCATCGCCAACAACAACAGTCCATCTGGCCGACAGCAGAACCGTCGGGTGGAACTGACCCTGTTACCCTATGTGGAAAGTTAGAAAATATCCCACAGTGACACTCCTGTGCCTCTGTGGGTGTCTTTTGTGAGATCAGACAGAAAAAGAAGATCCGCAACCACAGGTGGTGGTTGCATTTGGATTTCGAATCACAAACTGTGCACCCTGCAGGCCTTCGGTGTAATCAACCTCCGCACCCATCAGATACTGCATGCTCATCGGATCCACCAGTAGTGTGACGCCACTGGTAACCACTTTGGTGTCACCCTCGGTTTCGTTCTCGTCAAAGGTGAAGCCGTACTGAAAGCCGGAACAGCCACCACCCTGAATGTAGACACGCAACATCAGTTCCGGATTACCCTCTTCCTCAATCAGGGAGGCCACTTTGTTGGCCGCTGCTTCAGTAAAAAGGATGGAATCGCTGGTTGTTTCTAAGCCGCTCATGGTTAAATCCTGCTCAATTCAGCCTATCTAAAGGAGGCCAGGGTCGTTTGATTATCTTGTAGTATGCAATTACCGAGGAAAACAGTCAAGTATTACTCAACCGCCAATCCTGGGGTTATTGCTTTGCGGGCTCGGATGGTACCGTCTCAACCGGCTCTTCACCACTCTCCTTTTTCCCATCATAAGCGAGCTGCAGGGGATCCTGCTCGGTGGCATGGATCAGTTTGCCATTCACCTCAGCCCCCATCGCCATCTCCAGCATGGCATAGGTCAAGGTCCCAGTAATACGGGCTTTGGGTGCCAATTCAACCCGATTCGCCGCAACCACATCGCCAACCACCGTACCGTTCAGCATCACATTACCGACTTTGACATTACCGTCGATGGTACCCTGCTCACTGAGCGTCAGGGTGGCCGCACTATCATCCGCTTCCGAGAAAACGTTACCCTTGATGACACCATCCACATGTAATCCATTCTTGAAGGTGATATCCCCTTCAATCTCAGTGCCCGATCCGATCACTGTTGTGATTCTGGGAGATCGGAATTTTTTCTTACTGTTACCAAACATGGTTTTTTTCCTAATCTAAACTTCAGGAGACCGGCGACCATTCAAAAGCCGCGTCCACGGGTGCCAGTTTAGAACCTGTAGGCTTGACTTCAATCTTGACTTTGGCCGGTTGAAAATCGGTTGGGATGCGCAGCTTTCCTTCAACGTTCTGAAAATAACGGAAGCGCATTTTGTGGCTCTCAAGTTTCTCCTCGGAGAGTTGCTTCAATTGCAGATTGACCGTCCGTTCGCCTTTTAATCCGGTGACGGTCATTTCGATCTTTCCCTTCACCACGGAGCCGCTGTTGATCACCTGGCTAACGGTATATTTATAGACGTATTGTTGCGCTTCAAGGCCCTTCTCCAACTTAAAATTCTGAATCCGTAAAACCTGTTTTTTCGAAGATGTGGAGACGATACCCCGGAGAAATGCCAGCTCCTCTTCCATCTTGAGCCGTTCGCTCTGCATGGTTTTGACCTGATCCTTGATCGCCAGCAGGGCTTCCCGGTCCACCTCGGCCGCCTGTCTGACCATCTCCAGCTCCCGCTTCAGCTCGTTTCGCTCCTGCTCGATACGGGTCACCCTGTCCTTGCCGCCGGACTGCAGGCGGGCCAGCCCCTCCGCGATCCCATTACCACCCTGCTGGTAGGCCAGACCGGCCACCCCGCCAAGAACCAGTAGCAACAGACCGACTCGCAGCCACACCGGCGTTCGCTGGTGGGCAGCAACAATCTTTGGGACACGATATTTTTTATCGATACTCATGGTTTAGGGCAGCAGGGCGACCTGTTCCAATCCACAATTTTCCGCCAAACCGAACATCAGGTTCATATTCTGTATGGCTTGTCCGGCGGCGCCCTTGACCAGATTATCAATCACCGAGCTGACCACCACCATCTCCCCACCCAGCGGACGATGAATGGCGATTCGACAGTGATTCGAACCACGTACGCTGCGGGTCTCCGGGTGGGATCCAGCCTGCAGTACATCCACGAACGGCTCTTCGGCATAACGACTTTCGTAGAGTGCCTGCAGATCGGTATCCGCCACTTTGAGGCGTGCATAGAGGGTGGCTTCGATACCCCGGATCATTGGTATCAAGTGGGGCACAAAGGTGAATTGAACGGGCTTGTCAGCCAGTTGGTTCAGCGTCTGACTGATTTCGGGCTGATGCCGATGACCGGGAATCGCGTACGCTTTGAAGCTCTCCCCGACCTCTCCCATCAGGGTGCCCACATTGGCTGTACGGCCGGCACCGCTCACGCCGGATTTGGCATCAGCGATCAGATGATCGAACTCCACCAAACCATTCTCAATCAGAGGCAGAAAACCGAGTAGCACAGCGGTCGGATAGCATCCCGGATTGGCTACCAGTGAGGCGGATCTAATCGCCTCCCGGTGCAACTCAGGCAGTCCATATACCGCCGTTTCCAGCTGCTCCGGGCAGGCATGGGACATCCCGTACCAGTGCTCCCATGTCGGCTGATCCTTGATTCGAAAGTCAGCGGCCAGATCGACAATCCGGATTCCCCGTTGCAACAGCTCAGGCACCTGTTTCATGGCCACCCCGTTAGGGGTTGCGAAAAACACCAGATCGCACTCATCAAAATAGGCCGGATCCGGCTCCACATAGGCCAGTTCGGTATGACCGCGCAGATTGGGAAACAGGTCGGCGACCGCACGTCCCGCTTCCGAACGGGAGGTTATAACTTTCAGTTCTGCCTCTGGATGGGCGCTCAGCAGCCTGAGCAGCTCCACGCCGGTATAACCTGTTCCGCCAATTATTCCTACTTTAATCATACCCTTACCTAAAAACCGGAACGATCCGGCCAACAATGGAATCAGTTGAATGCCATTATCCTGACTCAACAGGATAATGGCTTACCAGAAGCGCAATCATAAGCTCTGAGTAATCAAAGAAAAAGCAAAGCAGAGCAAAATCCTAAACATTTGTGAACTTCAGGTGAAATCGATGTACAAAACGCCCTCCGGGTATGGAAAATCACACCATTAGGTATCACATTATAACTAGGGCCTGTTAACACTCATCCAATTGGCCCTGCTGGGACTATTGGATGAGTGTTAACAGGCCCTAGTACACAACGACCGAGATTACCGAGTTATGGAAACCATCGATACCCTGGCACTCGTGCTTGGCGCCAGCTGGGCAGCCGGCATCAACCTGTATGCCGCCATCCTTGTCCTGGGCTACCTCAGCCTGACTGGGCATGTTGTGCTGCCTCCCGGACTGGAAGCTCTCAGCGACCCCCTGGTTCTGGGTGTGGCGGGGATGATGTATTTCATTGAGTTTTTTGCCGACAAGACCCCTGGTGTAGACAGTGGCTGGGATGCCATCCATACCTTTATCCGCATCCCTGCCGGCGCCCTGCTGGCAGCCGGTGCTGCCAGTGGCATCGATGTCAGCCAGAGCGCGGAGCTGGCGGCTGCTCTGGTGGGTGGAACCGTTGCCGCAGGCAGTCATTTCACCAAATCCGGATCAAGGCTGCTGATCAATACCTCACCTGAACCGGTCACCAACTGGACGGCTTCGATTGCTGAGGACCTGGCAGTGATCGGTGCGCTCTGGGCGGCACTCAACTATCCGCTGGTATTCCTGGCGATGTTCATTGTTTTCGTTGCCCTGTTCATCTGGCTGATGCCGAAGTTGTGGCGAGCCTTGAAAAGCCTCTACCAACGCATCAGCGCTTTCTTCAATGGTGCAGAGAAAAGCACTCAGACGAATATGGACGAAGGTCGCTCAGAAACTCTGAAATCCCTGTTCCATGCGGCCAGCAGTGCCGAGAACGGCAGTCACAAGTAGGCTCAGCCTCAATAGTTTTTGCAGAGTCTCTGACACTCGTCATTCGAGCGGATCAAGGTGTCTTCAATCGACACACCACTAAACCAGTTTCCGGTCAAAGCAAGGGTTGTCCCTTTCAGTTGCTGATCAATCAAACCGATTCGCTCGTAATGACCCAACCTAAGTGCCGGCAGGCGATTGCGGTAGCTGGCACTCTCTATGATGTCAGCCGGCTCAATTCCCAGCACTCGGGTAATACACCCATGACGTCCCACCTCATCCAGAACATCGGGTTTGAAATGAAAAGTGAAGGCGCGATAGTTGTCATCCGGGACCGGATCCCTGGAAACTGCTGAGTAGAAATCATCCTGTTGGGCAATGATCCCGGCCAGCGGTTCGAGCTCAACTGAGTCGGACCTGATCAGCACCGCCTGACTGTCGATCTCCGCCATCTCTATCTCGGCCAGGTGGCACGCAAGCTCGGGCATCAGTGTGGCCAATAAACCGGAGGCGATGTCCGGTGCGACAGCCAATGCCAGCCGGTCGGCCTGCACCGGCTCACCACCCGCCACCTCGACCAGATAGCGATCACTCATTCTTTCGATCCGGGTGACAGGGGTTTGGGTGCGAATCTCGAGTCCTGATGATATGGCATCGATAAAGGACTGTAAGCCACTGCCCCCCGTATAACTACGCATAACCTCTTTTCGTCTGGGTTTTTTACGAAACAGGGATTCTGCCGGAAAATCGCTGGATGGCTGACAGACCACCGCATCCAGTGCCGGACCAAGCACCTGGCGATAGTTACGACTCCCGATGATGCCCCCGAAATAGCCCTTTACGGAGTTACCGGCCTTGTTACTTTTCCACAGACGAGGCAGAACCCCAAGCAGCTCAAAGAAATTGAGCTGAGAGGGAATCGAATGAAGCACATCCCCCACCAGCATGCGGTAGGGCAGTTTGAGCTTTGGCACCAGACTGTCCAACTGCCCTGCCTCTTCCAGCAGCTGAAGCAGATTGCCGTAGCTGTTGTAGCAGGTGTGTCCACCCAGCTCTGCCCAGTAGTCGCCACCCTCGGTTTGGAAATGATGCGAGTTTATCGCCCCGCCAATATGGCTGCCGGCTTCCAGAACCAAGGATTTCATGCCAAATCGTCTGGCCATCTGCGCCAGACCCAAACCACCAATACCGGCCCCAATGATCAACAGATCGACTGCTCCAGGTTTCATGACTCCACACTTACCTCGGTTATGCCACCCGGCTCCTCATTAACCCGGCGATCAAATGTTTATTTTCAGCCATACAAGGCCTGTCTTTATATAATTCAGATTGTTATGGGCTTCAAGCCTACCCTCGACCGATGTTGCGAACCTTGAGAAGGCAATACCCTTCACTGCACCTTAGCCCTGATCATAGGCTGGTGGGTCGCAGTATTAACCATAACTGGATCAGGCAAAAAGCCCTTGGACAACCAATGACTCATTGATTTAATTGAACAATACGCAATTGCCCGCTGCCTCAATGCTGCTGAATTACACCATTAAAAACGCAGCAAGCATACCAGCGGGGCTGGAAATGGGGCAAAAAAATACCGCGCATGGACACTCATCCGGGCGCGGTATTTTCATAAAATTCAGTGCTGTTTAGCCGCAGCCACCGCCACTTGACGAACCACAGGTGCCACAACCGCCGCCAACCGGTTGCAGGTTGTTGAATACGAAGCTGGCGTTGCCATCACCCTGGTCGATAAAATCGATCTCAACACCTTTCAGGTACTGCATGGTTCCGTCATCGACGATGACTTTGAAACCATCACAATCCAATACCGCGTCATTGTCGTTGATCTCATCGCTGAAAGTCATGCCGAAGCTGATCCCGCTGCAGCCACCCGGGGTCGCAAACACGCGCACTCCCTGAATGTTGTCGTCAACCTGTTGAAACAGCTCACCCATTTTGCTCTGAGCTGTACGAGTCAGGGTTAAATCACTCTCGGTCAGGGCATTTGAATTCATGCCATATCTCCTGGAAATTCGGTCTGAATAGGGAGCATATTACCAAGAAAACCGGCTCCATTGCCAATTAACTTAGAATATAAGTTGGTTTTTACCAAGCTGGCGCAGATCTACATCGCGAGCTGGTTTCTTGCATTCAGCTCAAACAGATGACGCTCCGCGTCCAACAGGTGCTGTCCCCAGTGCAGGTGAAAACCCTTATGCCAACCCTCAACCGCCTGTTCCGGCTCGCCATCGAGCAGATTCAATCCACTTTTGAGTTCACAGTAGATATCGGTCAGATCATCAGCCAGACTGCCACTCATACTCTGCCCGTCACCGGCCACGTCAAACTCCATCCAATAACCGTCTCTCTCTCCCAACAGGGTCCTCAGGAATGTGTAGAGTTCAAACCGGGCATCCAGATCAGCAGCCGTATAGTGGGTGTTTCGGGGTGTCGGCAAATTCAACGCGTTCACCGCCTCATGCAGACGGGGCAACAGACCGGCTACCTCCTGTAACCATTCAGTATTGCCGTCATTCAACGATTCGACCAACTCACAATATCGCCTAGCCAACGTTTCGAGTTTTTGTACATTTGGACTCATAGTCTCTTCCTCACAGCTATTCTTGCTACTTCTTCCTTGTTTGTACCAGGAGATCTTTTCCTGATCTCTTTGAGACAGCTGCATGGTACTTTGGTATGTCGCACATACCAGATTCTAGCAGTGATCACGATCAATCCTAGGAAAAACCCTTAATCTCCCTGGGCAGTTTGATAAATAAAATATATAGGCTGCCTTTCAGCAAAACTGCCAAACCGGACTCAGAATTACTGGATTTACAGAAAACCCGGCGCAATCTACCTGGCCGGCAGAGAAATGGCAATGCGATCTGTCGAGTGACTGTTTGAGGCCAAATCGGGATACAATGGACGAATGCACAACGAGAATGAACATCGTCCGGTGGTACTGGCCATCGGTGGACACGACCCAGGTGGCGGTGCCGGCATTCAAGCGGATATTGAAGCGATTGGCGCCAATGGCTGCCATCCGACAACCGCTTTGACCTGCCTGACCGTGCAGGACAGCTGCAATGTCAGCCAGTTGATTCCATTAGCCGTAGAGCACCTCACAGCTCAGTGCGAGGCGGTACTGGAGGATTGTACGGTCACAGCCATCAAAATCGGCCTGCTCGGCAGCTGCCAGGCCATTGATGGGGTGACCAGACTGCTCAAGACCTCACCTCAGATCCCTGTGATCCTCGATCCGGTGTTGGCCGCAGGCGGCGGTAGTGAGCTCTCCAGTGAACAGCTACTGGATAAAATCCGTGAGGAGTTGCTGCCTCTATGCATGCTGATCACTCCCAACACGGTGGAAGCGGCCCGCCTCTCCCGTGACAGCAGTTCGGCCAGCCTGGATCGGCACGCGCAGATACTGCTGCAACTGGGTTGCCGATCGGTATTGATTACCGGAACCCATGATGAGAATGAGCCGAACCGGGTCATCAATCGACTTTATCGAGCCGACAAGCAGACCCTGATCAGGCAACATCCCCGCCTGCCGGGTGAGTATCATGGATCCGGCTGCACTCTGGCGGCCGCGCTGGCAGCCAGGATCGGTCGAGGTGAGTCCCTTGAAAATGCCACTCGGAACGCGCTCGACTACAGCTGGAACTGCCTGCAGCAGGGCTATCGCACCGGCCGATGTCAGTCCATACCAAACCGCTGGTTTGAAGCCCTATCAAACAACAACCGATGACCGACACAGACAGATACCGCGGACTCTATGCCATCACCGATAGCAGGCTCTGCCCGCCAGAACGAATTGTTCAACAGGTGGAAGCGGCGCTGACCGGTGGGGCGCGGATCATCCAGTACCGTGACAAACGCCAGGAGCGAGCCGGCTCTACAGAACAGGTTCGCGAAATTCTCATGTTGTGCGAACGAGCCAATGCCCTGTTGATCATCAACGATGACATTGAGCTGGCGCTGGCCAGCAAAGCCCATGGGGTCCATCTCGGACGCGAGGATACCACCCTGTCAGAAGCCAGAGAGCGCCTTGGACCGACAGCGGTGATCGGTGTCTCATGCTACAACCGTCTGGAGCTGGCCAGCGAAGCGGCGGAAAACGGTGCCGATTACGTCGCCTTCGGACGCTTCTTCCCATCCCGGACAAAACCCGATGCCGTATCGGCGGAACCCGAGCTGTTGGTATCCGCCAGACAGACAATTCGTAAACCACTGGTTGCCATCGGCGGCATTAGCCATGAGAATGGCGCCCAACTGATCGCCGTAGGCGCCGATATGCTGGCCGTCATCGAGGCTGTCTTCGGACAACCGGATGTCGAGGCAGCAAGTCGTCGCCTGAGTGCCCTATTTTCGCCGCAGGAGAATAATAATGAGTCGTTCTGAGGAACTCTTTGGTCGTGCAAAACAACATATCCCGGGAGGCGTGAACTCCCCGGTCAGAGCCTTTAACGGGGTTGGTGGAGACCCGGTATTCGTCGACTGTGCAGCAGGCCCCTATCTCTACGATCCGGACGGCAAGCGCTACATCGACTATGTGGGATCCTGGGGGCCGATGATTCTGGGCCACTCCCACCACGAGGTGATTGAAGCGGTCTCCTCAGTGATCAACAAGGGGCTCAGCTTCGGCGCTCCAACCGAGCTGGAAACAGAGATGGCCGACCGGGTCTGCGAACTGGTCCCCAGCATGGAACTGGTGCGTATGGTCAGCTCAGGCACCGAAGCCACCATGTCCGCCATACGCCTGGCCAGAGGATTTACCGGTCGCGACAAAATCGTCAAATTCGAGGGTTGCTACCACGGCCACTCCGATTCCCTGCTGGTCAAGGCAGGCTCCGGCATGCTGACCCTGGGTGAGCCCTCATCACCTGGCGTCCCCGCCAGTCTGGCGGAGCACACCCTTACCCTGAGCTATAACAACAGTGAACAGGTGAGGGACGCCTTCAAGCAGTATGGCGAGCAGATTGCGGCAATCATTGTGGAACCGGTGGCCGGCAATATGAACTGCATCCCGCCGCAAGCCGGCTTCCTGCAAACCCTGCGGGAGGTGTGTGACCAATATGGCGCAGTGTTGATCTTCGATGAGGTGATGACCGGCTTTCGGGTAGCCCTCGGTGGTGCACAGGCGGTATACGGCATCAAACCGGATCTGACCACCCTCGGCAAGGTCATTGGCGGCGGTATGCCGGTCGGGGCCTTTGGCGGCAGACTCGATATCATGCAACAGATTGCACCGCTGGGTCCGGTCTATCAGGCTGGCACCCTGTCCGGCAATCCGGTAGCCATGACCGCCGGCCTGAAAACCCTGGAACTGATCTCCGAGCCGGGATTTTATGATCGACTCTCCGGCAAGGTTGAAAATCTGGTATCCGGCATCATGGCTGAGGCCAAATCCGCCGGTATCCCACTGGCGGAAAACCATGTGGGCGGGATGTTCGGTCTGTTTTTCACCGACCAGGAAACGGTCAACGACTTCCAGGGCGCCATGGCCTGTGACCAGAACCGTTTCAAAGCCTTTTATCATGCCATGCTCGATCGGAGCATCTACCTGGCGCCATCCGCATTCGAGGCCGGCTTCGTCTCCGAGGCCCATTCTGATGAGGATCTGAAGGCCACCATCGAGGCGGCCACTGGCGCTTTCCAGAACCTCGCCGGTTAACCATGGTCCGCCTGCTGCCCGCATTGATCCTAATTCAGCTCGGCGGCTGCTCCACGGAGCGCGCCAAACTGGTGACTTACGAGGCGCTGGAATCCCATCGCCATCGACAGTGTATGGAGCAGCAGGACAGTCGGGCCTGTGACGAGCAAAAGCAGAGTTACCAGGAGTATCAAAAGGAGCGTGAACAGCATCTGCAGACTGACTAGCCACCGATCAAACCACCAACCGGACCTGCCGACCGATGGGTGAGCTGTTCGGCGCCCTGCTGACCTGGATCGGTGAAAACCCCATTTGGGCCGGCCTGTCGGTGTTTTTAGTGGCATTTTCGGAATCTGTGGCCATCGTCGGCCTGCTGGTCCCCGGCGTGATCGCCATGTTCGGCTTCGGTGCACTCATCGCAACCGGCACGCTGCAGTTCTGGCCTGTTTTCTGGTGGGCGGTGGCGGGTGCGGTAGCCGGTGACAGTCTCAGTTTCTGGCTCGGCCGACACTATCAGGATGGCCTGCGGCAGATATGGCCGTTCAGCCGATACCCCGAAACCCTCCACCGAGGCATCAGATTCTTCGAGAAGTATGGCGGCAAGAGCGTTGCCATCGGGCGCTTCTTCGGACCGGTAAGAGCGATCATTCCGCTGGTGGCGGGGATGATGGGCATGACACCGATGCGCTTTCTGCTCGCCAATCTCAGCTCGGCACTGGTCTGGGCGCCAGCCTATCTGCTACCCGGGATTGTTTTCGGCGCCTCCCTTGAACTCGCCTCCGAGGTCACCTTCAGGCTGGTGATTCTGCTGTTGCTGTTGCTGGTGTTGGCCTGGGGGTTGTTCAAGCTGGCTCACACCCTGTTCCGCCTGCTGCAGCCTCATGCCAGGGATATCGTCCAATGGGGATTCGACTGGGGACAGCGACACCGGGGATTCCGCTCCATTTCTGCAGCACTGGCGGATCCCAATCACCCCGAAGCCAGAGGCCTCGCCTTTCTCGCGACTTTGCTGCTGCTGGCCACACTGCTGTTCATGTTACTGCTCGGCGCGATGGTCGGCGGCACACTGATGCAATCCGCCAATGAGATCATCCACAATGGTCTGCAGAGCCTGCGTACCCCCTGGGGCGACCAGTTCATCTACCTGCTGACCAGCCTTGGAGATCTCTCCACCATCATCATCGTTGGTGTTGTGTCAGCCATCTTGCTGATCCTGCAAGGGCACTACCGGACGCTCAATTATCTGCTTGCCGCCATCGGCTTCGGCATTCTTGCGCCGTTGCTGTTGAAGTACGGGTTACAGATCCCCCGCCCGGAATCCGCCCCATCAACCCTGGGCCCCTGGTCGTTTCCCAGCGCCCATGTGTTACGCAGCGTCACCCTGTATGGCTTTCTATCGATCATGGTTGCCAGGGGACTGAGTCACGACTGGCGCTGGCTGCCCTACAGCATCGCTGCCGCCCTGGTCGGTGCGGTCGCCCTGTCGAGACTCTATCTGGGGGTTCACTGGTTAACCGACATCTTCGGCAGCATAACCCTGGGGCTGGCCTGGATCGCCCTGCTTGGTATCGCCTATGCCCGCCATGTGAGCGCGGAATCCCGCCATCTCGCCATCGTTGTCGCCAGTTTGACAACACTGGCCCTCTACCTCACCTTCCAGTCATGGCAGCTGCCGGAAATCCTGAAACCCTATCAGCAACAAACCACAACGAATCAGATCGTATTTCAGCAGGCATGGCGGTCAGGCCAGCTGGATATCCCGACCCACCGACACGACATACGGGGTGAAGGCAACCACCCGTTGAATCTGCAATTTGCCGGTGATCTGCAGATCATGCAGCGCCAGCTTCAGCGTCAAGGCTGGCAATCCGCTGAAATGCTCGACTGGAGCAACGCGTTGAAGCTTCTCTCCCCCAGCACTCCGCTGACCGGACTGCCGCTGCTGCCCCATGTACACGATGCCAGACATGAGGCGTTGGTGATGGTAAAAAACCTCACCACCGACAAACGCTTAGTGGTGCGCCTATGGCGAACCGCCGTTTCGATCGACGCCCCTGACAAGCCGCTGTATGTGGGAAATGTATCGAGCCAACAGGCCGAACTATCTTTCGGTATACTGGTGGTCCCCAGAACAGACGTGGATTTCCATCTGGCGAGAACCCAGTTTCTGGATGATCAGATGTCAGTTGACGGAATCAGTCACCATTCAGCATCGGGAAAAATCTTGCTTTTTGCCGATTAGCACGCTTCTGATCATCTTGGGGTAGATTATGCTCTTTTACCTCAACCTTCTGAAATTATAGAATTTCAAAAACTGAAACCAAGAGAACTCCGGCATCCTGGCGATTAAAGCTGGCTCTACCGCTGCCGATTACACCAGAGAGGCCGGAAGAATTATAATACCGATTAGAGATATATTGAGCGTAGGCAATAGTGTGATCCCTGCTTTATCCACAACCAAACCAGCCATGGCGGTCAGGTCACTCTGCCTACTGTTTTGCCTGCTGATCATCAGCTCCAACGCGTGGGCTGATGCTGACGAAGTACGCATCGGGGTGCTGGCGAAACGCGGATTTGAAATAAGCCATCAACGCTGGGATGCAACCGCTGCCTACCTATCGGAACAGTTGCCCGAGTATAAATTCACCATCATACCAATGAGTTTTGACGATATTCCGATTATCGTTAAAAACCGACTGGTTGATTTTGTCATCGTCAACTCCGGGATCTACGTCGATCTGTCAGTCAGATATGGCGCACGACGCATACTCACACTGGTCAATGAACTCTCATCCGAGTATGGCAGCTCCAAATTCGGCAGCGTGATTTTCACCCTGGCCGACAATACTGAGATCAAGGAGTTGAGCGACCTGAAAAACCATCGGGTTGCCGCGGTACATCCCACCTCGTTAGGTGGCTGGAATATGGCACAACGTGAGCTGCTGTCCGCTGACCTGGACCGCTGGGACTTTGCCTCCCTGATGTTTCTGAATACCCATGATGCGGTGGTCAACGCAATCCAGCAGCGTAAAGCCGATGCGGGTATTGTCAGGACGGATACCCTTGAGAGGATGTCCAATGAGGAGCTGTTGAAAATCAGCAACCTTCGCGTACTGTCACCCAAGAAATACAAACAGTTTCCCCATCAGGTCAGTACGCCCCTATACCCGGAGTGGCCCCTGGCCATGCTGTCGCACACACCTCTGGAACTGGCCCGTAATGTCGCCATTACACTGCTGAGCATGCCGACAAACCATCCGGCGGCATCCGATGCCCGCATCCACGGCTGGACAATCCCGGAGAACTATCAGCCGGTCGACGACCTGCTCAGACTGCTTGCACTGCCACCCTATGACATGCAGATCGATGAAAAATTCTTCGCAAGTTTGAGTCAACATTGGCATTGGTATCTGCTGACTTTGATCGTACTGCTATCCATCGCCACGCTCAGCTTCAGGATCATCCGCCTCAATCGCAGCTTATCCGAACACAAAACAACCCTGGAACTCAGCCGCGAAGCCCAGTTAGCCACATTTGAAAAAGCGGCGGTTGGATTAGCTCATGTCACAACATCCGGGCATTTTTTGCAGATGAATCAGAAACTCTGCGATATCATTTCGCTCGACAGGCAACTGCTGCAGGATATCAATCTGAAAGACATCCTCGTCAGTAGCGATCTTCCGACCTGCATCAAAGCAATCGACCAGCTCTGCAAAAACAAGCTCTCCAGCACGTCGTTACAACTGCGTATCAACTGCGCCAATGGGCAAAAAAAATGGATACAGCTCTCCCTCTCCACAAAACCGGATGCGAATAACCAAGTCGATTATCTGGTAGCCGTAATCGATGACATCGATAAATACAAAAAGCTCGAAGCACAAAGTCTTCTCGCTCAACAGCAGAAAGAGCTGATTCTCAATATCGCTGGCGATGGCATCATCGGCCTTGATAGTAAAGCCAGGTATACATTTGTCAATCCGGCGGCGGCGGAACTGTTGGGATACAAAGTCGAAGAGATGATCGGCGAAGAGAGTCGCAGCCTGGGCAACCACAGCAGTGACGACAACACAGACAAAACGACCGACCAATCACCAATTCTGGATGTATTGAAGAGTGGGGAGACCCGTCATGGAGAACGGAACACCATTTGGAGCAAGGAAGGCAATCCACTGCAGATTGAATTTACCAGCACACCGATCATGAAGGGTGATGAGGTAGACGGGGCCGTTATCGTTCTTCATGCATTGACCTCTGATCAGCCACCATCCGAGTCGCCACAAACGGCCCCATGAACACCGGCAGATTCCTCCGCTACTATCTCCTGTTTCTCATCCCATTGGTCGTGTTGACCAGTCTGACCTTCTGGATGATCCACAATCAGACCAGGGACCGGGTAACAAGTGAGTTAAAACTTGAATCGAATATTCTCGCCGGCCAGGTGAGAGACCAGCTCAACCTGTCATTTTCAGAAATCCACTCAGACCTGAAACTGCTGACCGAGCAATACAAACTGCATCAACTGGACAGCCTCATCAAACCCAGAAATGTGATCAATGAGCTGCAGCAATTATGGATATCCGTGGCGGAACAGAGAGCGCGTTACGATCAGATTCGTTTTCTCGACGACCAGGGGCAAGAGACCATAAGGATCAACTACAGCAATCAAAAGGCGGCTGCCACACCCGAACAGAAATTGCAGTCGAAACGCCATCGCTACTATTTCATCGAGGCCATCAACACCCCCAGCGGAGATATCTGGAACTCACTTCTCGATCTGAATATTGAACGGAAACAGATCGAGCTGCCTTTGAAACCGACGATCCGCTTCAGCACCCGGATCAACCGACACGATGGCCAGCCTGACGGGGTGATCATCGTCAACTATCTAGCAAAAAATCTGCTGGATAAATTTCGCAGTGTAACCGCCAGCTATTCGGGGCATTCGATGTTACTTAACTGGCAGGGGTATAGCCTGGTCAGCCCTAATGCGGCCAATGACTGGGGTTTCATGTTTCCTGACAGTCCGCAGTCAAGAATCACCCTTGAACACGAAGTAGCCTGGCAGGCCACCCTGAACAACAGACAGGGCCAACTGCTCAATCAACTGGGTCTTTATACATATAATCAGATCGATCCATCCGGTAGGAACCAACTGGCATCAAACTGCAACAGCTGCTTGTGGCTGATGTTGCATGTTCCCAAACAACTGATCGAGGTAAAACTCTGGAGAGAGCTCTCCAAAACCATTCCGCTGTTGCTGCTGAGCTTCTTCCTGTTTGCAATCATATTGGGTGTGGCGTTGTGGCACAGGGAAAAACGGCAGACTCATGAACAGCAGATTCAGGACTTGAATCGCAAGATATCCTATGAGCATGAACTCTTTCTGAGCAGTCCGGGCATCATCGCCAAGTTACGTAATGAAATTGGCTGGCCGATCGAGTTTATCTCGTCCAATATCGAAGAGTTACTCGATTACGGTGCCGATCACTTCGCCTCAGGTAAGGTCACTTACTCCAGCATGATCGACAGTCGCTACCTGGAAAAATACACTCAGGAGACACTGGAGGCCGAAAACAAAGGATTGAACACATTCAGCCATGATCCCTATCTGATTGTCGGGCGCGACAAGCGAACCCGGTGGATACAGGAAACAGCCCATGTAATTCGCGACAAACTGGGAAAATTGACCGGTTTCTATGTCCATATCAATGATGTCACCCCACTGAAAGAGGCAGAGGAACGCCTTACCCAATCCCGGGACTACATCCAGAAAGTGGTTGACACCATCCCCGACCCGACCATGGTCATCGACATTGAAAGCTACGAACTGAAGCTAATCAATCAGTCGGCACTCGACCTTTATAACAAGGGTCAAACCATTGATCCCGAGATAACCTGTTATCGTCTTTCGCACAAACGCAGCAATCCCTGCAAAGGCCAGCTGGATCCCTGCCCGATCAAGCAGATCCTGGAGAAGAGAACTGCCGTATCGGTGGTCCACAAACACTATGACCATCAGGGCAACATCATCCACGTGGATGTCCGGGCTACCCCCATATTCGATGATAGTGGAGAAAACATCATTCAGATCATCGAGTCGCATCGGGATATCACCGAGACCGTGGAGATGGAAAAGCAACTGCAGCACATTGCTGAAACAGACCGGCTGACCCAGATCTACAATCGAATGAAATTCGATGAAGAGCTGAAAAACCAGATCGCCTGGGCCAGCCTGACCAATAACCGTTTCGGTTTGATCATGCTCGATCTGGATCACTTCAAAAAGATCAATGACACATACGGCCACGACATGGGGGATAAGGTACTAATAAACACCGTTGATCTTTTGAACAATAGAATTCGTAAATCCGATGTTCTGGCCCGTTGGGGTGGTGAAGAGTTTATGATCATCGCACCGCTAATCGATACCAAGGAGCTGAGATCCCTGGTTGAATCCCTGCGCAATGCCATTCAACAGTATGAACATGAAGAGGTCGGCTGTATCACGGCCAGCTTTGGCGCCAGCGTGGTCAGGCCCTCAGACAACATTCACTCGTTGCTGAAAAGGGTTGACAGCGCCCTCTACGAATCCAAACAGAAGGGACGCAACCGCAGCACGGTCTTCTGATCCTGAACAACATAAACGTCTCATTCAGTCGTCGAAACACTCTACATGAGATGACAAAGCTGTCCGGAAAAATCAGTGCGTCTGCGCTTATTCGATGAGCATGGCGATGCTTCACCTGATTACTAACCCGACCATCAACATTAAAACGGATCGTGGCTCAGTAAGCACCAAGGCGCTTCATTGTGTTTATTCAAAGCGTATTTGGTGGGGCATGGCCCCACCCTACCAATGATTTCAGGGTGTAGGGTGGGGCCATGCCCCACCAATGACTGATCCTGCACAACATAACGTCTCTTTCAGTCGTCGAAGCACTCTACTGGGATGACAAAATTGTAACCAATGCGAAATGTTTGACCCTATTCACTGAATCCTTAAACCACTCGCCCCTGAAGCAGCCCCAGCCTATCCCTGGCAGTTAAAAAAAAGTACTATCTGCGCCGTCGGCTGCTTACACAAACTTATAAACAGTCGGGTTAATAATAATTTAATGGCTCAGCCAAACATGAATGTAGCAGAACAGCGCTTATTTGATTCAGAGGTTTCAAGATGAAGAAAACGACTTACCTGTCAGGTGTCAGCCTACTGGCCCTGTCGCTCACCGGATGCAGTGATTCGAACGATTTCAAACCCATCACCGGGATGGATGGTATGGATATCTATGCCAACGCCTGTGCAAGCTGCCATGGTGAGAATGGTCAGGGCAAATTCGGGCTACTCAAACTCGCGGGCAGTGAGGCCAGCCCGGAAGAGATCTCTGCAAAGATCATCAATGGCGGCCATCTGATGCCCGCATTCCCCAACATCAGTCAACCGCAGGCTGAACAGGTTGCCGCTTACCTGAAAGCTATGTAAACCTCCGCTACTCTCCCCATCTTGGGGAGAGGCGGTTCTCCACACCCAGCTGATCGAGAATGCGTGACACCATGAAGTCAACGATATCCTCAACACGTTGCGGATTATGGTAGAAGCCCGGATTGGCCGGCATGATCACCGCCCCCATACGACTCAGTTTCAACATATTTTCCAGATGGATCTCTGAAAAGGGGGTCTCCCTGACCACCAGGATCAGTTTGCGTCGCTCTTTCAGCACCACATCGGCTGCCCGCTCCATCAGATCGTTGCTGGCGCCACAGGCAATCGCGGAGAGGGCTCCCACCGTACAGGGGCAGACCACCATCGCCCTGGGTGGATTGGAGCCGCTGGCTACCGGCGCCATCCACTGCTGTCGACCAAACACCTGCAACTGTTCCGCTGTGGCATTGAATCGTTCACAGAGTATCTTCTGAATCTCACCGGGCTGGGAGGGCAACTCCAGACCGGATTCCATGCGCAGCACCACTTGCGCAGCCTGACTGATCATCAGATAGAGCGGCTCCCCCGCCTGGAGAAGAGATTCGATAAGGCGCAGCGCATAGGCACTGCCGGACGCCCCGGTAATCGCCACGGCAATAGGATTGGTCTCGATACTCATAGACACTATTGTAAGGCATCCAGCAGGCGTTGATGAATCGCCTCGAATCCACCGTTACTCATCACCAGGACATGGTCACCCGGCTCAGCCATCGCCTTGACCCGCTCAACCATCCCCTGAGTTGTTTGAAATACCTCTGCCCGATCACCCAGCGGGGCCATCACGGAAACGGCATCCCACTGAAGATCCTCCGGGGCAAACAGCAGAATTCGGTCAGCCGCTTCAAGCGAACCACTCAAACGCCCGGTATGAATATCCTGTTTCATGGTGTTTGAGCGGGGTTCAAGCAGCGCAATGATGCGTGCCTCACCAACCCGTTTACGCAAACCGTCAAGGGTGGTCTCGATGGCGGTAGGGTGGTGAGCGAAGTCATCATAGACCCTGATACCGGCCACCTCTCCACGCAGCTCCATGCGCCGTTTCACATTCCTGAAACTCGACAGCGCTGCTATCGAGACGCCGGGAGGAACTCCGGCATGACGGGCCGCGGCAATCGCAGTCAGGGCATTGGCCAGATTATGCTGGCCCAACAGATCCCATTCGACACGACCCTGTGGCTGGTTCTTGCAAACCACATCGAAAGCCTGTCCATCCGGCGTCGCATTGGCCCCATGCCAGTCTGTCTCTTCGGTCGGATCAAAGCGTTCAATCGGTGTCCAGGCGCCCATCCCGATCACCTCGGCAAGCGCTTGATCACGACTCGGGCAGATTATCAGACCCTGAGCGGGGACAGTCCTCACCAGATGGTGAAACTGACGTTGAATCATAGCCAGATCATCGAAGATATCGGCATGATCGAACTCCAGGTTGTTCAACACCAGAGTTCTGGGTCTGTAGTGGACGAACTTCGAGCGTTTATCGAAGAAGGCGGTATCGTACTCATCCGCCTCGACCACAAAGAAGGGGGTCTTCCCCAGGCGTGCAGAGACGCCGAAATTCTCCGGTACGCCGCCAATCAGAAAACCGGGTTCCAGTCCTGCCTCCTGCAGAATCCAGGCGAGCAGACTGGAGGTACTGGTTTTTCCATGAGTGCCCGCAACAGCCAGCACCCAGCGATCCTGCAGCACATGTTCAGCCAGCCACTGGGGCCCGGAGGTATAGACCAGGCCCTGATCGAGCATGTACTCCACCGCCGGATTTCCTCGTGACATGGCATTGCCCACGACCACCACGTCCGGCGCCGGTTGCAGCTGTTCCGCTTCGAAACCCTCCATCAGTTTGATGCCAGCCTGTTCCAGCTGGGTGCTCATCGGCGGATAGACATTGGCATCGGAACCACTGACCTGATGGCCAAGCGCCCTCGCCAGTAGTGCGATGCCCCCCATGAAGGTCCCGCAGATTCCAAGGATATGTAGATGCATCAGCCAGTTACCGGAAAGATCAGAGCCACCAGAGTACCGGCAAGCAGGGTATAGAGCAACGCGATGGCGATCCCCACATTGAGAGAAAACTCAAAGGTGTGTCTGAGGATATGACCGATCACAACCACACCCCAGCCAAATACCAGCAGGAACAGAATACCGGCTTCTGCCGACTGGTTCTGTTTACCCCAGGCAATCAGAGGCAGCGCCAGCATACCCAGCAGAAAGCCACACAGCATCAACGCGGTTGCCGCCTGGATGAATCGCTCCAGACGCCCATTCAGCAGCAGAGCGGCATACAGGGCACTCACCATCAGGGCCAATTCGAACAGGGTCTGTCCTATCGCCTTTAACGGATTCGAATCGGCATCCATCAACATCAATACGCCGGCCAGCATATTCAGCATGGCGGTGAACCACAACAGAACGGAGGAAGCCGGAATATCCTGAGGACTCCGCCGCAACAGGCAGAGATCGATTGCTGCGCTGATCAGTGCCTTCAAAGATCCTTACCCAGAGTTCGGTCCACTGCAAAAGGACTCCACGCCTGACAAACGGGCATCACTTCCAGGGCATTGATATTGACATGAGGCGGCAGGGCCGTGACCCAATAGACGATTTCAGCGATATCCGGCCCGGTCAGGGGCTGAGTACCCTGATAGACATCGGCGGCCTGTTGCGCATCACCTTTCATACGCACCAGGGAAAACTCAGTCTCTGCCAGCCCTGGCTCGATATTGGTTACCCGCAGTGGGGTACCGACCAGATCCGCCTTCAGACCACGACTGAACTGCTGCACAAACGCCTTGGTCGCCCCATAGGCATTGCCACCCGGATAGGGCCAGCTGCCGGCCACCGAACCGATATTGATAATGTGCCCCCGGCGCCGCTGCACCATGCCTGGCAGGATCAGCCGGGTCATGTGCATCAAGCCCTTGATGTTGGTATCCACCATCGTCTGCCAATCCTGCAGGTCAGCTTCGTGTGCGGGCTGCAAGCCCAGTGCCAGACCCGCGTTATTGACCAGCACGTCGATTTCCCGGCTCGCTTCCGGCAGCGCCTCGAGGAAACCCTCCACCGCCTGTGGATCGGTCACATCCAGGGTTTGAATCAACACTTCAGACTGGCCAGAGAGTTCGTCACCCAAGGCCTGCAGTCGATCCATTCGCCTGGCGCAAAGCACCAGATCATCACCGGCCTCAGAGAAGCGGCGAGCACAAGCCTCACCAAAGCCGGATGAAGCACCGGTAATCAAAACACGTTTTTTCATGTGGCAATCAGGGGGCTGGTCAGTTGGCTGGTCATCGGTTCAATCTCCCTTTGAAACACATTCAATCACAATAGATTGCGCATTTGAACCTCCACCAACCGGAGGTAATTCTCATATTCAATCGATCAGGTACGACGCTTCTTAACAAGCTGTGCCAAGGCCGGTATCAGGCTCATCAGCAATAACAGCAGAATGGCTGGATTGCCACTCCAAGCATAGGGGGTTTGGCCGCTCAACGGCACAATCTCCCCCTGCAGAACATCCTCTTCGAGCAGCGGCGAGACTGCGGCAAGCTTGCCATTCGGCGCAATGATCGCCGAGACACCGGTATTGGTCGATCGCAACAAGTAGCGGCTGCTCTCCAGGGCGCGCATGCGGGCGATCTGCAGATGCTGATGGGGGGCCAGGGAGTTACCGAACCAGGCATCATTGCTGACATTGATCAGATAGTCCGCCTCAGGCAGTGCCAGGATCATTTCGCTACCGAAGGCATCCTCGTAACAGATCGACATACCCACGGTATGATCACCTACCTGCATCAACGGCTTCGGTGCCTGCCGCGCTGAGAAATCCGACATCGGAATGGTGAACAGATCCACCAGTGGCCAGAGCAGGACTTTGAATGGCAGATACTCGGTAAATGGCACCAGGTGACCTTTGTAGTAGTGGTCACGCTCCTCATTACCCAGGGAGACCAGCGCGTTGTAGTAGTTATCCCGCTGCCGGTCCATCTGCACCACACCGAACACCAGGTTGGTACCGGACTCCCTGATAAGCCTCTCCAGCGGTACGATAAAAGCCTCTTCCACCTGAAACTGAAAGGCTGAAACCGCCGTCTCCGGCCAGATGATCAGATCCCTGTCCAGATTCTCCTTGGTCAGGTTGGCATACAGCACCAAACTTGGCGACAACTGCTCCGGCAGCCACTTTTGCGCTTGTGGGATGTTGCCCTGGATCAGCGCCACCGACAGGGGGTCACCGGCAGGCCGACTCCACTCGATATTCGTGGACCACCAGCCGCCCAGCCAGATCAGCGCCAGCGCAGTAACCCGCCACAGCCGACCGCTTTTACCGATCAGCAGACAGCTGAGCAGTCCCGCGCTGAGCATGACCATCCAGCTCACCCCCAACACACCCAGCAGCGGGGCATATCCGGCCAGCGGCGAATCGAGTTGCGAGTAGCCGGGCTGCAACCAGGGAAAGCCGGTTAAAAACCAGCCCCGGAACCACTCCATCAACACCCACAGAGCCGGATAGATCAGAGCCAGCTTCTGGCCTGCGCCGAAACCGTCGAATCGCCCGGCCAACCAGCCGAGCAGACCGTAGTAGAGGGAGATTAAAAGAATGAATCCGAGGGTAATGATGAGTGGAAACAGCCACCCCAGATCACCGAACTGGGCAATGCTGACATAGAGCCAGGAGACCCCGGTACCAAGCAATCCGAAGCCGTAGAAAAAACCGCTCTTGAAGGAGGGGCCAGGCGTCTTCTGCCAGATCAGAAACAGCAGCATCGGACCCAGTACCGCCATGATCCAGAGATCGAACGGTGCAAACGCCAGGGTGGTCAATGCACCGGCTAGGGCCGCAAAAACAGCAGGTGCGCGTAACAGCAAACGAGTCATACCACGATCATTCATGCTCTACCTGCTGACTGGTCCTATCTATTTATCATTTATCCAAGCAATTCCTGTAAGGACCCAGAATCAACATGGCTCCGACGGAAGGCGTAAAGGCGCACTATTGTAGCAGCAAGCGGTGGACTCATCCCGTGTTCACGGACTCATTGAGCGGCAGCCCAAGCGTCTCAGGGGGAAACGGAAAAGCAGCTCGACTCTGAGACGATCTGATATAACGCCCCAATCGGGTATCGGCCTGGGTGGTGTGCAACGCAAACCATTCAAAAAGAAACTCGACTATGGTGGCCAAATCCATCACCTCATTTCGATACTGGTGTATTTTATCGTCCAGTTGCGCAAGCAGTATCTGGTGCTCATTTTTTTGACTTTCCAAGCCTGGATAGTCGATATCGAGCATGATGTTCTCTTCACTGATAAAGTGAAACAGCGCGTAATGCTTGATCTCCTCAAGGTGTCGAAGGATTCGCTGGTGATCCAAACCAAGCTCCAACGCCACTGAGGCATCGCAGATCAAACCCAAAAAGATCCTGTGTTCGAAATCGATTCGCTCATAGCCAACTTCAAACTCCTGGCGCCACTCAACCTTGATCATGGTAAGTCCCTCTGAGTAGAAATCCATTGTAATCCCTGAACAAGCCACGCAACGGCATCAAGACACCGAAGTGCCGATCATCAAGCTTGCGGAACGCCGCCAATGCACTCAGTCACGCGCAATCAAAGCCTTCATTCGCGGCGGATTGATCGGCATACTCATTCAGCGGATATTTTATATCATAGCCTTATTCAGCCACCTCTTTGGCTAGGGCCTGTTAACACGAATCCAATACGTCCTGCTGCGACTGTTTTTATGCCCTGCAAGGCAGAATGAGTGCAGTGTAGCTCGGCTACATGAGCGAATGATAACGCCGCTGGGCGCAAAAACAGTCCCAGCCCCTCTTTTTATTTCAATATGGGGGGGTTGTGCCCGAAAAAGCGCCACTCGGCGTTGCTCGTCGCTCATTTGGAACAATCAAACTTCTCTCCTCGCGCCTTGATTGGCGCTTTTTCAGGCACAACAGGACGTATTGTTTAAGGGTTAACAGGCCCTTGTACAACGCCATCCATCTCTTCCTCTGGAATATCGTGCTCATCCTCGATCTCACCAACGATCTGTTCAAGCAGATCCTCCAGGGTCACCACACCGGCCGTGGAACCATATTCGTCGACAACCACGGCCATGTGATTACGGCTCTTTTTCAGGTTCTTTAAAAGTTGATTGAGACGCATCGCTTCAGGCACGAACAACGCTTCACGCATCACATCATGGATATCGAAGCGATCCCGCTGCTGTTTCTGAAAGAACGGCAACAGATCCTTGGACAATAGCATTCCCAGCACCTCATCCACGTCCTCACCGACCACCGGCATCCGCGAGTGGGCCGAATCGATAGCTACCCTCAGTACCTCGTCCAGGTCATCGACAGCCCGCACCACTTCCAACTTGGCCCTTGGGGTCATCACATCCCTGGCCCGTCGCTCGGAAACCAGCATCGCCCCTTCCATCATGCTCAGGGCGTCATTATCGAGCAACTCCCGCTCACTCGCCTCCTTCAGCAGATTGTAGATCTCTTCCTTGTCCTGCGGTTCGCTGCCAAACATTCGGCTGATGCGTTCCAGCCAACGGTTGGAGGAACCGTTACTTGATCGGTCTTCGCTGTTCATTACTTCTCGTCTGTGTATGGATCGGAAAAATTGAGCGCCTGAAGGATCTGCCGTTCCTTATCTTCCATCAGCTGCGCCTGTTGATCATCCTGGTGGTCATAACCCTGCAGGTGAAGGGTGCCGTGGACCACCATATGCGCCCAGCGGGCTTCAAGGGTTTTGTTCTGCTGACGCGCCTCTGTCGAGACCACAGGGGCACAAATCACCAGATCGCCAAGCAGTGGAAGCGCGACTTCCGGCGGCGATTCAAATGGAAATGAGAGGACATTGGTCGGCTTGTCCTTGCCCCGGTAGTCCCGGTTCAGCTGCCGGCTCTCCGGCTCATCGACGATCCGGATCACCATCTCAACCTGCTCTCCGGAATCTGCCAAGGCGGCCTCGGCCCAGGCCGTCAGCTGCCGATCCGAGGGGCTACCCTCGGATGCCTCGGCAATCCGTTGTATCTCCAACTTCAAGTTGCTCATGGGGGTTGTCAGTTACGCTGATCGAACTCGTCGTAGGCGCGCACGACCCGCTGCACCACCGGATGGCGCACCACATCACGTGCATTGAAAAAGGTAAAGCTGATCCCCTCGACATGGGCCAGAACCTCGGTCACCTGGCGTAATCCCGACTGCTGACCTCTGGGCAGATCGATCTGGGTCACATCCCCGGTGATCACAGCGGTGGAGCCGAAACCGATCCGGGTCAGAAACATTTTCATCTGTTCGGGGGTAGTGTTTTGCGCCTCATCCAGAATCACAAAGGACTCATTGAGGGTACGCCCCCGCATGTAGGCTAATGGGGCAATCTCGATGATGTTACGCTCCACCAGCTTGGCGACCTTTTCAAAACCGAGCATTTCGTAGAGCGCATCGTAGAGCGGACGCAGATAGGGATCGATTTTCTGTGACAGATCGCCCGGCAGAAAGCCCAACCGCTCTCCAGCCTCCACCGCCGGCCTGACCAGCAGGATGCGTCTCACCTGATCCCGCTCCAGGGCATCCACCGCACTGGCTACCGCCAGATAGGTTTTACCGGTACCGGCCGGGCCGACACCGAAATTGATATCGTGGGTCAGCACCTTGTGCAGGTACTCTTTCTGATTCGCTCCCCGGGGACGCACCAAACCCCGACGGGTCTTGATCACCGTCTCCGGCAGATCGTTGCCCCGATTCTGATCCAGCAGCTCATCCACCCCCGCCTCCTGCAGGAAGAGATGGACCCGCTGCGGTTCGAGCTGCTCACTTGAGGCGGCGCGATAGAGATCATTCAGCACCTGCTCAGCGGCCTGAATGGCGTGCTTCTCACCGATCAGACGAAACTGATTGCCACGATTATTGATCTCGATACCGAGGCGCCGTTCGATCAGCCGCAGATGCTCATCCAGTTGACCACAGACATTGGCCAATCGGGTGTTGTCGGCCGGCTCCAGAGCCAGATCCAGGGATTCAGGGTGTTCAGCCAACAGCGCTTTCCTTGAGCTGTCCCAGCCACTCCCCACGCAGGGAGTTGGGCAGTGCCTCGGTAATCCGCACCTCGACAAACTGGCCGATCAGTTCAGCGGGTGCAGTGAAGTTGACCACCCGGTTGTTCTCAGTACGACCCGCCAGTTGCGCTGGATCCTTTTTCGCCGGGCGCTCCACCAGAATCCTCTGGGTGGTACCCACCATCTGGCGGCTGATGCTTTGTGCCTGAGTATTGATCAGCTGCTGCAGACGCTCCAGCCGCTGTTGCTTGATCTCCAACGACACGTCATCGGGCAGATCCGCTGCCGGGGTGCCCGGCCGACGACTGTAGATGAAGCTGTAGGAGTGATCGAAGCCGACCTCCTCGATCAGCTTCAGAGTCTGCTCGAAGTCTGCCTCGGTCTCGCCGGGAAAACCGACAATGAAATCGGATGAGATGGTGATATCGGGACGCACTTTGCGCAACCGGGCAATCTTGGCCTTGTACTCCACCGCCATATGGCCCCGCTTCATCATCGCCAGCACCCGATCGGAACCGGACTGCACCGGCAGATGGAGAAAGCTCACCAGCTCAGGGACCTGACCATAGACATCGATCAGACTGTCGGAAAACTCAACCGGGTGGGAGGTGGTGAAGCGAATACGCTCGACACCCTCGATGGCAGCCACGTATTCGATCAGCAGCGCCAGGTCGGCCTCGCCCCCCTCATGCATCTCCCCCCGATAGGCATTCACATTCTGCCCGAGCAAATGGATCTCCCTCACCCCCTGCTCGGCCAGACCGGCCACCTCGGTGATCACATCGTCGAACGGACGACTGATCTCCTCACCGCGGGTAAAGGGCACCACGCAGTAGGTGCAGTATTTGGAACACCCCTCCATCACCGAGACATAGGCAGTCGGACCCTCGGCCCTGGGCTCCGGCAGGCGATCAAATTTCTCGATCTCCGGGAAGCTGACATCCACAAGCGGGGCATGCTCCCGGCGTACCTGCTGCACCATATCCGGCAGTCTATGCAGAGTTTGGGGCCCGAAAACCAGATCCACATAGGGCGCACGCTGACGAATCGCATCACCCTCCTGGCTGGCCACGCAACCACCCACCCCGATGATCAGTGCGGGATTGCGCTCCTTCCACGGGCGCCAGCGCCCGAGCTGGGAGAAGACCTTCTCCTGCGCCTTTTCCCGGATCGAACAGGTATTCAGCAGCAACACATCCGCCGCTTCCGGATCCTCCGTCAGCTCCAGTCCGGCAGCCACGCGCAGGCCATCCGCCATGCGCGATGAATCGTATTCATTCATCTGGCAACCGAACGTTTTGATGTAGAGTTTTCCGGCCATTGTCAGTCCCGGTTCAAAATAAGGGTCGCTATAGTATAGCTTGTGGGGTCGAGATCCAATCCTTGAAGCTGTTAAACCGTGAGCAGGGCAGTAATCTGCTCACTGTGACGCTCGGACTGGGCCACCAGTCTCAAGCGTTGGGCGGTGACGATTGCCGCCAATTCCGCCAGTGCCGTGTCGAAATCGTCGTTGATTACCAGGTAGTCAAACTCAGCATAGTGAGACATTTCACTTACCGCCTGTTGCATCCGACCCTGAATCACCGCTTCGCTGTCCTGCCCTCTGGCGCTCAACCGCTCGTAGAGCACCTCAGGGCCAGGTGGCAGAATAAAGATCGAGACCGCTTCCGGAAAGCGCTTTCTCACCTGCCGGGCCCCCTGCCAATCGATCTCCAATACCGTATCCCGGCCCGCGTCCAGCTGGGATCTGACTGCGAACTCCGATGTCCCATAGAAGTTACCGAACACCTCCGCATGCTCGAGAAACGCCGCAGCACCAATCATCTGCTGGAACGCTTCCTGACCAATGAAGTGGTAGTCCTTGCCATCCTCTTCACCGGGACGCATCGGCCGGGTGGTATGGGAGATGGAGACCTGCAAGGCCCCATCCTGTTGATGCAGAGATTTCAATAGGCTGGTTTTACCGGCACCGGATGGTGCCGAAAGGATGTACAACGTGCCTGTGGCCATATTGGGTCCTGAGGTGCTAAAGGCTATGGATTGATGCTGCCGATTCGTGTCCGGGTTACTGATAATCGAAACTGGGACGCTCACCTGGCGCATTGAAATAGGGCATCATTTTATCCGCAAGCTTGCCCAGTGTCTCGGCACGATTGGCCGGACTCGGGTGGGTGCTGAGAAATTCCGGGGTCCGCCCACCGGAGACCTCCCCCATCTTTTTCCACAGGGTAACCGCTGCGCGAGGGTCATAACCGGCCTTGGCCGCCAGCTCGATGCCGATTCTGTCCGCCTCCTCCTCTGCCGTACGACTATTGGGAAGATCGATCGCCAGCTTGGCCGCCATCAGCGAACCGGCCACCACCGCCTTGTTGTCGGTTGATGCCGCAACGGCAGCGATACCCAGTTGGCTGGCCATTGCCACAGACATCTTCTCCGCGGTGTGTTTCGCCAGTGCATGAGAAATCTCGTGAGCGAGTACCTGCGCCAGCTCATCGTCCGTCGGCTTGATCTTCTCCACCAGCCCGGTATAGAGCGCCATCTTACCCCCGGCCATCGCCCAGGCATTGACCGTCTCCGGATCATCGAGCAGCTTCATGCTCCAGGCCCACTTTTCGGTCTCCGGACGCAACTTCACCGCCTGTGCAATCAACCGACCTGTTATGCGCGCCACCCTCGCCTTGAGCAGCGGATCGTTGTCCAGCTTTCCCTCTTCCTGGTAGGGTTTCAGCATCTCGGTATAGGCCGTTTTCGAGGAGTTGATCGCCATCTCCTCACTGACGATCATCAGCTGCTTACGTCCCGTGGGGCTGGTGGCGCAGGCAACCAGGGTCAACAGGATCAGGATTAAGGTGAGGCAGTTACAGACTTTCATGTTATTGAGACAGATCCACAGCTCGCCAGGTTGAGTTTCGTTGATGAGGCCCATTCACAGGCCCCAGGTTTCTGACATTAAAACTGACCACTATTCTGCGCTTTAGATCCCTCCATTGCCAACTTTGAAAAAACCGGGGTGTGGTTGTTATGGATCCAGGCAAATGGCTCATAAAGAACATTATTTAACAATTCACCCAGTCACTAATTGGTCCATTGACTAAAGCCAAACACACACTCTGCCGATAACCCTATAGCTTATTTAGGGATCAACAACAGCCAATCCATAACCCCTAGATTCACTCAGGATTAAATGGACTTAACCAGATAGGACAACAACTTTGAAAGACCAAAGGAATCGCAGACGCCACCCACGCTTGAAAATTGATATTCCGGTGGTAATCGAATATCAATCCGAGAGCTTTGATGACTGCCGGATGCTCAACTTCTCCCGTGGCGGCGTCTATCTGTGCTGCAGTGATACCCGTCTCAATGAAGCCCTACCCCACGGCTACATCTCGGAAGTCGATCGAGAAGAGATTCTTCTTATAGTCCCGCAGGAATCACAACAGGTACCTGCACGGGTTGTCTACTTCGACCACGGCGGCATGGGGCTCTCTTTCGCCAACGGCAGCGGCACCAGGCTGTTTGAGTCACTCTACTCTCACCACCAGGCGTCTAGTGCTGACTCGGAGATCCGGGTTGCCGACAAACATCACGACCCAAAACAGCAGCAGGATCTGCTGAATCAGATTCAGGCACTCACAAAACCTTATCTGGAACATGGTTTAAGCGATTTTTTCACGGTTGCTCAAAAGGAGCTGCAAAAGGTCATCGTTGATTCCGTCGATCCTCAGGAGCAGTCCAGTCTCTTTTTCGCACTTAACAGCCTGGAAAAAGACCAGCACAAACTCAATCAGCAATTCATAGAGCAATTTGAGCACGGGTTTAGCGACCTGATAGAAGGCAAGACAAGCGAAACCGCCCCAAGCTCGGACAACGACCTTGAATTGTCCCTGGTAGAAACCCAGGAGATAGAAACCTGGATCCTGGTCAATGATGTAGCCCGTCGGGCTGAATCTGAGGTCTCCCGTCCGCTTTACCATATTGAGACAGCCCTCAGTCACCTCTGTCACAGCAACGTACACAACGAACTCAATCCAATCGCCCCGATTAGCCTGCTGACCATCTTTAAAAACCTGCTGGATAGCTATCAGTTCGATGCCAAAATCATACGCATTTTACTGATTGCCTTTCGCAGCACCCTGCTAAATGGATTGAATCGCTTCTACGAAAATCTGTTAAAACAGATAAACAAAGCCCACATCGATGGCCTTGAAAGTCCATCCCAATCTGCGTGGACAATCATCAAAAGCAGTGACGCGCATACGATCCACGACACCCCGATCGGCCATCTGAGCAAACTCAGTAACCTCCACCCGGACAGTGACGACCAGGAACCGACCCAAGGCATGTCGGACGATGAACGCAAGGAGGTTATGACCAGCCTGGCCTCTCTCTCCAGGCTCCAGGCCGCCACCTTGCAGCAGCAGATCGAAAACCTGATTCAGGAGGAGAGTTCAAAGCCGGTCCAACTTTCCGCTGAAGCCCGGGCGGCGATCGGCGCCGGTGAGGAGCTGGTCGCCACCCTGAGCGAAGACCCATTGATCACCGAGCAGATACGGGAGCTGATGGGCAGTCTTAAATTTCTCATCATCGAAGCGGTACTGCAGGATACCAGTCTGCTGGAGAACAGCGACCACCCGGTAAGACGGCTACTCGATACAATCGAATGCCTGAAACCCTATGTCAATCGTGGAAACCAGCGTTCGTTACTGCGTGACAGGGATACGCAGCAGCTGACGCAGATTACCGAAGCGGTGGAGAGCGGCAAGTTCAATCATGTGGATGAAGTCAATAGTGAACTGGAGCAGCTGTTGAGCGAGCAACGCAGCCGTTTCGAGGCCAACCGAAAACTCTCCATCTCACGCTGCCTCAAGGATGAAAAGCTCCGGCGGGCGCAGTTGACCACTTACCAGGCGCTCTCAAAGACCCTCCTCAACCAGACCATCTCACCAATCGTCGACAAGCTGTTTCGCTTCGGCTGGGTCAATCTGATGGTACAGACCGCAGTCCTGGAAAAAGCGGACGAGACAGGTTGGCAAGGTTATCTACAGATCGTTGAGCTGCTACACCGAATCTTTTCAGATCCACCAGGAAAACATCAGCTGACCGCCAAGCAGCAACAGGCGATGATGACGATGATTCATAAAGGCTTCACGGACTATCCAATCTACGCCGAACAAGCCAAGTCATTTGAACAGGAATTACAACGAATTCTCGAGATCGGCGCGGAAGGTGACCAGTTCCCCGACCTGCGGATCGAAGTGAACGAAGCCTACCTTCATCACTATTTTCAAGGCATGGACATTGACCATGCCGGCAATGGCGATACTACAGCAGGCGATCAGTGGCGCCACACGGTTAACAAGATCGAGCTGGATACCTGGCTGGTCAAGCAGGATGAGAAAGGCCAGCTCAATGTCCTCAGTCTGGCCTGGAAAAACCCGCAGACAGACCGCTATCTGCTGGTCGACGGGGATGGCTTCAAGGCGCTCGATGAAACCCTGGACAATCTGGCAAACCGCTTCGCCGATCAGCAGATCAGCGTGATGGAGTCTTCCGCCAAACCGATCGTCGAGCGCACCATCGAAACCATGCTTGCCAACAGTTACAGTGACTTCAAGCAGGAATCCGAGATCGATTCGCTGACCGGACTCTACAACCGTCGGGCATTCGAAGCCGAACTAAGCAAATACCTCAATCAGACAGAGAAAGATAGCGGCATCCTGCTGCAGATCGACCTGGACAGATTTCAGGTGGTGAATGACCTGTGCGGATTCGAAGGTGGCGACAAGCTGTTACAGATCGTCACTGACATCCTGCTCAGCTATCTGCCGGAAGGTGGCGCTTTGGGCCGAATTGGTGACGATGAATTCTCCCTGCTATTGGCACAAGAGAATCTGGAGGCCGGGTATCAGGCCGCTGAGATGCTGCGTCAGACGATTGATGAGACCACGTTTGAGTGGCAAGGGCGTATGATTCCGACCACCGCCAGTGTCGGTATCGTCGAAATCGATAGCAGCGACGAAAAAGCGGATAAGCTGATGCAAGCCGCGTTAGCTGCCTGCAACATGGCCAAGCAGGGCGGCGGTAACTGCACCCGCATCTATCTGAAGAGCGATTCGGTCTATCAGCAACGTCAACAGCTGGTGGAATCGCTACCCGGCATCAAAGAGGCGTTGGCCAAAGGGCGCATGGAACTGTTTGTCCAGCCCATCGTCCCCCTGCAATCCAACCAGCTGACGTCTCACCACCATGAGATCCTGCTGCGGGTGCGCAATGAGAATGGTGAACTTGAGTCGCCTCAGGCTTTCATCGAGGCCGCGGAAACCTATGATCTGATGCGGGATGTGGACCGCTGGGTAGTGGAAGCCTTCTTCAAACAGCTGGAACCCTATGCCCACCAGCTCCCCGATGGACAGAGTTTCTCCATCAACCTCTCCGGCAAATCCCTTGGGGACATGGACTTCAAGCGAATGCTGATCGAGCGCATCAAAGGCACCTCTCTTGAGACCAAACATTTTGGTTTTGAGATCACCGAAACCGCCCTGGTGGGGGATATCAGTGATACGGCAGCCACCATCAATGAGATCCGCGAACTCGGCTGCGCTTTCTCCCTGGACGACTTCGGTTCCGGATACGCCTCCTTCTCCTACCTGAAGGATTTCCCGGTGGATTACGTCAAAATCGATGGCATCTTTGTGCGCGAGATTCTCAACAAACCGGCGGATTATGCGATGATCAGCTCGATCACCGAAATCGCCCATTTCATGGAAAAACGGGTAATCGCCGAATTTGTCTCGGACGAGACGACCGCCATGGCGCTGAAACATATGGGTGTGGATTACGGGCAGGGTTACCACTTCGGTAAACCTACGCCATTGGTGGACGTCCTGAGTGAAATCATCAAACCTGACAAATCAGCCATTCACTGATCCGGATCCGCCAGCCTCATTCCACAGGTCGCGCATTGCAAACTGAATCCGTGTTCACATCGAAAACCGAATCAACTTATTGTCAGCCCCAATTCCAAGTTAGAATAGTGTCAGTAGTTTGTACAAAGGACACACCATGCCCCGTATTCCACTCGCCATCCTGACCCTCAGCCTGACCTTAAGCGGATGTGATTTTGTCCCGGCCCCATCAAACGTCAAGGTCAGTAAACAGCCTGCGGAAGGATTGACTCAAAACTCCTTCGGCCAGGGCTTTCTGCAACAAATGGTGGATGAAGTCATTGAGGGTGCCGAGCAGAGCCTCAGCCAAGCGTACGAGCGTAACAACATCCCGCCGGCGGAACGTATCAGCAAACCTCAGGCAGTGGGACGCTATGAGTGGATTGGTGATAGGCAACTGGCGGTTATCGACCTCAGCTACAGCAACAACCCAATGCGGGTGATGCGGGTCGTCGGCATCGAAGCCGACCAGATGGTTAGCATCAACTGCATATCACCGAGCGGTATCCCGTTGAAAATGACGGCGCCGGAAGATGCGTGCAGTGAAGCAATCACAGAAGCGTTCAAACTGAAGTAGTTGCTATCGGTGTTTAACTGTATTGGCATTTCTCTATTAGCTGCACAGGTTCACAGTGAGTCATCTCCGTATTCTGCCTAGTGGGCAGCCGTACCCAGATAGCCAATCAGGAAAATAGCGAGCACAATGGTAATCGGTGAAACGGCAAACAGCCAGCTGACGACCTGCCCGAAGCTAAAGCCTGAGCGGAAGACAGAGAGGGTTGCCAGAGCACCGGCCGCCAGGCCAAATGCTGCAGAGATTAAGTAGTAGTTACTGACACAATCTGTCTGACAGGTTCGGGTGTCTAAATACCCTGAGAGCAGATTCACAAATGTCATGATCAGAAAACCCCAGGAGACCAATGCTGACAACAGAGCGACCGGTGTGATGAAACTCATGGCTCTCTCCAAGCTTGTTATAATCCATTATATTGATCAATCGGAGCCTGTTTTCAACGCTGGAGAGCCTGGGGTTATTCGGCTGTTGAGATACTCATCGGCAATCAGCGCTACCTATTTAAAAGAATCGATACCTTATCCGAAACCAGACAGGGTAGCACTGATCGTGCAGACAGACCGGATCTAATTGCATTGACCAATAGAGCCTTCGGCACAAATCCTTCCATCCGTCCAGATGGCATGATCAAATTTCGCCTTGATCAGAATAGCCCCCTGCAGATTCGCTCCACGCAGATCGGCGCCACTGAGGTCCGCATCGAACAGACTGGCACCGGTCAGATTGGCCAGCATCAGATTGGCATTCTGCAGATTGACACCATGCATATGAGCATATTCCAGATTGCTTAACATCAGATTGGTATCCTTGAGATTCGCCAACTGAAAGATTGAGCGGGAAAAGTTTGCGCGTTCGAAGTTGGAGCGATCGAGACGGGCGGAGGCCAGAGAGGATTCATGCATATCAACACCCGGTGCCTTGGTATCAATCAGGATAGCCCAGGAACATTGGGCTTCCGGCTCCAGTTTGCAGATCGAATTAACATAAGCGGTTTCAGTGATGTTATCGGTCCAGGCCATGACCTGTGAGACCCAGAACATAGAGACTGTTAAAATGACTAAACAGATGATATTAGTACAGTTAAGTTTTCTCATGGATTCGCTCCCTGGTGTAAAATTAGATATCGCGTATCTACTGCAGGGTCGCGATAGAAATGGCCTAATATGCCGCTGGATAGGTCAATTATGACTCAGATCTCTATATTGTTACTAAACTGGATTTTTGCTTTGATCTACAACAATTAGTATTTGCTTCTATAGCAAAAATAAGAGCACGAGCGAAAAGTCTACCAACTATAAACTTCCAGCTTACTTCGCTAACACCCTAATACTTATTGGCACAGTAATGATTCAACCGCTGGAGCGCCTTGAAAGTTTTTTTTGGTGTTTATAACAAGTTCAACTCTTTGACAGCCAAACTCATCATTACCAAGGCGTCTACAGTCCAAAGTACCGCGAGAACATAGGCGGTAATCAGCGCCGAACGAGTTCCAATCTTTAACCCACGCTTTCCCAGCACAATTCTGGTTATGCTGAAACAGCCAGGTATGTACAAATAAACGGCTCCCCCAACGAGTGCAAGCACAGGCCACCACTCATTGCCAATAATCATCAAATATCCTGATAGCGGAAGAATCCACATGAGCAAAAAATCCATGATACCCATGCTGAATCTTTCGAAAGCAAGCATCGTAGGGTCCATTACTTCTTCAGTTTCGGAAAGCCCGAGCTTAGTGGCCAATTCATTATTAAAGACTGCCAATGTTTGCCCTACCCAGCCAATGAGACCTAAGATGATTGTTATTATACCTATCGTAAAAATCATTGGTGCCTCCTTTTCTAGAGAAAACAAGGTTAAAGCTGTGCTAAACAAATGAAACGCAGCGTAATACGCGTCCAGGCGAGAGAGTTGTTATGTGTATTTTGATTTAAGGCTATTTGCTTGCATGATATTTACCAGCGTAGTAGTAGCTATAAGCCATAAAGATGATCAGTGCAATTGCAAAAAGAAGCAGAACAATACTAAACTCAATAGCTCCATCCTGCGAAAATAGAGTTCGTGTGATAGCTAACAATGCAACGACAAGAATCGTTGGCAACAATATCCACCTTCTTTCCAAAGGTTTTCTATCGGCCAACAATAAGAGTACGGCCCATGAGAAGATTACTGCAGATGCGAGCCCCATTGGATAGACTGTTTCAGTTACCCCCATCCTTTCAGGCATCCACACTAATATCGCGACTGCAAAGTCCGCAATTGCAGCTAACCAATAACTCATTCGTAATAACAAAACTTGCTTTATCATTGGTCACCGTTATTAGATGCGTGAAAATATAAAGTATTTTAATAACTTACTGGAATAAAGTAGATAATATTTTTTAGTTTACAGTTTGATAGATTGTTAGTGCTGACAACCCTTGTGGAGTGAATTGTTATGTATTTACTTGGTTCAGGTTAGTAAAATTGGAGTTCCCACGGTACGGTAGACACTTCCGAGCTATGATTGGAGTTCCCGCTGTATTGTTTTGTTAGAAGTGGCTACGCACATTCAAACCACTCCAATGGAGCCGGCAATACCATGGCAGAATATTCTATGTGAATGATCCTTCTGTGGTATGGGTGGCTTGCCTTTCTAGATGAATGGAATAGTAGTGGGTTCATTAGCAAAACATCACCAGGATCAGCGCAACACTCAACCACAGTGGAGTTCTCAACTATTTTTAATATTTCACTAGATTTCACTCTTCCATCTCTGTGTGTCCCTGGTACTACACGCAGTGCCCCTGTTTCAGTATTTGCTTTATCAAGATGAATTCTTAATGTTAAAGTGCTGGCTAAATATTCAGCTGGCGGCTCAGCATGGACCACACCTTGTTTTTCGCTCCAAGGGCCAAAACCATTGATATCATGTTTGGTTTTTAGTGCTATGGATGTATCTTGATGCCAAGCTACATTCCAGTTAGCTACTTCATTTTTATCAAAGAACACCGACCTTACTGGACGCACATTATTTCCTAATATTTCTCTTGCAATATCAATTAATGGAGAAGATGATGCCATCCTTTTTATGTATGGTGCCTTATTCATCAAATCTCTTATCCCAAAGTTATTTGGCTTTCCTCCAAAATTAGACAGTTCATTCCGCAGGGTAGTTACGTTTTCATCACTAAAAGCACCCTGAATTAAATAGTATCCGTCTCTACTATATTCTTGCTTCATACTTCTTCTCTTTTGCTTCTGACGCCAGCAATAACCGGCATTTTGTAGCGGTGTTTGAGCTGTGCTAGGCTCTTTTTAGCACAGCTCAAACACTGCGGAAAAATCTCCGTGTTGATTGCCATTGTTAGGCATTTGTCTGCCTACGCTTGTTAGGCATTTGTCTGCCTACGCTCATTGAATATTCACTATTGGCAATACCTTAGGCTCCATTCCTTCTATGAGCTGAGGCTTATAAAATACTAACCCTGTGACTTTACCACCAAGCAGTTCTAACCAGTCTACTAACTCATGATTACAGTTATGAAACCCCCAATAAGGCTTAGCATATTTTACGAAATGCACATCTTCTTTCGAGTTATACACCTCCGTTATAGAATTTGACTCATAGCTATTTTTTAGAAATTCACCTAAATTTTCCGCCTTGTCCTGTGGGGCATCAAACATAACAACGACTTCACAACCTGCAAATTTGTCGCAAATTGAGTCGCCAGGGTTTAGCCGTACGGACTTTCGACCAAGAGCTCCTTGTGAAGAGATAGTCATATTTTTCCACGCAGTCCAACCATCGCGCTTATTCAAGGCGAATAATTCCCAATCACCATAAGTATATTCAGTCAATATGCCGTCTCTGTAGAAAGCCAATGAATGGTGCCCCCAAGTAGAGTACTTTAACAAATATACTTTCTCCATTTTTTGCTCCATTGGAGGCAGCACGAACCTATTTGAACATGCACTAGTTACGCAGGTAAGGAACATGACCACAAAAACTAATCCTATTTTTTTAGATCCTTTGAATTTTAAACTCATTCCAATCAATATTTTCGTCAAATTTTTCAATGCTTAACGTCCAGCTCAGCGGGCAATTGGAGCGTAGCGTAAATTGATCCGCTACAGCTGCTTGTTATAAGTAATTTACTCTGTACTTAATTTGAATGAAATCATTTGCAAAAGCTTTTGCCTCGGAATTCACTAGTCTAATTTGGTTGTCGAGCTTGCCAAAAAGAGGGATGCCTTCACCTAACAGCACTGGCGCTCTAGTTATTATCATTTCATCAATAAGTCTATGATTAAGAAATGAGGTAATTGTGGAGCCGCCATCTATATAGGCGTGCTTAAATCCTTTGCTTTCTAGCGTCTTTACCAAATCGGTAATTTTACCAGAGAACATTTCCACCTTGCCTTTTAGATTTTCGGGTGGTGTTCTCACCGTGTTACTCAAAACAGCGATGTGAATATCACCATAAGGCCATTGCTCAAGAGATAGATTCATACTAGAAATCATATCCATGCATTTACGCCCCATGACCATGCAATCAACAGATTCAATAAATGAGCCGAAACCCATATCCAGATCATCTCCCATATCAGTTTCCAGGTTGCCAGCGCTATGTAGCCAATCGACCGCACCTTCCGGAGTAGCGATATAACCATCCACGCTAGTTGCAATATAGACGGAGCATTTCATATCTAATTCCTATTCGTGATGCTGAGATTTCTTATAACTGTTGATTATGTGGACGGCTCATAAAATGTATTATGCAGATGGCATATATAATACGTTATGACGTCAACAGTACTACAAATGTTCTCATTTGACTGCCTAATTAATACTTCAAGATCAATCTTACTCAAGCCCCTCACTAACCATCTGTTTTTATTAAAGAACATTTTTAATCGTTCTTGTACATTTCCCTTAGCGTCAAACATTACACTATTCAGTATTAGGCACAGGAAGTAAGCATTTTTTATAAGAGGTTGCTTCTAGGGAATGGCGAACGAGAGGATGAAGTGCTGCTAACACCCTACGGGAAAAAGATTCTCAGACGAGACTTTGATCGATCAACTGAATTCTGAATCGTTTGAAGAGAGGGTAAGCACAGATTACTGCTGGCTGCCGATGAGACCCGTTACGTCTCTGCCATGATGCCTTGTGGTCTCTCCGTCTATGGCAAGCAGGATGGTACGGTTGTTATCTCACGCATGAACTTTGAGATGATGAGCACCATGCTGGAACCCAAGGTTGCAAAAGTGATGACGAAATCGATCGCCAAACTCAACAAGACCGTTGAGAGTGCGATGGCCAAAATGGCTGACAATTGATTCCTGACTATCGATTCTGACACTCCCGGGAATGGAATCCGGGGATTCCGGCCCACACCATTTTCGCTGAAATGCGTCTTCCCCAACTGCTTTTTTTATTACAAATCTTTTAGCTAACCGCCAACCGGCTTTCTCGGTTGCAATCTCAGTTTATGCCAGAAACTCTGACCGCAGGTAGGGGTCTCGCTTGAAACTGCCGCCAAGCGCTTTGGTTCTGGTGTGTGAACTGCTGTCCATCACTCCTCTGGCCTTTACACAGTAATGGGTAGCTTCGATGGAAACAGCCACATCCTCGGTATCCAGCAACGTCTGCAGGGCAACCAGTATCTGCCGGGTGAGGCGCTCCTGCACCTGGGGCCGCTGGGCAAAAAAGCGCACGATCCGGTTGATCTTCGACAGACCGATCAGGCTTGCTGAGGGTAGATAGGCCACCTTCACTTTGCCGTCGATGGTGATGAAGTGATGTTCGCAAGTACTGGTCAGGTCGATCTCCTCGACCGAGATCATCTCATCCGAACCCATCTTGTTATCGATCAGGGTGATCTTTGGGAAGTGACTGTAGTCGAGACCGGAAAAGATCTCGTGGATATACATCTTGGCAATTCTGTGGGGTGTCTCGTTCAGGCTGTCGTCTGACAGATCGAGACCGAGTGTCTGCATCACATCACTCATCAGATCACGGATTCGATCATACTTCTGATCCTGGCTCAGGCCATTATCGAACATTGGGGTTTCGAGGCCATGCTCGATCAATGCATCACGCACCAAGGCTGCTTCGTCACTTATTTTTGGTTGTTTGGTAAGACGTACAGGTTTGTTGAGCATGGCTGTGGTCACTCCGTCGGCATGATCTCTGAGTTAATCGGTCAATGGAGTCCAACCCAAGAGTAAACATAACCGTTTGTACAAATTGGTCTGCTGGTGGGATTGAATGCGATCTGGTCAGTTCATCAATCAAGCTGATGTGAACTTCGATTCACACACCGACGCCAGATAACAAATCGATTAAAACTTAACTGTTAGAAAGATAATAGGCAGTTGATGTAACAAAGAAAACACGCAATTCCTAAAGGAAATATCTCGCTCCCAGCCAATCCCTTTTCACACTGGCTTGGCATAAGCGGATGTGGCTGACAACTCCGCACGCTCTGCCAACCAATTGACCTCTGTTAGGAGCTGGGATCCATTGAAAAAACCGTCCAGATAGATCTTAGGTTAACCTTCCAAGGGCTTTGTAGCTGTGAGCAACTGAAGCAAATAGCACGTTCATGCTGGCAAACCAGGCACAGAAAAAAGCCGGTTACAAACCGGGTTACTCTAAATTCTGCACCTGCTCACGCATCTGTTCGATCAGCACCTTCATCTCCACCGCCGAACGGGTCACCTCGACACTATTCGATTTGGAGGTAAGGGTGTTGGCTTCCCGGTTGAGTTCCTGCATCAGAAAATCGAGACGTCGTCCGATCGGCTCATCGGACTCCAGCACCCGTCTCACCTCTTCAATATGGGTCTCCAGGCGATCCAGCTCTTCATCCACATCGAGCCGTTGCGCCAACAGCACCATCTCCTGCTCGACCCGAGCTTCATCCAGCTCTTCCATCACTTCATTGAGGCGGTCTTTGATCCGGCTTCGCACCGACTCCAGCACATCGGGCATCAACCCCCTCACCCGACCTACTTCCGAAGCCATGGCATCGCAGCGCAAGGCGATGATCTCACCCAACCGCGCCCCTTCCCGCAAACGGTTGTCGATCAGGCTGTCGAGGGCGGTCTCCAAAAGCTGCATCGCCTGCGCCTTGACCGGCGTGAAGTCCCGCTCTTCCTCTTCCAGCACACCAGGCCAGCGCAGCAGGTCGCCGGAGCGCATGCTGGGCTCCAGCTCGATCATATCGGCCAGCTGCTGATCCGCATCGATCAACTGCTCGACCAGTCGCTGGTTGACGCACAGGGAGGCATCGCTGCTGGTGCCCGCCTTGTACTTCAGACTGACATCGAGTTTTCCCCGCCCGAGACGATTGTTGAGGCGCTCCCTGATACTCGGCTCCAAGGCCCTGAGCTCTTCAGGCAAACGCAGAAAAGCCTCCAGGTAGCGGTGATTGACTGAGCGGATCTCCCAGCTCATATTGCCCAGTTCACCTCGATACTCTTCCCTTGCGAAGGCGGTCATACTGCTGATCATATTGGTCTGCCTGATCTTTCTGGTTGATACGGCTGGTGGCCTGGCCCGGATCCTGCCGGATCGGATTGGATGGATCCAGTGGCTTTAATTGGCACCCGGCCAAGTGGTTGTAACTCATCTATCATAAGCGATCTGCTGTGATTTGGGTTAAAAAAATCGCCTTTCGACGGCAAAAGATTTCAGATTTCAGCGATTGGGCCGCTATCTGGAACTGGACACTATTGCTGGTGCTGTCTGTCTCCCCCGGCATAAGAATTTTTTGATGAAAATCACTTTTTCACCGACGGGCAGGGCACAAATCCGGTGAGAATGGGAGTAATTCTATTAAAAGGCCTTATAATCAGTGAGATGACGGATAGCAAACCAGCCGAGACAAACCTGAATGGATAAGCTTCGAGACAGCATGCCGGAAGGCACTGAAATTGACTGTTATGTGATCATGAAAGTGGTCGCCAGCGGTGGCTTCAGTCTGATCTATCTTGCTGAGGATGAAGATACCCAGGATGAGGTGATCATCAAGGAGTTCCTGCCGAAAAAGCTTGCCCGCCGCGCCAGCAACGGCAAGGTGGTGCCCCTTGAAGAGAAACAGGTCGACAACTTCAACCGCAGTCTGCGCCTGTTCTATCAGGAGGCGAAGGTACTGGCCTCGCTGCGTCATCCCAATATCGTCCAGGTGAGAGGCTTCTTCCTGGCCAACAACACCGGCTACCTGGTAATGGACCACGAACGGGGTAAAAACCTGGCCAGCTACATCAAAAAGCGCAGCGGCAGTCTGAGTACCCGCTTTATCATGACGGTGTTTCCGCCGATCCTCGATGCGCTGAGTCAGATCCATTCACGCAATCTGCTGCACCTCGACATCAAGCCGAGCAATATCCATCTGCGCACCGGGGGCAACCCGCTGCTGCTCGATTTCGGCGCGGTCCATGAAGTGCGCAATGAGGGTACCCGTACAGGCCGGGTGGTGACCACTGGCTTCTCACCAGTCGAGCAGTATTACCAATCCGGCAATGTCGGCCCCTGGAGTGATGTCTATGCCATCGGCGCCAGCATGCGCGCCTGTCTCGACGGCAAGGCGCCACCCTCGGCCATCGAACGACACGCCAAAGAGAAA
The DNA here is from genome assembly GCF_058244685.1 of Candidatus Thiodiazotropha sp. AKAK2. Lineage (NCBI taxonomy): Bacteria > Pseudomonadati > Pseudomonadota > Gammaproteobacteria > Chromatiales > Sedimenticolaceae > Candidatus Thiodiazotropha > Candidatus Thiodiazotropha sp. AKAK2. Next base: position 7,341 of record NZ_JBSYOP010000028.1, on the reverse strand, counting down.
TTGAAGCCCGCCGCACGTATCTATCGCCGACGCTACCCGGCCGCGATGCTGGAAGCGATCGACTGGGCGATGGAGATCGGTTACGAGAAGCGCCCGCAAAATGCCAAGGAACTGCTGGAGGCACTGCAGAGCAATAATCCGATCGAATCGGAAAGTTCGCTCTCCGAGCTGTTCGATGAGAAGAGGGCGATCTCGTGAAGTATGAAACCGCTCAATGCAGCCTGATCGGCAATCGCTCCATGAACCAGGACCGCTGTCTGATCATGGAGGCCCCGGATGCCATTCTGCTGGCCCTGGCCGACGGTATGGGCGGCCATCCCAAAGGGGAGATGGCGGCGCAAATCCTCATGGATAACGCCCGCAAGGCCTTCCTCACCAGCCGCAAACCGATCTCCAATCCACGCTTTTTTCTCTCCGGATTGATGGAGATGAGCCACCAGCAGATCACCGCCTTCGGCGATCGCCAGGAGCCCCCCATCGAACCCCGCACAACCGGCGTGCTCTGCCTGGTACAGGAAGACACCGCCTACTGGGCGCACATCGGCGACAGCCGTCTCTACATCATGCGTGACGGCGTGATCCATCTGCGCACCGATGACCACTCCTATGTGGAACATCTGCGCCAGCAGGGATTGATCTCCGCAGCTCAGGTGCATACCCACAAATTTCGCAACTACGTCACCCGCTGCCTGGGTGGTAACAGCAACCGGCCGGTTGCCGAACTCAGCGGCCCCCATGATCTGAAACAGGGTGATGTGGTGTTGCTCTGCAGCGATGGTTTCTGGGGCCCCCTGCCGGAACGGCCGATGGTGGACAACCTCTATAAAAACAGCGCGCCACTGCTGAACAATATCAGTGATCTTGCCAAACAGGCCGAGACAAAAAGCAACCCAGAGAGCGATAACGTCACAGTGGTTGCTCTGCGCTGGCGGGCGAGTGAGGCCAAGCTGACGCCTGCCGATTTCAGTATGTCACTGGCGAAAAAGAACCGGGGCATCCTGGATCACCCCGAAGAGAGTGTCGATGTCAGTCAGGCGATCCAGGATCTGCGCAAGATGGTCGACGACCTGGATGAGGAGTGAGCTGAAATCTTCAGCTCAAGCCGGTCGTCGGATCACTCTTCCCCGGTCGATCCCTCAGCCGACTCACCCCCCGACTGCTTGACCAGCCGATAAGCAAAAAGAATCAGGAAGGCGCCTGCCGTCGCGCTGAGGATATTGCTGAGACTCAATCCACCTGGGTTGCCAATCCCCAGAAATTCACCGATGTAACCGCCTACCAGAGCGCCGGCGATACCCAGCAGCATGGTAACGAAAATGCCACCGCCATCCTTGCCCGGCATCAGCCACTTGGCCAGTGCACCGGCAATCAGCCCCAGAATCACCCAAGAAATTATCCCCATTTCATCTACTCCTCATCGACTCGCGAGCATTCAGTCACAACTGGTTTGCGGCAAAGGTGTCGCACTTTTTCAGGTCACCGTTCTTAAAGCCCACCTGAAACCACTTCACACGTTGGGCTGAACTCCCATGGGTAAAGGAGTCCGGGCTGACATACCCCTTAGACTGTTTCTGCAATCGATCATCACCGATGGCACTGGCGGCGGTCAGCCCCTCTTCGATATCCCCGGACTCAAGTAACTGACGGGATCGATCGGCATTGAAGGCCCAGATCCCGGCAAAACAGTCCGCCTGCAACTCCTGACGAACCGACAGCTTGTTGCCCGCCACTTCACTCAGTGACGCCTTGGCCTTATGCACCTTTTGCGAGATCCCCAACAGGGTTTGCACATGGTGACCCACTTCATGGGCAATCACATAGGCCTGGGCAAAATCACCCGGTGCCTTGAAACGTTTTTTCAGATCATCAAAGAAGCTGAGGTCGATATAGACTTTCTGGTCACCCGGACAGTAGAAAGGGCCCATCGCCGCCTGGCCGAAGCCACAGGCTGTCTTGGTGGCGCCACGGAACAGTACCAGATCGGGCTCCTTGTATGTGGAGCCCATCTTGCGGAACAGCTGATGCCAGGTATCCTCCGTGTCGGCCAGCACCACAGAGACGAACTGCACCAGCTCCTGCTCTTGCGCACTCTGCTTGACCGGCTGACCACCACCGGTGGAGAGATTCTCACCACCGGAGCCGCCACCCAGCATGCTGCCCAGATTACCGCTCAGCAGACCATAGGCGCCGATTGCCAGAACCGCGACGATACCGCCTTTAACACCAAACAGTTTGAATACCATTGGCAGCAGATTGAGCAGTCCGCCACCGCCGCCCCCCAAGCCCAGGGGTGAAGAGGAACGCATTCCCCGGCGATCTTCCACATTGCTGCTTTGTCGTTGTCCGCGCCAGCGCATGAGCTGTCCCTCAATCCCCTTGCAGAACCTTGGCTACCAGACCGGATAGCCCGTCGCCACCTTGTGATTGCAGAAATGAGAGTACGATGGGAACGAACTTGCCGATCATCCCCGCATCCAGGTCGAGTTTGGAAAAACCGCTCGCCAGCGATGCCATATTACCCAGCTGCTCACCACCGATTGCAGAGGCCACGCCACCAAGCAAGCCACCCAGACCACCGGAGTCTTCACTGGGGGCAGCATCGATCAGAGACTCGATCCCGGGGACCGCATTCGTGACCTGACTGAAGTCTCCGGAAGAGAGCTGATCTTTCACCAGACCGAACAGCAGTCCGGCGCCACCCTCAGCCTGCTCTTGACTGACACCGGCGCCCGAAATCAATTGTTGAACCAATTCCATCATTGTTATATCCCCCGCGAACCACAAGGTTGTCGTTGTTGAGCCATAAAAGAAATCACAATCCCGCTTGATCAATGAATTGTCATCAGCGTATAAGTATAGCGATTATCAAAGGCGGTATGCTTCACAGAGTCTACCCCAAACCCGAAGATAGACCAGTACTGAAGGTAAATCTTTGTCAACTATCTCAGGACCAGCAACATGACCAACAATAACATTCTGCTCGGTGGTAATGGTGATCGACAGATACTGCTCAACGCCGGGATGGCGAACCGTCACGGTCTGATCACCGGGGCCACTGGAACCGGTAAAACCGTAACCCTGCAGGTCTTGGCGGAATCCTTCTCCCGCCTCGGCGTACCGGTATTTACCGCGGATGTAAAAGGCGATCTCTCCGGTCTTGCCGGCGCCGGCAAGGCTCACCCGAAGATCACTGAACGGCTCGACTATATCAAGATTGAAGCGCACAACTTCGAGCCCTGCCCGGTGCTCTTCTGGGATGTGTTCGGCAAACAGGGACATTCGGTTCGGACGACGGTCTCGGAAATGGGCCCGACTCTGCTGGCCAATCTGCTGGAACTCAACGAGACCCAGGAGGGCGTACTGCAGATCGCATTCAGCCTGGCGGACGATGAAGGGCTGCTGCTGCTCGATCTGAAGGATCTGCGTGCCATGCTCAACTGGGTTGCGGACAACGCCAAGGATCTCGAACGGGAATATGGCCGGGTCTCCCGGCAGAGCGTCACGGCCATTCTGCGACGCCTGCTGACCCTGGAGGAGGCGGGCGGTGAGATCTTTTTTGGCGAACCGGCACTGCACATCGAGGATCTGATGCAGAACGACTTCTCCGGCCGGGGAGTGGTGAGTATTCTCGATGCAACCACCCTCTATCATTCACCCCGCATCTACGCCACCTTTCTGCTTTGGCTGCTCTCCGAACTGATGGAAGAGCTGCCGGAACGGGGTGATGCGGACCTGCCGAAACTGGTGTTCTTTTTCGACGAAGCCCACCTGCTGTTCAGCCATGCGCCGAAGGCGCTGCTGGAGAAGATCACCCAGGTGGTGCGACTGATTCGCTCCAAGGGGGTCGGGGTGTTTTTTGTCACCCAGTATCCCAACGATGTGCCGGATCAGGTCATCGGTCAGTTGGGTAACCGCATTCAGCACGCCCTGCGGGCCTTCACCCCGAAGGACAGAAAAGCGGTCAAAGCGGCGGCCGAGACCTTCCGTGAGAACCCGGCCTTCGACACCGAGGAGATGATCAGTAACCTGGGGGTCGGTGAAGCGTTGATCTCCACCTTGGACGAAAAGGGTGTGCCGAGCATAGTGGAGAAGACCCTGATGTCCCCACCCTGCTCCCAGTTCGGTCCGGTCAGTGAAGCGGAACGTAAAAAGATCATCGGTCGCTCGCCGGTGAAATCCAAATATGGCGAGACGGTCGATCGGGAGTCCGCCTATGAACTGCTGAAAAAACGGGAAGAGGAGCTGATCAAGCGTCGCGAGGAGCAGGCCAGATCCGAGGAGCAGGAGAAGCAGGCCAAAAGCAGCAAGCGTCGCAGCGGCGGTTCAAGAAAACAAGGAGTTGGTGAGGCGTTTGCCAAATCGATCGCCCGGGCGATCGGTTCCAGGCTGGGCAAGCAGATCATTCGCGGCATACTCGGATCGATCATGGGGAAAGGCTAGGGCCTGTTAACCCTAATCCAGGATTTCACTGTGTGCGGCAGACTCTACCTCGATGTAAAGATGGATGAGCTTGAAGGCTACTTCTCCCTGGAAGCCACAGCCATCGAGCTCAAGCCCAGATACAATATCGCACCTTCCCAGGATATCCTCGCGGTGGCGGCACCGAACGGAGAGCGAGTGCTGGGCGGTTTTCATTGGGGGCTGATCCCCTTCTGGGCCAAGGATGAAAAGATCGGCTACAAAACGATCAACGCCCGGGCCGAGACGGTGGACAACAAACCGGCCTACCGGGCCGCCTTCAAATACCGACGCTGCCTGATTCCCTGCAGCGGCTTTTTCGAGTGGAAAAAGGAGAACAACATCAAGCAGCCCTACTGCTTCCGCCCGACCAGCCAACCCCTGTTTGCCCTGGCCGGTCTTTATGAACACTGGCAGGATAAATCCGGCCGGGAGATCGACTCCTGCACCATCCTGGTCGGCGAAGCCAATCAGGATGTGGCGCCGATTCACGACCGCATGCCGATCATTCTCAAACCTGAGGATTTCGACTGCTGGCTGGATCCCCAGGTACAGACCAAGGAGCAACTGCTGCCCCTGCTGAGACCGGCACCGCCCGGTGAGGTTGATCACTACCCGGTCAGCCGTGCCGTGAACAGCCCGGGCAACGATCACGCTGACCTGATCAAGAATATTTCAAACTCGGATCAATTCAGACTGACTTAAAACTTAATCTTCCTCATCTCCGGGCTTCGACTAAAACCATTCACATAGAGTAAACCATTTGATTGCCTGACCAATAGCAACTAGGCTGACATCTCCAAACCATTCAACCATAATAGCGCACCCGACAATCACAATTGCCTTCAATTCCTTAAGGAGCGACATGAGACCTTCCGGACGCCAACCCGATCAGCTGAGAGAGATCAGCATTACCCGTAACTTCACCAAGCATGCTGAAGGATCCGTTCTGGTCTGCTTTGGCGACACCCAGGTACTCTGTACCGCCAGTGTCGATGAATCCGTACCCAGGTTTCTCAAAGGCGCCGGTCAAGGCTGGATCACCGCCGAGTATGGCATGCTGCCCAGGTCGACCACCGATCGCATGGGTCGTGAAGCTGCCCGGGGCAAGCAGAGCGGCAGAACCCAGGAGATACAGCGACTGATCGGACGCTCGCTGCGTGCCGCCGTGGACCTGAAAGCGTTGGGTGAAAGAACCATCACCCTGGACTGCGATGTCATCCAGGCCGATGGCGGCACCCGAACCGCCTCCATCACCGGAGCCTGTGTCGCGCTGGTCGATGCCATTGAGCATACCCGTGCTGCCGGACTGCTGGAGCAGAGCCCGCTGCTGAACATGGTGGCCTCAGTCTCGGTGGGCATATACCAGGGCACCCCCGTACTGGATCTGGACTACGCGGAAGACTCCAACGCCGAGACCGACATGAATGTTGTGATGAATGAAAAGCAGGGATTCATCGAGGTGCAGGGAACTGCAGAAGGCGATACCTACAGCCGCGATGAACTGAACGCCATGCTGGATCTGGCAGACCAGGGCATTCAACAGATCTGCCAGATACAGAAGCAAGCGTTGGGTGGTTAAAGCTTGCGGATGAGCAACGCTTCCCTGAGTCTGTAATGCCTCTTGCTGTTAAGTTGTCATTAAAAGTTGTGAGCTAAGATTCAGGACTCATGGATGGCGTTTACCAGAGTGACTCAAAACACTCCCAACGCTACAACACTCAGAGCTCAGTCAAACCAGAGAAACAGGTAGAGTGAAATGACAGGACATCATTCAGGTGAACGGATCGTACTGGCCAGTAACAATGCGGGCAAGGTCAGAGAGATCAATCAGCTGTTGGCCAGCGAACAGATCACCGTTGTGCCACAAAAGGATTTCAATATTCCCGACGCCATAGAAGATGGTCTCAGTTTTGTTGAAAACGCCATCAAGAAGGCCCGCCATGCATCGAGCCTGAGTGGCCTGCCGGCCATCGCAGACGACTCGGGTATCGAGGTCGACGCACTGAGTGGCGCACCCGGCATCTACTCAGCCCGCTTTGCAGGGGCGGGGGCCTCTGATGAAGAGAATCTGCAGAAACTGCTGAGCTGTATCGAAGATATACCGGAAGAGAAACGTACAGCCCGCTTCCAATGCCTGATGGTCTACATGCGTCACGCAGAGGATCCGACCCCTATCATCTGCCAGGGCAGCTGGGAGGGCCGAATTCTTTTTGAACCGCAAGGCGAGAACGGATTTGGCTACGACCCCATATTTTATGTCCCCACCCATGACTGCAGTTCGGCACAACTGGAGCCGCAGACCAAGAACAGCCTGAGCCATCGCGGGCAGGCACTGAAGGCCCTGTTGCAGGCACTCTCGGTTTAATTATCTTAAGTCCACAAATGAATGCGAATATCAATCGCGTAACTTCTTGAGCATCAGGTTTTTGATTGAGCGCGAATGGATGCCAATCGCGAAATAAGCCCCTCTCCCTTGATGGGAGAGGGGTTGGGGAGAGGGTGTACGCGAAGCGTTTCACCTGGCTAAAACCTGAATCCCTGGTTTCAGATGTAAAGATAAAAACGCGTTGATCCCTCGTCTTTATCCTGTTGAGTTCTTATGAAGGTTAAGGTGCTGATTCTCCCCCTCTCCCCCGGCCCCTCTCCCGCAAGGGGAGAGGGGAGTTCATGTCCCCATCTATTTGCGCTTATTTATGGACTCAATCAAAACAATCAACGCATCATATTCCACAAATAGATTCCAGGACTGGTAATCGCGTAACTTCCTGAGCTTCAGGTTTTTGATATAACGCTTGGACGCCAATCGCGAAGATAAGCCCCTCTCCCTTGATGGGAGAGGGGTTGGGGAGAGGGTGTACGCGAAGCGTTTCACCTGGCTAA
>NZ_JBSYOP010000020.1:0-71834 GCF_058244685.1 Candidatus Thiodiazotropha sp. AKAK2 | reverse complement strand
CCCAAAGTTTTGGTATCTTTATTCATGGTGGTGGTCCTTCTGTTGATTGTTGGTTCGTTTGGTCACTTACCATTTAATCAACAAGGCCACCGCCTCTTCAAATGTGCGAAAGAAATTTTACGTTATCAATTTAATCAGTCAATATAAATAAAATATGTTAATATAAACCGCTAAATTGGGATTATAAAATGATTACAAGAAGAATCTATTATAAGAATAAAGGCATGGATAATGAAGACTATATCTTTCTTGATTACGAACCGAAAACAAAAATATTTATAGTACGTAAAGGTTATTCACATAAAATCTCAGGCTCTCTTAAATGGGATGGAGAGGAAGATTATTATACGCTCGATGAATTTAGAAAAAAATATCCTGAGTATATAAATAAACTTGAACAGTTAATTATAGATATACAAAAAGAAGTAAACAAATAAAGTAGTCAGACAGTTTTCTGTTATTTACGATTTTAGCTTGTATCACCTAAGTTAAAAACTTACTTTAATGAAATGTTATTTACAAGCAGAATTAAACTTACAGGCAACAGTACAAAACTACAGATATCAAATTTGAGTAGTTATGATCTTGACTTAACTATCTCGAGATCGAAATCTATGTCAACAAAAGACACATAGTAATCTTCCTGATCACTATATTTCCCCATAATTTCATAAGCAGTAGTAACTGTATTTTTACTATAGGATACATATTGACCTTTGTTTTCTCGACTAAGAATTACAAAATTAGTTATAAATTCATCAATTAAGAAATACTCATCGCATTTTTTCTTGCAACTATATAACAGATTGATTGATGTTGTATTTCTTTCGCTAAGCTCTTTAAGTAACTCAATACCTTTAGAAATACGCATGCACATGACATTATCTTTTTTATCGCATTCTTCTCTATCACCCATAATAATACTAGGTGCCACATTGAAATACTTATAGTATTTTATTGGTATAACTTTTGGCACTTCAAAAGTATTATGATAAAAATGATATCTTTCTTTTTTATCTATTTCCCATCTTTGAAGTCTCTTATCTTTTCTAACTATATAAAAAATTGATTCAATAATGGCGTATATGGTAAGTGCACCAATATTATTACTTAGATTACCTCCAAACATTAAAAGAGGATTCCACAAGACTATCAAAATATAAACTACTGAAATAAATACAGTACGAAAAATAGTAGTACTCTTATCCCTTTCTTGACCTAGTGTATACTTATAATTTATATCATGTACATAACTAGCATATGTGTCATGGTAACTCATATCGTAACCCCACTTGTTAGTACAATTAAGTTCTTTCAAATAAGAAGAACAATAAAGATATATCTCTACCTGTTAATTATCGTGTTTTATCGTGAGACTTAGCTTTTCTCTCATAACTATTTAATAAGACATAAGAAAAAATGAAAAAGACACATATCTCCACTATAAATCTTGCTGTTGTATTAATTTCTATTTGATCAAATGTATATACAATCACCATCATAAATGTAAACCAGAGAATCCAGTAACGCCACGATAAGCGTTGCCAGTAATCTAATTCACCAGATATACAACCCGTATTTACGAAATGAAATATTCTCCATGAGAACATACCACCAATGAATATTGCATAAATACCAAAGATAGTTAAATTACTCTCGCCACAATCATATTTTCCACAACTGACAGGATAGTCATAATCATAACGAAATGTCACTTCAAATTGTTTAAACAAGAATAAGAAAATAATTATTATGATAATAAATGAACAAATACTAATAAATACTGAAAAATATAACCTCATCAGCTAACTCCAATATTTTTTTCATTTGCGACTTCTATTCTACATTCAGGTTTCTTGATTTCTTTAATAGTAATTATTGTCACTAGTTATTTATTTTTTAGCTAGCCTCGGAATATTGAGTACATTTAATTTATTATAATCATGACATTATAATATTAAGTATTTCTTCCATTATTTTTTGTCTGTCAGTCTTATTATCAAGGTTTAATTTGTTTTGCTTTACTAGCCAATTAATATAAGCTTTCCACTCTTTTATCGGAAGCGTTCTAATATTGTCTACTTTGTATTTTAGCTTTCTATATGCATAGTTTCTCTCATCGTTAAACGAAGAAAGTAACTGCTTAGATAATATCTTCCATTGTGACTTTCTTGGTGGATTTGATAACCTAAACGATAGATTCTCTCTAACTTCAACATTTAACATACTTAGGTCATAATCATCTATTTCTACTAAGAACTCAGGATAAAAATAAATTGATCTTTCGATATCTGTAGCTATATATTCAAGTCTCTCATGTGGACTTTTCTTTAGTAAATATGCAGTTAATACAAAACGTTCTTGTCTTTTTTGATGTTGATATTTCTCCCTATTATTTCTGATTGGGGTTTTCACAAGCCTCCTTGATAATTTAGCGTGTTCATCCATTGTTAATTTGCCATGCTTAGGGTCCAGTTCAAGATATCTTCTTACTTCATCACAATCACTATCTTCCGATAACTTAACTGCCAAATTTACTGACTTTGTAATACTATTAGTAATTATTTTTAAATATTCATAGAGAAAATACTGTGTATATTTACTAAGTTGCTGACTACTACATGATCTGTAGCTATCATCTATATTTTTGTAATTAAGATTAAGTTGATGTAGCAACTGAATTGGTAAATGTATAGAACATGACGCACCACATGAAGGCTGTACATTGAGAAAAGGGGCTGAAACTTTACACCACTTATCATATAAACCAGGTAGATAGTTATATATGCCCTGATGTAACAAGTTTAAACAATACAAACAACAGACAAAATCTGTCGGATGGCTTACTTTAGAAAACAGGCCTGATCTGAATACTGACCACAAACCTTTGTTACACCCTACAGTTGGCAATTCATCTGCGGCATCATTATATTGATAAAAAATCTCAATATCTTTTTCATAATATTTAGGGAAGTACTTGGTTGGCTCCATGGTTGTCTCTTTATATTTTCAATTTACTAACAACTCAGAATTATTCTCTCAAAGCTACAAATATAATTTGTTATAGTTCACCCAATTTAATTTGATGAAAAAAGGGGCTAACTACTAACTTCCATGTTAATAGCCAACTTGCCCTTCCCTATAAGAGATTACGCTGCAAGTTGTTGCCTGACAGACACATAGTTATACCCCTCTACATACCACTCAGTGTACTCTCCCATCTTGACCTGCTCTTTGAGTGTGTCATTTACTTTTCTCCACGTTTTCGCTGTCAGTGATTCAAATTCACCCATAATAAATTGATGCATTTCCTTTCTGGATACCTTGAGTTTGTCAGATTGATTGAGGTATTGCTTTACAGCATTAACAACCTCTTGAACAAATGGATCATTGTGTTTTGCTGGTAGATATTTCAATTCTAAAGGCGACCATCTGGCACCACTAAGTATTTCACCATCCTTAAACCCTTTTCTTATCTGTGCTGGATAGTTATGGAACATCCAGATAATCATCTCACCAGCCACACCTTTGTTTACTCTCCTTAAATTCCCACGACTAACAGCTTGATATGCTGTATGAAATATTTCACCATACTTGACCAAATCAATGTTTTCTCCCCCTAACTCCTTGAGAAGATTTTCTGACTCAGATAAATACATTGCCTGGTGTGTATAAACAGGCTTTTCTAACATGCCAGCAAGTATCACATGCTTACAGTCCACATAATGATTACTGGCAGTCTCGTTACCATAGGTTTCGAAGGAAACATTCTGATATCTTAGTGGCAGAATTTCTCTTACCGAATCTTCGATTTGTCTGATAATATCCAGTCCTGGTTTATTTTTGTGGCTGAAAACCAATACTTTATCATCCTCCGGTAGACTACGAAGAAGATCCAGCACTTCATTCACTACTCGGTTTCTTCGAGGTAATCCTCCAAACTCAGTTTCGAAAAACCTTTTACCACCATTCGTCTTTGCATAGTTGACAGTAACTTGTGAGTAATCGAATTCTATACCACTTGATACGTGTGTAATCGAATCATTCAAATTTGCTGCGTATCTGACTGCGATTGAAGCATCTAGAGCAATAATCTTATTCAACTCTTGCGGGACTGCAATGTCATAACTGATCAGAGCAGTATTTTCTTTGCCTTCTATCCTAAAACTAGGTTCTTCACAATTACAGTGATCCAAGAATCTCTTCAGTGGGGTATCTGATTTACCACTAGACACCGTAATAGCGTGGTTATACTCGACTTCTACAGGTGGCAAACTGACCACTAGGAGTTCGCCTGAACGTGTATCAATAGCCTGGTCTAGCTTTGACTGACAAATGGCCAGGTACTCAGACAATTCAACAGTTTGTGGATTAGAGAACTTGGTCTCTCTCTCAACCTTCCTTCGAAAGTCAAAAATTTCCCTGACTAAGCTCTCATAATTATCGGACATATAGTTAGTGACCCACAAGGTCTCGTCATAGAAAAGCAGGTCTCTCGGCACTCCTTCATCGACCTCAGACCTTGCCCTATACCAATAGTCCTTAACATTACGCTTTCCTCTCAACATCTGATGAGACATCAGAATATATTTTTTATCAGCCCACTCTTCTTTTGGTGTGGAGGGTAATGAGGCATATGTGGCAGGTAGAATTGGCTCATCTATTCTTGAACCATCCTTTTTACTATGAATCAAACCAATAAGGTCAGCAGAAACGCCAAGATTGGCCAGATTTTTGTGCAGATCACAAAGACCTTCAATTTTCTCCTGAGCCACCACTATGCTTAGATCCAAATTTAATTCTTCAACTGCAAGAATTGTGGCAATTACAGTGGTAGTTTTTCCTGCCCCTGTGGGTGCATCGAAAGCGAATCTTCCAGTATCACCCCCAACTAGCATCCTAGCTGCTTTTTGGGCCATTCGCCTCAATCCTTCCCTGTGGCTATCAGAAAGGTTGTTTCCGTATTGTTCTAATAGGTTTATTTGATTTTTATGAATTGTTTCCTCTAACTTGTAAGTCATTAATATCCTTCATTATATTGTTGTCACTTATTCAGCATCCTGCTTGGAGCATGTACACCATATCTAATCAATCCCTTCACAATCTCCTATAAATAGTTTGTAACAGGGTATAATCTCACATTATTTAACATAATGTCAAGTGCTCGGCAAAAAACACGAAAATACAGTAAGTTACAATAATTCTGTATCTCTCTTGGGAAAAAATAATGACATCTAATCAAAAAAGTCGGGGTGAGAGGTTTCGACAGCCAGAGGCTGCAAGGAGCAAAGCTCCGTCACCTCCGGTAATTCTTGTATCAAATCTGTATCACTAGAAAGCAAATCACCATCGAAATCGATGCATTTCAGTCATTGCGAGGGGATTCAAGCTACTGTAAACTCCTGACTCCGCAGAGGTTCAAGCATCGGGGTGTAGCTCAGCCTGGTAGAGCACTGTCTTCGGGAGGCAGGGGCCGGAGGTTCGAATCCTCTCACCCCGACCAGTCACACAACCACCATCCTGTGGTCACGCTTATCGCTGTAAAATCATTCGTTCGCATCAATCGGATTCAACCGGCCGTTTTCCAGACTTGCCAACTGATGTCACCGGAATATTAAGCCGCAGATAATAAAGAGAGGGTGGAGAAAACCCCACCCTCGCTCTCTTTTACCAATAAAGCGGTACACCAACATCGATCAGAATGCTGCCATAGCCTTCGTCCAGACCACCTTGCGGCTTGGCGACGGATTTTGCGTAACCCTTGCCTGAATGGAGAATCGAGCTACCATAGTTATCACCGATGCCGGGCTGTACGGCGGTAGGCAGTTTTGTCGATTCAGGTATGCCGTCATAGAGGTCATGATTCTCTCCGGTTACATCAAAAGCACCGGCATAAAGATTGGTTGATAAGATCATTGCTGCAGTGATTGCCAAGGTTTTCATATCGCTCTCCTCACAAGTTTTAAACTGATAACATTTCGCTCTGTGTTCAGTTTTATCTACGGACAGTTGGGGAGAGTGGATTCAATCAGATTGGACTTTTTTATTAGCACCTGAGACAAGCAGCTCGACATATCTACGGTGTTAAGATTGGCAGGGTATAGATTTAGTCTTCTTGATCAGTCAATAGACAAGCCGTTGGCGACGTAGTTAAGCGGATCACTATTAGGGCATATTGGATTAGTGTTAACAGGCCCTTGAGGTACATTCAGCAGTGTTGAGGAGTACGAACCTTTGATCAGCCTGACCACTGCCTATGCATTTATCACAGTATCCTTTGTACTCTGCCTGGCACCGGGCCCCGATAATATCTTTGTCCTGACACAGTCAGCGCTTTATGGAAGAGTTAAAGGTTATCTGGTGACATCAGGTCTCGGTACCGGTCTGATCGTGCACACGCTGGTGGTTGCACTTGGCTTCGCCGCACTGTTGAAAACTTCACCGTTTGCCATCACTCTATTGAAAGTCATCGGTGCCGGTTATCTCAGTTATCTTGGCTGGCTCTCCCTGAATGCAGCGCAAAACAGCCTGACCAGTAGCGAGCGCGTCTACCTCTCCCCGGTTCAGCTTTATCGACGCGGCATCATCATGAATGTCACCAACCCCAAAGTGACCATCTTTTTTCTCGCATTCCTGCCCCAGTTCACCAATCCACAGCAGGGCCAGGTGGCACAACAGATCATGCTACTCGGTTCACTCTTTATTCTGGTCACCCTTGTGACATTCGGTGTCATCGCCTTTCTTGCCGGCAGCCTGGGCACCTGGCTCAATCAATCACCAAAAGCACAGCAATACCTCAATCGGATTGCAGGTCTGGTATTGATCGCCCTTGCACTGAATCTGCTCTTCAGCGATATCGGCTGAGTAGTTATCTCAAACCTTACCCAGTTTGGCGAAAGCTTCCGCCATCGCACCTCTTGGTGCCTGTGATGATCTCTTCTTTGCGCTTGGGGTCTGTTGGCGCTTCTCGGTCCTGCTGTTTTTACTACGCTCACTGCGTGATGCGTTTGCTTCATCGGTCAGGCGCATGGAGAGCGCAATTCGTTTACGCGGGATATCCACATCCATGACTTTGACTTTCACCAGGTCCCCCGCCTTGACAATTTCACGGGTATCTTTGACAAACTTGTCGGAGAGTGCGGAGATATGCACCAGGCCATCCTGGTGAACCCCAATATCGACAAACGCACCGAAGTTGGTGACATTGGTCACCACCCCTTCGAGAACCATGCCGCTTTTAAGATCCTGCAGATTTTCCACACCCTCTTTAAAGGTTGCCGTTTTGAATTCGGGCCTTGGGTCCCTACCCGGCTTCTCCAGTTCTCGGATGATATCCTCCACCGTAGGTTGACCGAATGTGTCATCGGTAAACTCCTTGGCAGAGAGTTTTTTCAGGAAGGGGGTATCACCAATCAGAGCTGACATCTCTCGCCCGGTCTTGGCCAGAATGCGCTCTACCACCGGATAGGCTTCCGGATGCACGGCAGAGGCATCGAGCGGATTGGTACCATTCATAATGCGCAGAAATCCGGCGCACTGCTCAAAGGCTTTTTCACCGATGCGGGGTACTTTGAGAATCGCTTTGCGATTGGCGAATGCACCATGCTGATCGCGAAACTTCACCACATTGTCCGCCATCAGGGTGGAGAGACCAGCCACCCGATTTAACAACGGTGCCGAAGCTGTGTTGATATCCACCCCGACCGCGTTTACACAATCCTCGACCACCGCATCCAGTTGACGGGCCAGCCTGGACTGGGAAACATCATGCTGATACTGCCCCACACCAATCGACTTGGGTTCAATCTTCACCAGCTCAGCCAGGGGGTCCTGAAGACGCCGGGCGATTGAGACCGCGCCGCGCAATGAGACATCCATCTCGGGGAACTCCTGGGCGGCAAATTCGGAGGCCGAGTAGACCGATGCCCCTGCCTCACTGACCATCACTTTAGTCAGCCGCAACTGCGGATGTTGCTTGATCAGATCCGCAACCAGGCGATCGGTCTCACGGGAGGCGGTTCCGTTACCGATACTGACCAGCTCCACTTTGAATTTTGCCGCCAGATCCGCCAAAGTTTTCAACGACTCCTGCCAGTGTTTTTTCGGTACATGGGGATAGATGGTTGCCGTTTCCACCACCTTTCCGGTGCTGTCGATCACTGCAACTTTGACACCGGTTCTCAAGCCGGGATCCAATCCAATGGTGGTACGGGGACCCGCAGGCGAGGCGAGTAACAGGTCATGCAGGTTGCGCGCAAAAACCTTGATCGCCTCCTCTTCTGCCGCCTCGCGCAGGCGGGTTTTCAGATTGTTATCCAGGTGGGTAAAGATCTTGATCCGCCAGGCCCAGCGCACCACCCCTTTCAGCCAATCATCGGCAAGTCGCCCCTCGTCATGCACCCCCATCTGGCGCGCAATCATCCGTTCTGCCACACCCATCTCTGCAGCATTCAATCCCTCATCTTCGGGCAAGATCAGCTCCAGGCTGAGGATCCCCTCCTGGCGCCCCCTGAACAGGGCCAGTGCACGATGTGACGGGATTTTGTTGATCGTCTCGGAGTAGTCGAAGTAGTCAGAGAACTTAGCGCCCTCCTTTTCCTTGCCCTCAACCAACCTGGAGGTGAGCTCAGCAGAATCCCAAAGGTGTTCCCGCAGCCGGCCGACGAGTTCCGCATCCTCGGCAAACTGTTCCATGAGAATCTGTTTGGCCCCATCCAGTGCCGCATCGGTATCCGCCACGCCTTTCTCTTCATTCAGGTAGGCTTGCGCCTCCTGTTGGGGCTGCAAACCGGGATCATTCAACAAGGCTTCGGCCAATGGCGCCAAACCCGCTTCACGGGCAATCTGCGCTTTGGTGCGCCGTTTAGGCTTGTAGGGAAGATAGAGATCTTCCAATCGGGTTTTGGTATCTGCCGCCAGCAGGGATGCTTTCAGCTGATCGGTCATTTTGCCCTGCTCCTGGACCGATTTCAGTACCGCTTCACGTCGCTCTTCCAGTTCATTCAGATAGCTCAGACGCTCCACTAAATGGCGTAGCTGAGTATCATCCAGACCACCGGTCACCTCTTTGCGGTAGCGTGCGATGAACGGGACGGTTGCCCCCTCGTCGAGCAAGCCGACCACCGCATCGACCTGGTTGATTCGTATACTCAGTTCATCTGCAATACGTTGTGAAATTGACATCTAATATCCTGGCTGAAATGGAGCGAGGCCGGGATAGTAACAAAGCCGATAGAGAGGTGAAATATTGACTTTCGGAAAAACCGAAGGCTGTTACGCAATCTTGATCCGATCAGTAAATCGTCTGCTTTCACTGAAGTGAGTAACTGCTGGGAAGCTTCATGCTTACTATCACCATGCATTGAAATCCCCGTTGGTCGCCTGCCGGGTAAACGATTTGTCGCCGGATTAATGCCTAAACCTGAATGGCACATCCAGACTCTGCTTCATCAGGTCCATGCCCACACCCGACTGATATTTGAAAGCACCTGAGAACAGACTCTGCATCTGTCGGACCAGCCCGTCCATGAAATCCAGCGGGTTGTAGATCGGTGCCACCCCTAACGGTACAGGCAGGGTGGCTTCGGCGATCATGACACCCCCGTCGTAGCGAAAAACGGCCTCTCTACACACCTTCAATAGCAGCTGCTTCATCTCCTGATTATGTGCAAGACACTCGAAACGGAAACGGTTGATTCCCCGTTCGAGGGCTGCCGAGACCAACCGCTTCAGCAACAGCTGTCCCAATCCCTGCCCCTGCATGGAGTCGGCCACAGTCAGGCCGACTTCCGCGGTTTCTGCATCACCCGCCAGGCGAATGAAGCGACCAATGGCTACCCCTTCTGTTTCATTTCCTGACTCATCGAGGAGTACCATGCCCAGGGCGAAGTGGTCCATCTGGTCCACTTCTGTGAAGTAGGCCAGCTCCTGTTGCGACAGAAATCGCTTTTCAGCCATGAACCGACGTAGGCGGGATTCGCCTGAAAGTGAATCAAAACCCTGCTGCAGTAACGCCTTGTCATTGGGTGTAATCAATCGTAAAGCGATCCTCCGGGTAGCGTCCAGAGCCACAACCTCCCGGAATGAATCATTAAATTTCAATAAGTTAACCATTAAGAACACCTATCCATAATCTACCAGCAAGAGCCTAGCGCAAAACCAAAAAAAATTGTGCACTGCAACATATGACTGCAGAAATTTCTCTGGGTTCCATTTTCAGGCCAGAATGTGGTTCGGTTAGAGCTGCGAGCGGATGAGGCCCACAATCCGCTGAAGGGATTTGGCGAGTTGTGATTGCTGTACGGGCAGAGAGCCGATCGAGTCGCTTCTGAGTGGGTTATCTGGCGATCAGAGGTAGAGTGATACCGACCGGCGCCTCACACAGGAGGCGCCATCCCGGTGAGTTTCGATCAATCACCACGCCCTATGGCGTAGTAGCTGAATCCTGACTCCTTCATACGCGCAGGGTCGTAGATATTACGGCCATCAAACACGACCGGCGCGGATAGTGCCTGCTTTATCTGCTCAAAGTCCGGGCTTCTGAACACCTGCCATTCGGTCACCACGATCAGTGCGTCCGCACTCTCAAGGGTGCCATCCTGGTTATCGCAATAGACCAGATCGTCACGCTCACCGTAGATTCGATGACACTCCTCCATGGCCTCAGGATCGAATACCCGTACGCTTGCACCCGCTTCCCAGAGTGACTCCATCAGTACCCGGCTTGAAGCTTCACGCATATCGTCCGTATTGGGTTTGAAGGAGAGCCCCCAGAGGGCGAAAGTCTTGCCTTTCACATCACCGGAATAGTGGCGCATGATCTTCTCAAACAGCACCCGTTTCTGGCGATAGTTGACCGCTTCGACCGCCGTCAGCAGCTGCGCGTCGTAGCCAACCTGTTTGGCTGTACGCTCAAGTGCACTCACATCCTTGGGAAAACAGGAACCACCGTAACCGCATCCAGGATAGATGAAGGCGTAGCCGATCCGGGTATCCGCACCGATGCCGTGACGAACCTGTTCGATATCGGCACCGAGGCGCTCCGCCAGATTGGACAGCTCATTCATGAAACTGATTTTGGTGGCGAGGATCGCATTGGCTGCATACTTGGTTAACTCTGCGGAGCGGATATCCATCGCAATCAGACGGTCATGATTCCGGTTGAAGGGCAGATAGAGGGCTCGAAGCAGCTCGGTGGTACGCGGGTTGTCCGTACCAATGATGATCCGGTCCGGCTTCATGAAATCGTCCAACGCGGCGCCCTCTTTGAGGAATTCCGGATTCGATACCACATCGAACTCTACCTGCTTGCCTTTTGCCTGCATGGTCGACTCAATGCGTTCCCGTACTTTATCCGCGGTACCTACCGGCACGGTGGATTTGTCCACCACCACCCGGTAGTCTTGCATATTCTCGGCAATCGACTCGGCAACGGCCAGCACATACTGAAGATCAGCTGAACCATCCTCGTCCGGTGGGGTACCGACGGCGATAAACTGAAACAGACCGTGATCCACCGCCTTCGCAACATCCGTTGTAAAACTGAGTCGGCCAGACTGAGCATTCCGCTCAACCATTGAATCAAGACCGGGTTCGTAGATCGGGATCTCTCCCCGATTGAGCATGTCGATCTTGTTACTATCTACATCCATGCAGACAACATCATTGCCCACCTCAGCCAGGCAGGCACCTGTGACCAAACCCACGTAGCCCGATCCAAATACGGTTACTTTCATCGGTATCCCTTAATTAGTGAAAATTAACTGGCGGCAATGATACTTGTTTGCGGTTTAGGAAACCACACCAGGCCCTCAATACCCAGCATTGGCGGTATTTTTTTAGGGCCTGTTAACACCAATCCAATACGCCCTGCTGGGACTGTTTTTGTGCCCAGCAAGGCAGAATGAGCGTAGTGTAGTTATTCTACATGAGCGAATGATAACGCCGCTGGGCGCAAAAACAGACCCAGCCCTCCGGGTTGCGCCTGAAAAAGCGCCACTCGGCGTTGCTCGTCATTCATTTGGACTAACAAAACTACGCTCCTCGCGCCTTGATTGGCGCTTTTTCAGGCGCAACAAGACGTATTGGATTGGTGTTAACAGGCCCTAACATGGCGACACACTATGTCATGCTATTCGCCATCCAGCGCCCGCTCGATCAGCTGGTTCAGCTCCTCATCACTGAGCGCAGAGCCCTCGATCTCAGCCTGCAGTTTAACCACTGCCCGGCTACGCAGGATAACCGGCCTCATGACCTCTCCCGGAGCGGCGACACCACTGATGTGCAGCGCAATCAACGGGAGTTTTGCTCTTGCAGCCAGACGGGCAGCGCCAGGTTTTATCTTTCGCGGCGGATCGCTATCGAGGTGGATCTTGCCGTGGGGAAAGAGGGCGATCACTTCACCCTCCGCCAAGGCTTTGAAGGCCTGGCGAAGGGCTTTCTCCGGGGAGTTCTCACGGTCCACAGGAATGCACCCCACCGCACGAAACAGCCTCTGCATACCGAATCGCTGGTACTGCTCTCTGGCAATCAGGAATCTCAGCGGCCGATCGCACGAGGCAATCATCAGTAGCGGATCGAGCCCTGAGATATGGTTGGAGACCAGGATTGCACCACCCTCTCTGGGCAAGGGTACCGGCACCGATTGAAGGCGATGGTAGTGATGACAAAACAGCCGGTTCAAGCCATCCATGCGATTCAGCCAGAAAGACCCCCAGTCAGCACCATTGGCATCCCGGCAACGGCCATTCAACCAGAACAGAAACAGGGCAACCAGAAGTAGAGTAAGCATAATCTTAAACTTGTGGAATCATCGCAGCATGCTACATCATGAATTCAATCAGTGACTATGACCTGATCTTATGCTGGGTGAGGGCCTGATTGGCGCTATTTGCGCTTCTTGCCACCCTTCTGATAGACCTTTCGCTGAAACAGATCGGTTCTGCGACTCACCAGTCGATCAATAAACAGCATCCCGTCCAGATGATCGACCTCGTGTTGCAGAGCTCTCGCTTCATACCCTTCCATCTCAAACTCCCGGGGTTCGCCTTCAGGGGTCAAGGCGTGCATCTTGATCCGTTCGGCGCGAATGACATTTCCCGTATAATCCGGCACGGAGAGACAGCCTTCCCGTCCCAGCTCGAAGCCATCCCACTCGGTGATCTCAGGATTGACCAATACCAGCCTGCCATGATTGGGTACCGGTTTGCGGGTGGTCGAACAATCGATGATGACAATCCTCTGCAGTCTACCCACCTGAGGTGCAGCAATACCGACAGCCGCCGGTCCCGCCTGACGGGTCTCTTCCAGATCGTCGATGAATGCCAGCAGTTCATCATCAAACCGCTCTACCTCTTGCGAGACCTCTTTCAATCTCGGGTCTGGCAATTTCAGAATATCGAGTACCGCCATGATTCAACCAATCAGTGTCTCGATGGCTGAGACGTGCACATCGATCTCATCTGCCTCGAGCCTTCCAAGGGCCGTTTCCAGAGTTTCAATGGTCGCCTCGGTGTAGCCCTGGATCGTCATGATGTAGACAGGATCATCTTGGCTACCCACCACATCCGAATCCAGCTCCAGAATATTGAAGCCACTTTCAGCCAACAATCCGGTAACCTGCGCCACGATTCCAGCCCGGTCCGCGCCATTCACCCGAACCTGAAAATTGGGCACCCGGTGCTGATGCAGTCCGCCATGGATCGGATCCAGATGAAGTCGCAATCCCAGTTTCTCCGCCACTGGTGCAATGCAGGCGGACAACGCCTGTTCACTCTGCCCACCATCCACCATCATCATGATGGTGAAATTACCACCCAATCGAAGCATGGAGGCCTCGCCCAGGGTATAACCGCCACGGAACAGGGCATCGGTCACCTGTGCGACAATCCCAGGCTGATCTTCACCGACCAGCGTCAACATCTGCCATTTCATATCAACCCCTTTCAAGCCAAATTAATGAGGCCATTCGTCCAGTCACACCATCTCGACGATAAGAGAAGAAGCGTTCGCGGTCGGCCACTGTACAGTAATCTCCCCCACTGATGAACCCCACACCCGAGCGGATCAATCGCTGGCGGGCCAGTTGATAGATATCCGCCAACCAGTGACCAGGCCGCCCCGCCTCAAATGCCAGCGCATCCTCTGTCGCCTGCTTTATGAATACTTCACGTACTTCGTCACCCACCTCGAATGCAGCCGGACCGATCGCCGGTCCCATCCAGGCGAGAATGGATTCCGCCGGCGCACTCATTCTGGCAACTGCCCGTTCAATGATACCCGAAGCGAGTCCCCGCCAGCCGGCATGCACCGCCGAGACCTCCCGACCATCACGATCGGTAAGCAACAGCGGCAAACAGTCTGCGGTGAGTACGGCACAGACCACGCCACTTCGGCTGGTGTAAACCCCATCAGCCTGACACCCCGGGCTATCCCGCTCACCGAGTGCAATATGACAACCATGGATCTGAGTCAGCCAGAACGGTTCCCCCGGGAGCCTGAGATTGTCTGCAAGACGCTCACGGTTTTGTGCCACAGCATGAGGATCATCCGTGACATGTTCAGCCAGATTCAGACTCTCAAAATCACCCAGGCTAACTCCCCCCAGGCGAGTGGTGGTCCCGGCCCGGACCTGTGTCGGGGCCGGCCAGTCCGGTTCGATCAGCTCAATGGTCATTCGCTAAAAGCCTCAGCAGCTGTTGCATGTCGGAGGGTGGCGGAGCTTCCCAGCTCATCAGCTCACCGCTGTCAGGATGAGTCAGCTCCAAGCGGGTGGCATGCAGGGCCTGGCGCTTAAACTGCCGCAGAATCTCAACTGCTTCCTGAGACAGGCCCGGGGGAATCTTCTGGCGTCCGCCATAGAGTGGATCACCCAGCAAAGGATGGTGGATATGGCTCATATGCACCCGGATCTGGTGGGTCCTGCCGGTTTCCAGATTTACCTGCAGATAGGTGTGTGCAGCAAATCGCTGCAATACCCGATAGTGTGTTATCGCCTGCTTGCCACTCTCGACAACTGCCATTCGCAGCCGGTTCACCGGATGGCGACCGATCGGTTTATCAACGGTGCCACCGGATACCATACTCCCTTGAACAAGCGCCCGGTATTCGCGTTTTACGCTTCTTGCCTGCAGCTGTTGCACCAGAGCATGTTGTGCCTGCAGCGTCTTGGCAACCACCAATAGACCACTGGTATCCTTATCCAGACGATGCACGATTCCCGCCCGTGGCACGGCAGTCAGCTGCGGGTGGTGGTGGAGCAAGCCATTCAGCAGAGTACCACCTGGATTACCGGCTGCAGGATGCATCACCAACCCAGCGGGCTTGTTGACCACCAGCAGGGAGTCATCTTCATAGAGCAGATCGAGATCCATGGCTTCAGGCCTGTCAGACACCTCTTCCGAGAGCAGCGCCCTTAATACCACGCACTCACCTCCCTTTACCTTGTCCTTCGCCCGACAGCTCGCCCCATCCACTTCGACCAATCCCTGTTTGATCCAGTTTTGCAGGCGACTGCGGGAGTATTCCGGACAGAGTTCTGCCAGTAACTGATCAATGCGCATACCCGCCCGTTCAGGAGGCACTTGAAAGGTTTGTGTGGGAACTTCTGACAAGGACTCAGGATCGGACATTGCAAGACCACCCTGAGTAGGATTTTCGCACACAGCCACGACCCGCCTCACAGGGAGCCATTCCCTGCAATCCGGGAAAACCTGCGGCGCGGACGCGCAAGTTATACCGTAACTGCGGCTTTCCGTTATACTCACGCGTCAAATCATGTTTCATCCAGAGATTGGCCATGACCATAAAAACTTTTTCAACCATTCTGCTCATTATGCTGCTGACAGGATGTGCCCTGCCGGAGCAGGCCGATCCCACAAAAAACTGGAGTGCCAGTAAATTCTACTCCGAAGCCAAAACCTATATGCTGGATGGTGAGTTCGACCTGGCCATCAAATACTACAACGGACTGCAGGCACGCTATCCGTTTGGGCGCTACGCCATCCAATCCCAGCTCGATATCATCTACGCCCACTACAAAAACGGCGAACCCGACTCCACCATTGCTACCTCCGACCGCTTTATCAAACTCAATCCGCAAAGCCAATATGTGGATTACGCCTATTATATGAAGGGACTGGCCAACTATAACCGCAATCAGAGTTTTCTCAGCAGTATCCTGCCCACGGATTCATCGGAGCGGGATGCGGGCGCTGCACTGGATTCATTCAACGACTTCGCCGAGCTGATACGTCGATACCCTGACAGCAAGTACTCGGCAGATGCTCATCAGCGCATGCTCTATCTGAGAAACAACCTCTCCAAATACCAGATTCATATTGCAAGATACTATATGAAACGGGGCGCCTATCTGGCAGCAGCTAACCGCGCAAACCGGGTGGTCACCAAGTTTCAGCGCACAGACTCGGTTCAGGAAGCGCTGGAAATCATGATCGATGCTTACTCCCGTCTCGGCCTGACGGATTTGGCCAAGGATGCTCAGCGTGTATTAACTCTCAACCTGGAAAACGGTCGTCTTACCCAACCCACCGCTGACGAGGCGGAGTGATCCACGATCGCCCCACTTCCCTGGACAACAAAAAACCGGCAGATTGAATCAATCCGCCGGTCTCTTTGAATCGATCAGACAAACCGTTTGTACTAAGGCGCTTTAGATCGCCGCTTCATTCTCTTCGCCGGTCCTGATACGGATGACCTGTTCCACTGGGGAAACGAAAATCTTGCCGTCGCCAATTTTTCCTGTACGTGCCGCATTGGTGATGGCATCGATGCAAGCCTGAACCTGCTCACTGGCTACCACCAGCTCCAATTTCACCTTCGGCAGGAAATCGACCACATATTCAGCACCACGGTAGAGCTCGGTATGCCCTTTCTGTCGGCCAAACCCCTTGACTTCAGTGGCGGTCATTCCGGTAATGCCCACCTCTGACAAGGCCTCACGAACATCCTCCAGTTTGAAAGGCTTGATGATTGCTTCAACTTTTTTCATTGTTACTCTGCTCTCGTAGGATAATCTTTCGCATCAGGTAATAATGGATTGTAACGCTGAGCCAACCAGCGAGTCTACGACCCCCCCGGAAATTGCTGCAACAAAACCCAATATTTGATGAATTCAGGCTGTTAACGGCAGAGTGCCTCTTCAATTCCCAACAGAGTCACCAACAAAACTGAGCAGGGAATTATTATAGACAGAAGGATTCAAAGGTGAAACCACACTCTCCATCTAACTGATTTCATTAACAATTTATGAGCTTCAGAACTTACGCCAGGTGAGTGGGTAGCGTCGATCCCGCCCATAGGCGCGTCGGGTGATCTTGACGCCTGGCGGGGCCTGGCGACGTTTATACTCATTTCGATCCACCAGACCGATCACCCGCTCCACCGTCGACCGGTCAAATCCTGCTGAAATAATGGTTGCCGGATCCTGGTCTTGTTCCACATATCGCTCGAGGATTTGATCGAGCACCGGATAGTCGGGGAGTGAGTCACTATCCTTTTGATCCGGCGCCAATTCCGCAGACGGTGGCCTATCCAATACCCGTTGGGGTATCACCGGAGACAACCCGTTGCGATAGCGACAGAGCTGGTATACCAGCGTCTTCGGAACATCTTTTATCGGAGCAAAACCACCCGCCATGTCTCCGTAGAGGGTGGCATAGCCTACCGACATTTCACTCTTGTTACCGGTGGTCAGCAATATCCGTCCTTTTTTGTTGCTGATCGCCATCAGGATGATGCCACGACAGCGGGCCTGGATGTTCTCTTCTGTCACATCAACCGGTTTGTCGGCAAACTCATCGCTGAGCATCTCGAGAAAGGCTTTGAACGCCGGCTCGATCGGGATGGTCCGATACTCGACTCCCAGCGCCTCCGCCTCCGCCTCCGCATCCTGATTACTCATATCTGCCGTGTAACGGGAGGGCATCAGCACCACTTCCACCTGATCGGGTCCCAGCGCATCAGCGGCTATCGCCAGGGTCAAAGCGGAGTCGATCCCACCTGAGAGACCGATGATGGCGCCATTGAAACCATTTTTCACCACATAGTCCCGCACCCCAAGCACCAGGGCCTGATAGACCCTCTGCGCTTCACTCATCAGCGGCTCCACATGCTGAGGTATCGGTGACACAGAATCCGCGGTGCACTCCAGCTCCACGATGGGACAGGACTCTTCGAAGCATGCCGCTCGTTGAACCAGATTACCTGTCGCATCCACGGCAAAGGAACCACCATCAAAGACCAACTCGTCCTGACCACCCACCAGATTGGTATAGATAATGGGAATACCATTATCCAAGGCACGTTTTTGAACCAGCTCCTCCCGTTCCGGCGCCTTGCCGATGTGGAAGGGCGATGCATTCAGGTTCAAGAGTACTTGAGCCCCAGCCGCTCGGCTCATGGCGGCGGGTTCCGCCTCCCAGATATCCTCACAAACAGTCAAACCCAGCTGTACCCCATTGAGATTGAAGGTCACTGCCTCGTGCCCTGGCGCGAAGTATCGCTTTTCATCAAACACACTGTAGTTGGGCAACTTGTGCTTCTCATACTCCGCGATCAGCTGCCCTCCACTGACCACACCTGCCACATTGAACAGCTTGCCATCCCGGTACCTGGGATAGCCGATCACCAGGCAGACGTGACTGATTTCCGAACAGATCAGCTCAATGGCACGCTCAACGCGTTGAATGAAATGGGGACGTAAAAGCAGGTCTTCCGGCGGATAGCCGGTAATCGCCAGCTCAGGAAAGACAATGGCATCCACAGCCTGTTGATCATTGAGCGCCAGATCGATAATTTTCCTGGCATTACCCTCGATATCTCCAACCAGAAAATTGAGTTGGGCAATCTGAATTTTAAGCTTCAAACGGGTACTCCTGACAGCTTGATGATTAATCAGAGTTGTGGATTGTATTGACTGATGCGTAAAAGGCTGCATTCCAGACCATTGAGAGTGCGGTTGCAAGTTTTTAACTTCGGCATCTGAACATCGATCCAGCCACAATCCTGATTGACTCAGTCTCAGACATCATAAACAATTGATTGTATGGGACTAAAAACGATACTTTTCGGCTTAGCAATCTGGGGAATCTACCTCATCATACGCCACCTTGTCAGGCAGCGATCCATAGATCAGACCGCATCAAGAGAGGTCAAATCGGTGGAAAGCGTGGAATGTGCCTATTGCGGGCTGCATCTGCCAAAAACTGAAGCAGTGGAAAAAAAAGGGGTCTACTACTGCAGCAAAGAACATCGGATCGCCGCTGAGTCGGGTAAACCAACAGATCATGAATAGCTGGCTGGAGAAGCTTGAGCAAACCATCATCACAGAATCTCCCGACAAGGAGATGGGTGCGGTGTCCCATTGGCGGTCACTGCGGCTATTCCTACTCTACAGAATCACCCTGTCACTGACCCTGCTGTTTTTCTTCTACGCAGACAGCGGTCCGGTATTCATTGGCTCGACGGATCCCCGGCTCTTTTCCATTACCGTTCTAACCTATAGTGCATTAGCCGTTCTCTCTTCCCTGCTGTTCATCTGGCGCTCACCCGGCCCGGAACACCAGGCCTACCTGGCCCTGTTCATCGATATTCTGGCCATCACCTTGCTGATGCATGCCAGTGGCGGCATCCAGACAGGCCTAGGTATGCTGATCGCGGTCTCCATCTCAGCCGGGGCTCTGATCATGGGGGGACGCGCATCACTCCTGTTTGCCGCATTGGCTGCATTGGCGGTGATCACCGACCAGGTCCACGCCAGCCTGAGCAACCGTGCATCGCCCCAGTTTATCCAGGCCGGATTCCTGGGAGCCGTCTATTTCGCCACCGCTCTGCTGACCTGGGTATTGAGCAGCCGCGCCCGTGCCAGTGAGCGCCTGGCCGAGAAACGAGCCAGCGAACTGGATCACATGGCGAAGATCAATGCCTATGTCATAAAACATATGCAGACCGGAGTCCTGGTCATCGATTCCTCAGGCAAAATCCTGATGATGAATGATCCGGCCTGGCATCTGCTGGGGATGCCCTCAGCCACCACCGGCAGCCATCTGGCCAAGGCCTCCCCGGAGCTGGCTCACATCGCCCGCAAGCGCCAAAACCCCAAACGCAAGCAGAAACTTACCTTCCGTAGTCAGAGCCAGGGCCCTGAACTCAAGGCCCAATTCAATGCACTGAGCGGTGAAGAGGCGGGAGACATGCTGATCTTTCTCGAAGATACCTCACAGGTAACCCGCGAGGCACAACAGATGAAGCTGGCATCTCTGGGACGACTCACCGCCAGCATCGCCCATGAGATACGCAATCCGCTCGGGGCAATCAGTCACGCCAGTCAACTGTTTCGTGAATCCCCGAGTCTCAATGTTGCCGACAAAAGACTGACTGAAATCATCACCACCAATGCAGCGCGGGTGAATCAGGTGATTGAGAATGTCCTCCAGCTCTCACGTCGGGAACCCGGTAAGCAAGTCACAATTCAGCTCGAACCCTGGCTGAAAAAACTCACAGCCGATCTGATCAGGCATCAGGGCTTCAAAGAAGAGAGCATTCGCCTGCAGATCGAACCGCTATCCACCGAGGTCTTTGCGGATCCCGAGCAGTTACGCCAACTGTTGAGTAATCTTTGCAACAACGCCAGGGAGCATTGTGACAAAAAGAGCCTGCAGTTGAGGATTGTCGGCGGTGTGACCAAAGAGTACCAGCATCCTATACTGGATGTGGTGGACAATGGACCCGGGATCGCCCCGGAAGTGGCCAAACAGATCTTCGAGCCCTTTTTCACGACTCGGAATAATGGAACGGGGCTGGGTCTCTACATCGCCAAGGAGTTAAGCGAAACCAATCGGATAAGACTGGAGTATATCCCAGGTCCAACAGGCGGAAGCTGCTTCCGCCTACACTTTGAAAACTGGCAGCGAGAGAATCCTCAAGCATGACACAACCCACCGCACTGATTGTCGATGACGAACCCGATATTTGTGAACTGTTGGAGATAACGCTGCTGCGTATGGGGATTGACGCCCACTCGGTATTCAACCTGGCTAGTGCACACCAACTACTCGCAGAGCAGAGCTTCGATCTCTGCCTGTCAGATATGCGCCTGCCTGATGGAAACGGAATAGACTTAGTTCGGCATATCAATCAGACCTACCCTGAGCTACCTGTCGCCATGATCACTGCCCATGGAAACATGGAGTCTGCCATCGAAGCATTGAAGGCGGGCGCCTTCGATTTTGTATCCAAACCGGTTGATCTGGAGGTGCTTCGCAAGCTGGTTCAGCAGGCCATCAAACTCAGTAAACCGGCAGGCAAAACCAAGGCCAAAATAGAATCTGTAACCAACCACGAACCGATGCTGGGGAACTCCTCAGCCATGATCCATATCATCAAGTTAATCGAGAAACTCGCAAGGAGTCAGGCGCCAGTCTATATCAGCGGAGAATCGGGTACAGGTAAAGAGCTGGCCGCAAGAATGATCCACAATCAGGGACCCCGTGCCGATCACCCCTTTGTGGCAGTCAACTGTGGCGCCATTCCGCAGGAACTGATGGAGAGTGAACTGTTTGGTCATAAAAAGGGCAGCTTCACCGGCGCCACTCAGGATCATGAAGGCCTCTTTCTCAGTGCGAACGGAGGTACTCTTTTTCTGGATGAGATTGCAGACCTACCACTTCATATGCAGGTAAAACTGCTTCGTTCCATTCAAGAAAAGATGATCAGACCTGTAGGTGGACAGAAGGAGATCCCCATTGATGTACGCATCATCAGTGCAACCCATAAGGATCTGGCCAACATGGTGAAAGAAAGCAAATTCCGCCAGGATCTGTTCTATAGAATTAACGTAATCGAATTACCCCTACCCCCACTACGAGAACGAGCCGAGGACATCCCTTTATTAGCGCAGCACTTCCTAACCCGACTATCTCGCCAGAGCGGTATCAACAAACCTAAACTTACCTCTGAAGCGATAAAAAAGCTCAAATCCTATAGTTTTCCTGGGAATATTAGAGAGTTGGAAAATATAGTGGAGCGCTCAATTACCCTTCTCGATCGTGACAAATTAGAAGCTGAAGATCTTCTTTTACCCGTTCAAATGACAGAAACCGACTCAGAAAGCGAGGCACAAAAACTTGACGTAAAAATGGAGCAAGTAGAACGCAAAGCGATATTAGAAGCTCTTGAAGCAACCCGATGGAATCGAACTGCCGCCGCAAAAAATCTTGGGATGAGCTTACGCTCGTTGAGATATCGATTAGAGAAGTTGGGGATAGAGTGAGTTTTTTGAACTCCATCACATTTTTCAGCCTGGCAAAATTTAGAGCGCCTTAGAGCGATCACTCCAAGGAAGCGATCAGTAACCATTGAAAGTGACATTTTTTGTCACTTTCTAACATCGAGAGTCTTTTTTCAATAATTTGTCCATTCAGCTTGTTGAAGCTATTGTTACCTGCTTCCATCAGTAAGCCGGCCATTATTTTTTATATTTTTCAATCAATTACATCTCACTTCATACGAAACCACTTACTCTCGAATAATTTTGGCACCCAGCTTGCATACATGAGGGTAACCCGGCGGGATTTTAGGATTAAAGTTTTATCATCTATCGCCGACAACTCATGCACCGACACAAATGGAGCGTTTAAAGATGAAAAAACAATCTGGTTTCACCCTTATTGAACTCATGATCGTTGTTGCGATCATTGGTATCCTGGCCGCTATCGCACTGCCCGCCTACACAGACTATACCATCAGAGGTAAGGTCACAGAGGGTGTTGTCATTGTCAGTGGCGCGAAAGCAACCGTATCCGAAAATCTATCAAATCTTCCGGCTGCTAACAGCTGCGACGGCGTGAATGTTGGCGTAACCGGCTTAACAACCATCGGTTGCACAGCAGGTAACCCAACCACACTTGATGTTTCAGTTGCAACTGGCATCAACGCAACAACCGTTACCTTTGATCTGGTTGGCACCATGGCTGGCTCAGGCGTCACATGGGATTGCAATAACCCAAGTGATCAGCGTTATGTACCTGCCGAATGCCGTAACTAATACCGGTACTCGTCTAACTTAACGGTTAGCATTTAAACCGCCTCCAGATCTGGAGGCGGTTTAAGTTATTGAATTAAATCATTCTATAAACGCGTCCGCTATCCTCTCTCCCTCCCCCGCGGATCAATACATCTAAAAATCTCACTCCTCAGTAGTCAAATATACTGGTATGTTCCATACAGCCAATGATGCATGACTCACAAATCTTGGTATACGCACATTGATTCCTAGGTCACATAAAGCTATATTGCTTTAATATCAAGGTGTTGGCTGAATATTTGGATTTTTGTGATTTGTATCGAATTATCTGATTTTAACAGCCTCTAAAGTGCAAACACTCCATATCAGGCGAGTCGTATTCGAGACTGAAATATTTGATCTAAATATTCAATATAAATAGCCGATAACGTGTATTATACCCAAAATTGATCTCAAACTAGGATGGCAAATACTAAACCCCAATCTATCCTCAGCGGACTAGCACGTTGCTTGATACAAGATAATCTTATATCTGAAGATCAAGCAGAAACTGCTTTTTCTGAAGCTTTAAAAAAGAAAGTACCTTTTGTCACCTATCTTACCGAAAATAAGATACTCAAAAGTATTGATATATCCATCTCTGCTTCCCGGGGATTTGGCGTCCCAATTTTCGATTTAAATTCACTTGATACTGAATCTATACCCACGGATGTGCTTGCAGAAAAGCTGGTTCGTAATCACCATGCTCTGCCCATTTTCAAGAGAGGAAACAGACTATTTCTTGCGGTTTCAGATCCTACAAATCACCAAGGGCTTGATGAAATACGCTTCAATACCGGACTAGCCTCAGAAGCTATTCTCGTTGAAGAAAATAAACTTGGAAAAATGATTGATAAGGTGCTGGAAGCACAAGAAACCGGCATGGACGATTTGCTGGATGCTGACCTTGATAATCTGGACATTTCTACTGGGGAAGAAGATAAGTCGAATGATGAGTCTAATTTGGACGTGGACGAAGCCCCAGTCGTCCGTTATGTCAATAAGATACTACTCGATGCCATCAATCAAGGTGTTTCTGATATTCATTTTGAACCCTATGAATACACCTACAGAATCCGTTACAGACAGGATGGCATGCTGCGGGAAATTGCCAACCCACCATCAAACCTTGCAAATCGCCTATCCAGTAGAATCAAGGTTATGTCACGTATGAATATTGCGGAAAAGAGGGTACCGCAAGATGGCCGAATAAAAATGCAACTCTCAAAAAAACGCGCCATAGACTTTCGTGTAAATACCTGCCCAACGCTATATGGCGAAAAAATTGTCTTACGTATTCTTGATCCAGCTAGCGCACAGCTTGGAATTGAAGCATTAGGGTTTGAGGAAGCTCAACAAAAAGCATTTCTGAGTGCTATTGGTAAACCCTATGGCATGATCCTCGTTACTGGGCCTACCGGTAGTGGTAAAACGGTCAGCCTCTACACCGCATTAAACTTGCTAAATAAACCTGAGGTCAATATATCAACGGCTGAAGACCCTGTTGAAATACAAGTAGCGGGCATAAATCAAGTCAACATGAATGTTAAAACAGGCTTGACATTTGCTGAAGCTCTTAGAGCATTTCTTCGCCAAGATCCTGATATCGTAATGGTAGGTGAAATACGAGACTTGGAGACTGCAGAAATTGCCGTCAAGGCAGCCCAAACAGGCCATTTAGTACTTTCCACTCTACATACTAATGATGCCCCTCAAACCCTAACTCGATTAGCAAACATGGGGATACCTCCATTTAATATTGCCTCTTCAGTTCTACTCATAATGGCTCAACGACTTGCAAGGAGATTATGCGAAAACTGTAAAGCACCTGAAGAGCTGCCAAAAGAAGCGCTAGTTGAAGAAGGTTTTACCTCTGAACAAATTGATACAAATTTCACAATTTATAAACCAGTTGGATGTGACTTATGTGCTGGTGGATACAAGGGGCGTGTAGGTATTTTTCAGGTAATGCCAGTCTCTGAAAAGATGGGAAAAATCATTATGGAAGGCGGCACCTCTCTACAACTCGAAGACCAGGCCAAAAAGGATGGCATTGACAACCTCCGTCAGTCTGGCTTACGCAAAGTTATGCAGGGTATAACGAGCCTTCAAGAACTCAATCGGGTAACCAAGGATTAAATAATGGCACCGCCAAGAAAGAAACCCAAGATAAAGTCTTATCTGTTCACCTGGGAAGGAACCGATAAAAAAGGAGCGCGAATATCAGGCGAATCCAGGGCAACTGATGCGAACATGGTAAAAGCCGACCTTCGCAGACAAGGTGTCACACCGGTCAAGGTAAGAAAAAAACCCATCTCGATATTCAATAAGAAAAAGAAAATCACTGGTGCAGATGTAACTGTCTTCAGTCGCCAGCTCGCCACCATGATGTCTGCAGGCGTACCTATGGTTCAAGCATTTGATATTGTAGGAAGAGGACATGAAAACCCATCGATGCAAGAGCTCATCCTGACAGTTAAAGCAGATGTTGAAGGTGGTACTGCTCTTGCTGATGCACTAAAAAAGCATCCTCTGCAGTTTGATGATTTATTCGTCAATCTAGTACGTGCTGGTGAACATGCGGGTGTTCTCGAATCACTTTTGCACAAGATTGCAACATACAAGGAAAAAACCGAGTCACTCAAAGGGAAGATCAAAAAAGCCATGTTTTACCCTGCAGCAATCGTAGTAGCTGCTATCGTTGTTACAGCTGTATTGTTAATCTTTGTAATCCCTCAATTTGAACAGCTATTTACTAATTTTGGCGCAGAACTTCCTGCCTTCACACAAATGGTCGTGCATTTATCCCATCTTGTTAGAGATTGGTGGTGGGTAATTCTACTAGGCACTGCTGCTGGTGGGTATATGTTTTCATCCCTATGGAAGCGATCACGTAAGTTACGACATGCGATTGATCGTATCTTACTCAAAGTTCCCGTCATTGGAATGATACTAAACAAATCGGCCATTGCCAGATTTTCACGTACATTAGCAACAATGTCCGCTGCCGGCGTACCGCTTGTAGAAGCTTTGGATTCAGTAGCAGGGGCTACCGGTAATGTGGTTTACAGCGATGCCGTATTGAGAATGCGTGAAGATGTAGCAACCGGCCAGTCCTTACAGCTTGCCATGAAGCAAAGAAATCTTTTCCCTAACATGGTCGTACAGATGGTATCAATTGGTGAGGAATCCGGCTCTCTGGACGACATGCTCAACAAAGTTGCAGACTTTTACGAAGAGCAGGTTGATAACGCCGTGGATGCCATGAGCAGTTTAATGGAACCATTAATCATGGTTGTACTGGGCACCCTCGTAGGCGGTCTTGTTGTTGCCATGTACCTGCCGATATTCAAGATGGGTACAGCGATTTAATCTGACTTACCGAACCTAGTAATCAATAAGTAGAACGTGCGTGATCGTTTTTGATTATTTACAGGCTAATTTTTTAGCCTTTCTCCTAGTGGCATTGGTCATAGGACTGATTGTTGGCAGTTTTCTTAATGTTGTTATCCTTCGACTCCCGAAAATGATGGAGCAACAGTGGCACAGAGACTGCGACGAATTAAAAGGTCTCAGCTCTGATTCGTCAGCTGAGACTGAAGTTTACAATCTAAACACACCGGCTTCTCACTGCCCAAAATGCCAGCATAAAATTCGTCCTTGGGAGAATATTCCGGTAATCAGCTGGCTGATGTTAAAAGGTCGCTGCTCCAACTGCCAGAATCCGATCAGCGCCAGATATCCGATCATCGAAGCCGTAACCGGTTTATTATCACTCTGGATCGCTAACCATTTCGGCTTTTCCTGGGAAGCAGCCGCTGCGATGCTGCTGACCTGGGGTCTGATTGCCTTGACCGTAATCGATTTCGATGTACAACTGCTGCCCGACAACATCACTCTGCCGTTTCTCTGGCTCGGCCTGTTAGTCAATATTGGCGGACTGTTCACTGATCTTGAATCGGCTGTGATCGGCGCCATCGCAGGCTATATGGCGCTATGGAGTGTCTACCAGCTGTTTAAAAAACTCACTGGCAAGGAAGGCATGGGGTACGGCGATTTCAAATTACTCGCCATGCTCGGCGCCTGGCTCGGCTGGCAATATCTACCTCAGATCATTTTGCTCTCCGCTTTGGTTGGCGCCATTGTCGGTATCTTGTTGATCGTGGTCAGAGGCCGTGACCGGAACATTCCAATTCCTTTCGGCCCCTATCTGGCCGCCGCCGGCTGGATCAGTCTGATGTGGGGCTCTCAGATCAATCAGGCCTATCTTCGCTGGTCTGGCTTGTAATCCCTGTGTTGACAGTAGCCCTTACCGGGGGAATCGGCAGTGGCAAAAGCGCTGTATCCAACCATTTTGAATCCCTTGGCGTGCCGGTAATCGATGCGGACAGGCTGGCGCATCAGATGGTCCAACCCGGCTCGCCGGCTTTAACCCGGATAAAGGACAGCTTCGGTGATCACCTGATCGGCCCGCAGGGACAACTGAATCGGGGGGCTTTGAGAGAGATCGTATTTAATGACCCGACCCAAAGAAAACGTCTCGAATCCATCCTGCACCCACCGATCAGACAGGCCATGGAAGAATGGATCGAACAACAGACGGCCCCCTATGTGATACTGGTCATTCCACTACTGTTTGAGACCGGACAACAGGATATCGCGCAGCGGATACTGGTTGTGGATTGTGAAGAGTCCCTTCAGTACCAACGGGTTGCACAACGGGACAACCTGGACGAGTCAGAAATCACCCAGATCCTCGCCAGCCAGGTCGATCGTCAGACCCGACTGGAGGGTGCTGACGATATCATTGAGAATAATGGCGACCTGGCTGCGTTGACCAAAGCAACCGAACGAATGCATCAAGCCTACTTAGTGCTTTCGAAGTCTTAACGATTAACCAGATTAGTATCGAGTTTAATCGAAGGGGCTTGGTGGGGCCGGGCCCCACCCTACTGTTTCTTTCTGGGTGTCGGGGGGGGCCATGCCCCACCAAATGCGGCTCGAATAAGCCCAATCCCCAGCAATCCAGCAAGATACCATACTGCTGCATATAGGCATGGGATCTGGTGAATTCAACTCGCAGGTAAATACCTGCTAGTGGTTATTACCTCCTGTATCACGCAACATTCATCTTCTGACTTTTATGAAAGCCCAATCCGTCACCTGAAACATCCACTTCAATCGTATCCCCTGATCCAAATCGACCCGAGAGAATCTCCTGAGCCAGAGGATTCTCAAGCTGCTGACGTATCGCCCGCTTTAAGGGTCGAGCACCGTATACCGGATCGAAACCGGCCTGACCCAAGCGATCCAATGCCGCATCGGTAACCGCCAGGATCAACTCATGATCTGCCAGTCGCTGACGCAGATAGTCCACCTGGATACTGGCAATGGCACGTATCTGCTCCGCCCCCAGAGGATGAAAGACAACGATCTCATCGACCCGATTGATAAATTCGGGACGGAAGTTCTGCTGCACAGTCTCCATCACCGATGCCTTCATCGCATCATATTGCTCTTCGGTGGCCATCTCCTGAATGATCTGAGAGCCGAGATTCGAGGTCATGACGATCACCGTATTGCGGAAATCCACCGTACGGCCCTGACCATCGGTCAGCCGACCGTCATCCAGTACCTGCAACAACACATTGAAGACATCCGGATGGGCCTTCTCCACCTCGTCGAGCAGGATCACCGAGTAGGGCCTGCGACGTACCGCCTCGGTCAGATAGCCACCCTCTTCGTAGCCCACGTAGCCGGGAGGCGCTCCGATCAAACGGGCCACGGAGTGCTTCTCCATGAACTCTGACATATCGATACGCACCATCGCCTCTTCGGTGTCGAAGAGAAACTCCGCCAGGGATTTACAGAGCTCGGTCTTACCCACTCCGGTCGGGCCGAGAAAGAGAAATGAACCATTCGGCTGGTTGGGGTCGGCAAGCCCTGCTCTGGAGCGGCGAATCGCATCACTGACAGCTCTCACACCCTCCTCCTGTCCGATTACCCGCTTACCCAGCTCCTCTTCCATGCGCAATAGTTTATCCCGCTCACCCTCCAACATCTTGGAGACCGGAATGCCTGTCCACTTGGAGACCACATCGGCGATCTCCTCCTCGGAGACCTTGTTCCTCAGCAGTTTCATCTCCTGCATCTCGGCCTGGGTGGCCATATCGAGCTGTTTCTCAAGCTCTGGAATCCTTCCATACTGCAGTTCGGACATACGCGCCAGATCACCGGCACGATGGGCGGTTTCCAGCTCCAGCCGGGCCTTCTCCAGCGACTCCTTGATATGGGTGGTACCCTGCAGGGCCGCTTTCTCCGATTTCCAGATCTCCTCCAGGTCAGAAAACTCCCGCTCCAACCGTTCGATATGGGATTCGAGATCCGCAAGACGCTTTTTCGAGGCTTCATCAGACTCCTTGTTGAGCGCCTCGCGTTCGATCTTCAACTGAATCAGACGCCGCTCCAGACGATCCATCTCCTCCGGCTTGGAGTCGATCTCCATACGGATCTGTGAGGCCGCCTCATCCACCAGATCGATCGCCTTGTCCGGCAGCTGACGATCGGTGATATAGCGGTGGGAGAGGGTTGCCGCGGCGACAATGGCCGGATCGGTGACGTCCACACCATGGTGGACCTCATAACGCTCCTTCAATCCCCGCAGAATGGCAATGGTGTCCTCCACACTGGGCTCTTCCACCAAAACCTTTTGAAAGCGGCGTTCCAGTGCCGCATCCTTCTCCAGGTATTGACGATACTCATCCAGGGTGGTGGCGCCCACGCAGTGGAGCTCACCCCGCGCCAGAGCCGGCTTCAGCATATTGCCTGCATCCATCGCACCTTCCGCTTTACCAGCGCCCACCATGGTGTGCAGCTCATCGATGAAGAGGATGATCTGCCCCTCCTGCTTGGCCAGATCGTTGAGCACGGCTTTCAGTCGCTCTTCAAATTCACCACGGAATTTCGCCCCGGCAATCAACGCCCCCATATCGAGGGAGAGCAGGCGCTTGGTTTTCAACCCCTCGGGTACTTCACCGTTGATGATGCGTTGAGCCAGACCTTCGACAATTGCGGTCTTACCCACACCGGGCTCACCAATCAGTACCGGGTTATTTTTGGTTCTACGCTGCAGTACCTGAATGGTGCGACGAATCTCATCGTCCCGGCCGATGACCGGATCGAGCTTGCCCTGCTCGGCCCGCTCGGTGAGATCAATGGTATATTTTTCCAGTGCCTGACGCTGGTCTTCCGCATTTGGGTCATCCACATTCTGACCGCCACGCATCTTCTCGATACTCTGTTCCAGCACCTCCTTGGCGGCGCCGGCATTGCGTAACATCTCCCCAAGCTCACCCTTGTCCTCGACGGCGGCGAGCACAAACAACTCACTGGAGATGTATTGATCATTTCTTTGTTGCGCCAGCTTATCGGTCTGATTGAGCAAGCGACCCAGATCGTTGGAGATATGCAGATCTCCAGCGGCACCTTCAACTCTGGAAAGGCGTTCAGTAGCCGCACTCAGACTTGAGCGCAGTTGATTGACGTTGACATCGGATTGAGCCAACAGATGACGAACCGTACCGCCATCCTGGTCGAGCATGGCGCTCATCAGGTGAACCGGCTCAATGAACTGATGATCCTGGCCAACAGCCAGGCTCTGGGCATCGGCCAGCGCCATCTGGAACTTACTGGTCAAACGATCCATTCGCATGGGGTATTACTCCAAAATCTTTTCTGAATACCCAATAGATTGGGGAGAAACCCCAACTTTTCAAGTTGATTGCCTATGAGCCAACCGCTGACGCGGTTTTTTTCAACTGACTGAGTATGAAGCGCCCCCTGAGCCCAGAGCCATTCACCGCAAATGGACACCAATCACCGCGAATCCTTCACAAATATTGAATTACAGTTCGCTGGGTACTCCCATGAGGTGTCACACAACAACTGTTTTTCCATTGGCGGATTTTTTTTGCGGTCCCTCGCGGCCTGTTCTTCTATGAATCAGGACTGAGAACCCTGCTGCTTCTCCATCACCTCCACCTTACCCATCACCATCGCTTCCAGGTCGGCTTTGTAAGTCCGGACCTTTTCACGGATCTCCATATCCGCTGTGCCCAGCATCTGAGCGGCCAGGATGGCGGCATTTTTTGCCCCATTGATTGCTACCGTGGCCACCGGTACACCGGGGGGCATCTGCACAATCGAGAGCAGGGAATCCTCACCACTCAAAGCCGAGGATTTGACCGGTACGCCGACCACCGGCAGGGGGGTGATTGAGGCCACCATACCGGGCAGATGGGCAGCGCCGCCCGCACCGGCAATGATAACCTTCAGGCCGCGCTGCTCGGCGGTCTGGGAGTATTCATAGAGCCTGGCAGGTGTGCGGTGAGCCGAAACAATGGTCATTTCAAAGGGTATCTGAAACGCCTCGAGTTGCTTGGCTGCCTCCTGCATGACCGGCAGATCGGAATCACTGCCCATAATGATGCCAACTATGGGTTTTGTCATGGATGCTGTTCTCCACTAATTTCAATTAAATCCCGCACCTGCTCGGCTTTCCGGCGGGCACTGTCCAGGTCCTGGTCGATAACCGTCACATGGCCCATTTTGCGAAACGGTTTCACTTCCGCTTTACCGTAGAGATGCAGACATACCCCAGGGATAGCCAGCGCCTCGGACATGCCTTTAATGACCGGTCTGCCGGCTGCATCGGGTGCGCCCAGGAGATTGATCATGGCCGCCGGAGCCAGCAGCTCTGTGGAACCCAGTGGTAGGTCGAGGACGGCACGCAGATGCTGTTCAAACTGATCGGTCACACAAGCCTCAATCGTGTGATGACCGGAATTATGGGTCCGTGGGGCGATCTCATTGACCAGCAACTCCCCCTCCCGGGAGAGAAACATCTCCACCCCGAACACACCAACCCCGTCGAATGCCTGGATGGTACGGATCGCCAGATCCTCGGCCTGCCGTGCGATTGCGGGATCCACCTTGGCAGGGCAGAGCAACAGATCCAGCACATTCTCTCCGGCGCGAAAACACATCTCCACAGTCGGATAGGCCACACAATCCCCATCGGCATTGCGCGCCACCATCACCGCCAGCTCTTTTTGTGCTTCCACGAAACGCTCGATCAATGAAGGTACCGGTAGATGAGAGCTGAAGGCAGCGGTATCCATCATCACCGCCACACCACGACCGTCATAGCCTCCACGCCGGGCCTTCTGCACCAAAGGGAAGCCAAAGGCTTCACAATCGGCCAGATTCGCATCCGCCATCTCAACGAATTCCGAAGTCGGGATACCCGCATCCTTGAGAAACTGCTTCTGTGTCAGCTTGTCCTGCAGAATGGAAAGCAGGCCTGGTGCGGGATTGATCTTATGTCCTTCCAGCTCCAGTTGACGCAAGGTCTCGGTGTCGGTGTTTTCCAGTTCATAGGTCACCACATCGCAGGACTCTGCCAGCTCTCTCAATTTGGCTGGATCATGATAGCCGCCGATAATCTGATGTCCGGCCACCTGTCCGGCAGGTGACCCTGGATAGGGATCCAGTACAACACAGGTACAGCCCAGTCTTTTCGCCGCCTTGACCATCATGCGGCCCAGCTGGCCTCCCCCTATTACACCGATACGGGCCACCGGAAAGGGAAAACTATCCTTCATGATTCGCTCTAACTCATAATTGGGTGAGAAAACGTTACAGTATAACCGGCCAACACCTGGAATGTCTCAAAATTCGAGAGAAAAAAGCTGTGATCAACCCTTGATTGAGCCAGCAAGCAGGCTGACTCCACCGATACCGAAAACCGGCTTCACCCCTTCTCGGATGGAATCGGGGCCAACTTACCATCGCTGGAGGCATAGGCCTGCAGTCTCTCATCATCGAGGACATCCACACGACTCCCCTCCACCCGGATCACCCCCTGTTCGGAAAAGTTGTGCAGGATGCGGGAAAAGGTCTCTGGCGTCACGGAGAGCCGGGATGCAATCACGCCTTTCGGCGCCTGAAGCTCAAATGAGTCTCCCTGGCTTTTCACCAGACACCAACGATTCCACAAAAAACTGGCCACCCGACAACTGGCGCTCTGCAGGGTCAGATTGTCAATTTCACGGATCAGCATCCGCAAACGCTGACTTAAATCGGCCAGCAGATGGAAACAGGTCTCCACCGAACCCCGCAGGATCTCCTTGAAGGGTTCACTTTCAAAAACCAACAGCTCAGTCTCCCCCATCGCCTGGGCATTGACGGGGTAGTCGGGCTGTTCACCGAACATCAGCGCCTCGGCAAAGGTCTGCCCTGGAGTGATAATCTCGATCACCTTCTCCTGACCCTGCAGCGACAACCGTGTCAGCTTGATCTGGCCACTGACCACCAGAAAAAAGTGCGTTGCCGGATCTCCAGCCTGAAAAAAGAGCTGCCCGTCCCTCAGCTTTGCACCATGCGCCATCTGCTCAACATCGGCAAACTGTTGCTCATCCAAATGCGCAAACAGATAGCATTGCCTGAGATCGTATTCCACTAACCAGCCTCCAGTTTGAACGACAGGATTGAACCTCTGTACCTCACTAAACCCGACCGTCAAATTGTATCGTCAGGTGTCAGACTCAGTGATTCAGTTTCCAAACCCGGTAATAGATGATGCCGCGACTCGTGTCGGTAACCAGCCATCGGCCATTGTCAAAATCGAAACGCTTATCGGTGAATCTTTGGCAGGTCAACGCGCCGCGATTGACCAGTAATACCTCATCACCACTGACTTGGTGAAACCACTCTGCCGGTTTCTCACAATCCACAAACGCATAGTCACTGCTTCTACGAAGCTTCAGTTCTGTCAGCTCAGTGGACAATTTGAGCCAAGCACTGAAACCACGCACTATGGTGCCTCCCTCATCAAGCAGCGCTACCTGCTCGTATGGGGTCTCAAATCCATCTTCGAAGATCAACTCGGGATCTGTAGCGGTTGGATCACCACCGCTACAGCCTGTCATCATCAGGCTCAAACCAATATAGAAACCTGCGCCGGCAGACCAGCTTCCAGCCAGGTTTTGCTTATAAAACGTCACCAGCATGGCTCAAAAACCAACTCCTAAGCCGAATGGCACTTAACTTATGCACTAAACTCATTGCATCTTATTTTATCAGAGGGTTTTGGTGGGGCATGGCCCCACCCTACACCATGAATCCAACCGTAGGGTGGGGCCATGCCCCACCAAATAACGCTTAAGTAGGTACCATTCACGCCTAAGCCGATAAATCGTACAGCCAGTCACTGTAGAACCCAATCAATCGAGTTGTGAGAGATCCCTGACCGCCCCACGGGCTGCCGAGGTAGTCAATGCCGCATAGGCCTTCAGTGCCGTGGATACCTGGCGCTGTCGTGAGACAGGTTTCCAGGCCTGCTCTCGCTCATTCATCTGTTCGCGTCGCTGCACCAACTGCTGATCGCTGATTGCCACCTGAATGGTACGGTTGGGAATATCGATTTCGATCCGATCCCCCTCTTCCACCAGGCCGATATTGCCGCCCTCGGCCGCCTCGGGAGAGCAGTGCCCGATCGACAGCCCGGAGGTGCCGCCGGAAAACCGGCCATCAGTGATCAGGGCACACTGTTTGCCAAGACCTTTCGATTTCAGGTAACTGGTTGGATAGAGCATCTCCTGCATGCCTGGGCCGCCTTTCGGCCCCTCATAGCGGATGATGACCACATCACCGGGATTGATCCGGTCGGCCAGAATCGCCTCGACAGCCGCCTCCTGACTCTCAAAAATCCGTGCCGGACCGGAAAACTTGAGGATCGACTCATCCACACCGGCGGTCTTTACGATGCAGCCATGTTCAGCCAGGTTACCAAACAGCACGGCCAGACCACCATCCTTCGAATAGGCGTGTTCCAAATCACGTATACAGCCGGCACTTCGATCCAGATCGAGGCCAGGCCAGCGGGCTTGCTGACTGAAGGCCACCTGGGTCGGCACACCACCTGGCGCCGCCAGATAGCGACTGTGAACCACCGCCTCTTCGGTACGGATCACATCCCAACTGTCCAGCGCCTCGGCAAGGCTTTTTGCATAGACGGTGGGCACATCCCGTTTAATCAGCCCG
Source organism: Candidatus Thiodiazotropha sp. AKAK2 (assembly GCF_058244685.1). Lineage (NCBI taxonomy): Bacteria > Pseudomonadati > Pseudomonadota > Gammaproteobacteria > Chromatiales > Sedimenticolaceae > Candidatus Thiodiazotropha > Candidatus Thiodiazotropha sp. AKAK2. Next base: position 36,652 of record NZ_JBSYOP010000020.1, on the reverse strand, counting down.
GCCCGGTCAAGCTCTCCGAGGATTCCGATCACCCCGCCGGCCCGATGCACATCCTCCATATGGTATTGCTGTGTGGCTGGCGCCACCTTGCACAGATTCGGTACCAAACGGCTCAATCGATCGATATCCTGCATGGTGAAATCCACCTCACCTTCATGGGCCGCTGCCAACAGGTGCAGTACCGTATTGGTGGAGCCTCCCATCGCGATGTCGAGACTCATGGCATTTTCGAATGCCTGGAAACTGGCAATCTCTCTGGGCAGAACCGAGGCATCGTCCTGCTCATACCAGCGCCTGGCCAGATCGACCACCAGTCTTCCCGCCTCGAGAAACAGCTGCTCCCGATCCGCATGGGTGGCCAACAGAGAACCATTGCCGGGAAGTGACAACCCCAGCGCTTCGGTAAGACAGTTCATGGAGTTGGCGGTGAACATGCCTGAGCAGGAGCCACAGGTAGGGCAGGCGGATCGTTCAATCTGGGCCACGTTTTCGTCGCTCTCATTGGGATCCGCAGCGGAGACCATGGCATCCACCAGATCCAGATGGAGTTCCTTGCCCTGCAGCTTAACCTTACCTGCCTCCATGGGTCCGCCGGAGACGAACACGGTGGGGATGTTCAGGCGCAATGATGCCATCAGCATTCCGGGCGTGATTTTGTCGCAGTTGGAGATACAGACCAGGGCATCGGCACAGTGGGCATTGACCATATATTCCACAGAATCCGCAATGATATCCCGGGAGGGTAGCGAGTAGAGCATGCCCCCATGTCCCATGGCGATACCGTCATCCACCGCAATGGTATTGAACTCCTTGGCAACCCCGCCAGCTTGCTCGATCTCCCGGGCCACCAACTGCCCCAGATCTTTCAGATGAACATGTCCGGGTACAAACTGGGTGAATGAGTTGGCAACCGCGATGATCGGCTTGTCAAAATCGTCATCTGTCATACCGGTAGCCCGCCAGAGGGCGCGGGCACCCGCCATGTTGCGGCCATGGGTGGTGGTATGTGAACGATATTGTGGCATCTCAGGCTCCGACAGTTAGCATTTCAAACGACTATTATGCCTGTTTTCAGAGTGCGCTAACAAACCCCAATGATGGCTTGAGCTCATTTTCAAGTCGCCAATCAAGCTTCACACGCAAGTGTTCGATCACACCTTTGAATGAGACACGGCTTGCAATGATGGGAGCTCTCTTTCCTGCAGCAGCGAACCAGACTCAAGGGCAGATTCGGCGCGCCAAACAGAGGATGGATATGGGGATAGGCTTAATCGTTGTCCTGAAGGGGGGATTCACTCTCGCAGGGAATACTCAGCGAGAAGGTGGCGCCACCCTGCTGATTATTCCGCGCGGCGACTTTACCATGGTGCTTGTCGGCCACCACCTTGACGAAACTCAGCCCCAAACCTACCCCGCGGATATCGGACAGGACATTCAGTGAGGATTGAATGAAGGGCAGAAAGATCTCCTGCAGCTGATCCTCCGGTATGCCCGCCCCCTGATCGACGATGTCACAGATCACCGAACCCTGATCCCGATAGACCTTAACCGAAACCTGACTCTCTGAGGGTGAGAATTTAACCGCATTTTCCATCAGATTGAACAGCGCCCGCTCAAGCAGACTGGGATCACCCAATAGCCAGATCTCGTCATCATCGAACTCACTTTCGAAAGTGATCTGGTGTTCCTTGGCCTTGATATAGATCTCATCCAACGCATTACAGGTGACACTGACAAAGTCCGTATCGATGAATGAAGCCACTTCCACGGCTTCGGCCCTGGCCAGGCGCAGAAAGTCATCGGCCAACTTAAGTGAACGGCGTGCCAGGGGCTCAATCTCTTCAGCCAGGACTTCAGCACTGCCCTGGCGTTTCTGCTGCGACTGAGTCAATGAGAGCAGCGAGGTGATTGGAGAGCGAATATCGTGGGAGAGAAAGTTGAGCATCTTGGCCCGGGTGCGCTCAGAACGTTTCAGAGTACCGATATAAGAGAGATTGACAATCATCCCATGGGTATCGGCCTCCACACCCTGCAGAGACTTCAGTTGTACGAACAACTCGGTATCGGGTCGACGTATCGCCTCGAAGCGTATCGGCTCATCGGCGAGCATCACTTTTTTGAAGATATCTTCCCAGGACTCCCCACCCTGCACTTCCAGCACCTTCAGCAACTTATAGGCGTCCTCACCCAGCAGCTCCTGATCGGTTTCGTGGCCCAGGTAGAAAGCACTCCGCGGGTTGGACATCACCACCTGACCGTGACTGTTGATCACCATCAGTCCATCGTCCATCTGCCCGACCGCATTGCGAATCAGGTTACGGAATCGCTGAATTCTGGCGGTCGCCACCCGCATCTGGCGTAGCCGCAACTCAACACGCTCCAAAACCCCACCCTCATCCGTCTGGGGTTTCTCGGTGAACTGATAGGCAAAATCACTCACCAATCCCAACGCCCGACCTTCAGGCACCGCATTGCGTGGCCAACTCAATCCAAGCTGCCAATGACCTTCCGGTCGTTCGATCAATGTCCAGAGCTCTGCGCCGGACCTCTGCCACTCCTCCTTGCCCAGCGCTTCAAGCGGCTCGCCCAATGTCTCACCACCACCCATCAACCGCTCTCCACTGCGTGCATCGTAGACGACCCAGCCCTGCAATGGCATCAAACGGGAGAGAAACTGCATCGACATCGACATGTCGCCCGCAGGAAGGTGCACAGGCAACAGACTCTGCTCCCGGTGGATCCGCTCCAGCTGCTCGTTCAGATAGCGCACCGCCTGGTCGAGACGCCGCCAACTCCAAAGCGGGTAGCTCAGTGTCAGCCCCAGCAGCACAGCAGAGGGAGGAAACCAGATCTCCATACCTCGTAGCAGAATCCAGTTCACCAATACAAATCCCATCACCAGAGCCACAGACACCAGAGGCGCCGCGCGGGTCGGAAAGAAGGGATAGAAGAGGAAGGGCAGCATCACCACCAGGGTACTACCCAGCAGATGGGTCAGAAAACTGACCGGAGCGACCGCTTCATTGCGCCGCAGACTATCCAGAATATTGGCGTTGATCTCCACCCCGGGCATGGGTACACCGTAACCTGACAATGGGGTTGGCAAAGCATCGCCGATTCCGGTAGCCGTGACTCCGACGAGCACAATCCGGTCACGAAACATATCGGCCATATAGTCACCCTCCAGCACCTGGCTGTATGAGTAACGGTTATAGTGACCGGCGGGACCGGTAAAGGGGATCAGGCGATGGGTATGCCTTCGGATCAGGTGAACATTGTGTTGCTGGTTAGGCAGCGGTTTATTATCCAGCGGATACTGTTCAGGATTGAGCCAATTCAGCAGACTCAGCATCAATTGAGGCCAATAGGCCTGGCCAAGCCCCTCATAGAGATAAACACCTCGGGCAATACCATCAGCGTCCAGATCGATGTGGACATGCCCGAGACCAGCCACCACATTAGACAGGGCTGGCAGAGGCATCGACTCAACCAGCATACCCCCCTGTCGATTCTGCTCGGTAATTACCGGCATGAAGACCCGCTCACTGGCGGCGACGGACTGAATCAACTGAACATCGGCCTGGGGATCAGTTCTGTCCTCTTCCGCCATCAGGATATCGAAGACGATTGCCTTCGCTCCCGACTGGGTCAGGCGATCCACCAACTCGGCATGCACCCGCCTTGACCAAGGCCATCTGCCCAGTGCCCTCAGGCTCTTTTCATCGATCGCAACAATGACAATGTCATCGGACGGGGCAACGGTTTTCACCCCCATTTGCAAGTCATAAAGCAACAGATCCCAACGATGCAACCAACCACTGGCGGCAAACAGAGTGGTAAACAGCGCCAGTATCAGGGCACTTCTGAACGGCTCAGGCAAGCCCCGATGGGCCCGCTGTTCCAATGATCTGTTCGCTGTGATCTGCATAGTAATAGGTGAAAAGCATTTCGCCGCCGGTTGCTTAAAAGATAGAACGAATCCTTCATCAAAAATTCGTTCTATCCAATCATGACGAGGTTAATCATCAAGTAAAATGTTACCGGCGTTTGTCCAAATCCCTTGATATCGCTCACTACCTGACTGGTATGTCTATGACATAGATATTTGATAACCGCTTATTCTCTGTATCGTTTTCCGCCAAGGCCTCAACCGCGACAAAGTACCGCCCAGGTCCAGGGTAACCCATTTCAAAGCCGGTATCGAAAGAGAGCCGTTCGAAAAGCAGATCGCTCAATCCCGGATCCCGGGCAAATAGAAATCTATACCCCCAGGCATCCGCCGCAGCGCGCCATTGAAACCACATACCATGCGGAAAAAACTTTGGTGGCATCAACTGCGTGGCAGCGACTGGTGCTGATGATGGTTTTATCTCCACCGCTGGCTGTAAATCCAGCTGAAAGAGAGTCTCTCCCTCCATGCCTTCCAATCCCAGCTCATCGATACCACGCAGCAACAGATGGTACTCACCCGCAGGTTGTGGGGGTATCTCAACATGGGGAGTCTGGCTGATACCGATCGCAACCAGCACCTGATCCCTATCCTTCAACTGATAGCGATAGCTGACAGCGTCCGATAACCCGGGCCACTCCAACAACAGGCCGTCATCAATCCGGGTAAGATTCAATTCAGTCATGTCCGGTGCCGGCAGCAGTCTGCGCGGTTCGGCCGGTGGCTCTCCGGATACCACCCGGGTCCCCTCACCCCGCGTAACAAACACAGATGTTCCTTGTGCAGTCACTTGAACCTCACCCTCGGTGACCTCACTCCGTGTCACATCATCGGCCAGATCCGATGAAACCCTGAAATCCGTACCTCTTACCACAGTCACCGCCGCTGGAGTGTGTATTTCATAGCGGGATTTCGGTCTTGAGAACGGGGTAATACGGTTTTCCACCCGACCCCGTTGTAATCGGATGCGGGTATCCAGCATACCAATTCCCTGATAGGAAGAGAGCGCATCGAAGACGACCTCACTGGACTCACCGACAAGCAACACGGATTGATCTGCAAAGCGCAGGGAAGCGGCAGACCTTTCAGCCGTTTTGATGCGATCTCCAGCTTTAAGAATATCGCCCTTCAGGGCCTCATTTTCCACCGCATTCCCACGGCGGATGACAAACACACTACCGTAGACATAGACGACCTCGACACCAGCGAGCTGGTCCCTCATCCAGTCGATGGGCACACGGACCTCGGTGCCAACCGGAATCTCCCTATCCTTCTCAATGCTGTTGTAAACCTGCAACTGCCAGGCGCTGAATTCAGGCTTGAGAAAACGCTCCTTGACCAGGGTCAGGTTCTCACCTTCGTGCAACTTGTATATCCAGTCCTCCGACCAGGCCTTGGTGGAGAGTGTGGATAACAGCAAGAGAAGCAGTATTGTAGCTCGAATGACATTAACCATATCAAATTACAATACCATGCCGATCAGCGTAGGTACTGTCTTTATCCGGGTAACTAAACCAACAACCATTCACCCTTCGTCTTCGAGCTGCTCGAGTCGATATCCCTGATGATAGACCGCTTTCAATCGCCAGCCGTTTTCCGGGGTCAATCCCAACTTTCTACGTAAACGACTGATATGGGTATCGACTGTACGAGTCATCAACCCTGGACCGAAGCCCCAAATACTCTCTAACAGATGATCTCTGGAAAGCAGTCGCCCGATATTGGTAAACAGCATCCATGCCAGCTGAAATTCCTTTTCAGTCATCTCAATCGGCACATCCTTCAACGTAAGGGTTTTATTCTCTTTATTCAGAGTAAAATTGGAAATCCGAATAAGATCCCGTCGCCCGCTGTGTCGTCTGACCAGGGCCTTGATTCTTGCCAGCATGACTTCACGGTTTACCGGCTTGGCCAGATAGTCATCGGCGCCTTTGTCGAGGGCCTCGATGATATCCTGTTCACCATCCCTGTGAGTGATGAAAAAAACCGGAAGATCCCACTCCCGCTCTCCTCTGACCCATGAAAGCACCTCGACACCACTCTTGCCGGGCAACTCCCAATCCATAATCAATAAATCGTATGTTTCATGGCGCAGTTCACGCATAAAAGCGTCCGCATTATCGAATACGCGGCAGACATATCCTTCAGCCTCCAGCCACTCCTTCATAACACCCGATTGCACTTTGTCGTCTTCCAAATAGGCTATTCGCATAAGCTACTCCCACTCAGGCAATACGCCGACGAGACCCTCTGACGTATCACGAAACGACTATAGGCGTTGGGAAACACCCTGATGCTGCCATATCCTAAATCTACAGCCCCATACAAGTCGTCCAAACTTTAACCAACATTAAACCGTTCTGTCATATTATTCGCTATTCCTATTCAATGAAACAACAAATCAGCACTCAGACATGGATCCAGCCTTACGGCCAGCGAATAGTTTAATACTTTCCCTATCGTTACTTTTTACCTTCAATCTGGCAAAAGATTATACTCAGCCATGACGAAAGGCCCCGTGATACAGAGCGTTGTACCATCAGGGCCTCATCTTGCCAGCCGGATCAGTTGGCCAGTTTTAACTCAACCCGACGGTTCTCCATTCTTCCGTCGGCACTCTTGTTATCAGCAACAGGAGAGTTCTCCCCCATCCCCTTGACCGTCATCATTCCCTGATCTACCCCCTGCGCAACCAAGGCATCGGCAACCGCTTGCGCACGTTTTTCCGATAGAGACTGATTGTAAGTCGCACTACCTAAGGAATCGGTATGGCCAACCACCGTTAATGCCTTGATATCACTACGGGACTTCAACGAAGCAGCCACCTTTTCGATGACTTGGCTGTACGCTCCGCTGATCTGGTGACTGTTTAGCTCGAACTGTATGTTCTGTAATACGATTTTTACAGCACACCCATCTGCGGTGACCGTTGCACCCGGCGGGGTGTTCGGACAGCTATCCTGACTATCAGCAACACCATCGCCATCACTGTCCACTTCACAGCCCATGGCATCAACCTGGAGACCCTGTGCTGTATCGGGACATTTATCCTCAGCATCGATGACACCGTCACCATCACTATCCAGAGGACATCCATCGGCACCAACCTTTGTCCCGGCGGCACTGTTTGGACACTTATCCTGTGAATCAACCACACCGTCGCCATCACTGTCTGCTTCGGTTTGATCCTCTTTGACCGCAACCACCGGCTCGCCGAAACAGCCACTCTCCTGGGTTGCTTTATCCCGATAGGATGTTGTCCAGCACTCACCTGATCCGGTCCGCCAGACACTACCAGTCGGATTGTAAGCCAACCCCTTCTCGGCATGCAGTGAGGCGCTAAACAGCAAGCCAGCCATTGCCAAAATCAGAGTACGATTCACACTAGTCTTCATAGAATGTTCCTCTTTATGTGATTCATCCGTGCTGAACTGAGCACTGCATATCAGGCAGCGCTCTTCTGAATCATGTGAAGATCCCTTTGTGGATAGGGGATACTGATACCTTCCTGGTCAAAACGAGTTTTTATGGCTTCCAGTAACGCTGCCCTGGTAGTCCAGTAGTCCCCACTTTTAACCCAGGGTCGAACTGCGAAATCAACACTGCTCTCACCCAACTCCAACAGCATGATGGTTGGTGCGGGGTCTGTGAGAACCGTTTCATCAGCCGTTAGAATCTGCGTTAACAGATCGCGGGCCTGTTTAATGTTGTCTTCATAACCAATCCCGATCACCAGATCGATGCGACGGGTTTCACGGGCGGAATAGTTGATGATGGTGCCGCTGTAGATCTGCGCATTGGGCATGGTGATCTCCCGGTTGTCACCGGTCTTCAGCACACTGTGAAAGATGCGGATATCCTCAACCACTCCGGAAACACCACCAGCCTCAACAAAATCACCCAGTTTGAATGGACGGAAGATGATCAGCATCACGCCCGCGGCGAAACTGGCAAGCGAATCTTTCAGAGCCAGACCAACCGCGAGGCCGGCAGCACCGAGAATGGCCAGTGCGGAGGTGGTATTGACACCCAACTGCTCCAACGCCGCCAGCACCACAACCGCCAGCAGTGCCCCATTGACGATATTCCCCAGAAAGCTGACCAACATCGGATCGACATTGCTTTTGGTCATCAGCTTCTGCATGGTCTTTGTCAATGCCTTGGCAATCCAGCGGCCGATGATAAACACCAGCGCCGCCATAATGATTTTCGTACCCCAGGGAATGACATAAGTATTCAGTAATGTATCTAATGAGATATCCATTTTTTCTCTCCCAAACTGTTTTCGTTGTTAGATCAAATCGATATGAATGACAGGAATGTTGACCACCCCACCCCTTCAGCCTCTATTTGTTAACAAATAATCGGCTGTGGATTTCCCATGAGAATAACTGGTTTTTCCAAAGCATTGAGAAGCTACCGTCTTCTGTAAACTGAAAACGCTCTTGATGAAGCAGCTTATGCAATCACTCATTTCGAATAAAGCTGCCGGCTGTTAAGATTTGTAAACTCACGCTGAAACAACCAAACCTGCGATCCTCATACCGGCTTAACCAGGGAACTTCTGCTTGGGAACAATTCCTGCCGCAGTGGCAAACCTTGCACAAAGCTCTCTTTATACCCAGGAAACAAGATTTCTGGTTGCCAGGCGATTAACTGCGGGGTGGATTCATAACCTCTCTCTTTCAGCCTGCCAAATCAATAGGCAATCTTAAAAAGCTACGACTTGGTTCCTGCTTAAGATCAATCTCAGGCAGACACCCGGTTGCAGCGGGCGAAGAGATTGGTTAGGGGATAGCGGAAATTCACATACAATGACTGAAATAAGCTACTTTTTGTATGTATATTATTGACCTGGTTACCATAGAGCCCACTCTCAGGGCATGCTTGAAGCCCCTAGCATTGTGACTATATTGAAGAGAGGCTGTGGCGGGCAAGCCTGCACTGTTTTTTGGAGCACTCACTGCAGAGACACACAGAGTGGCTGAAAGTAAATGAGTCGGTCGCCAGGTTCATAAACTAAGATGAATTGAATTAGGGCCTGTTAGGGCCTGTTAGGGCCTGTTAGGGCCTGTTAGGGCCTGTTAGGGCCTGTTAACACTTAGGCAGCAGGGTTGGCTTATGTCAGTATTACTCGAATTTAGTATTTTCCCTCTCGACCAAGGGGAGAGCGTCAGCCGGGAAGTCAGTAAGGTCATTGAAATGATCAGGGAGAGCGGTGTCAGCTACCAGTTGACCGCAATGGGTACCCTGATCGAAACCGACAATGTCAGTCAGGCCCTGGGTATCGTGGAAAGCGCCACACAACAACTCAGCGCAGCAGGCTGCAATCGCATCTACAGCGCAATAAAAATGGATATCAGAAGTGGCAAGGCGAATCGCATGGCGAGCAAACCAGATTCTATCCGGAAACATATCGGAGAGGTAAACACCTGAACGGATAACCACCCAGCTCCCTATTTTTTCAATTCCAACTTAAAGGGTGAGCCCTGTTCTTACTGATTACTGGAAAAACCGGGCCAATCAGAAAACCAAGGTAAACCGCCCCGGTTGTTTTAATCCGGGATTCCCGGTTTACGCAGGATACAAATCAGTCAATGGATTGCAGCGAAGAAAACGAGAATAAGATGAACAACGAAACATCATCAGAAGATCTGCTGCAGAGTATCAACCGACTCTGGAATGAGAGCTTTAGCGGACTACTGTCCACCCACTCGATTAAATTCCCAGGCTATCCTTTCGGTTCGCTGCTGCCGACCTGCAGAGACCAAAAAGGTAACATGCTGCTGCTGATCTCCCATCTGGCGCAACATACCAGAAACCTGGAGAGCGATCCTCGCTGCTCTATGACACTCAGTGAAAGTGGAAACGGCGATGTGCAGCAACTGGCGCGACTGACCTGCCTGACCAAGGCGGAACCACTCAACTCCACCGCCGCATCAGAGCGCTATTTCCGTTACTACCCCACGGCCCGCCGATACCACAAGGAACTCAATTTCAACTTTTATAAACTGAGTGTGGAGCAATACTACTTTATTGGCGGATTCGGCTCGGCGCGCTGGTTCGACGGCAGCCGAATCGAACCAACCTGTCCCTTTTCGACCTCGGATGAGGCAGAGGCACTCTATCAGTTGAACGCTCATAACAACCGATTATTGATTCAATATCTTGGAAAACAGGGATTCCCGAGCAACCCGGCTGGGGTCGAAGCCGTTGGTGCGGATCCCATGGGGCTGGATATCAGGGATGGGGATAACTTACAGCGCGTACACGCTCACCAGGCTTGCGAGCGTGTGGACGATTTCCTGCAGATGATCGAATCTGGCTGACAAGCCACACAGCACACCGCCAGGCTATCATGGGATTTCATCTTGCTTGGCACTCCTCAAGATAGACAAATCCGCAAAAAGTTTGGGGTAGATAAATAAGCCTGATTACCTTTAAACTCCCTACCAAGTAATAACCTACCTTTTCACTTGGTAATAGGAGCAGGACAGATGAACACCCAAATTCCAGAACGAGATGGGGACGGCTATCTCACCGATATGAATGCTTGGACACCTGAAATTGCCAAGGCGATGGCACAGGAAGATGAGTTTGAAATGACCGACGAGAAGTGGCAGCAGATCCTGAAAGCCAGAGAATATTTCAACGAATTCAATGTTGTCCCACCGATCCGCAAGTTCTCCAAATACCTGGGTGAAGACAAGAAAGCAATGTTCCAACTCTGGCTGACAGGACCGATGAAACCGATTACCAAATATGGTGGATTGCCCAAACCTACCGGTTGCGTCTAGGCACCCTCCCACATAGGCCGTTAATGAGGGAGCTTGCCTCCCTTCCATCTCAGCGTATCCCATCAACGCCTCAGCTGAAAAGGCGTACCACCTTCCCTCCCACAGGATTGAGATTAGGGCTGCGAGGTACGCCTGCCCGGCTTTTTCAGCGGAATCTGCCAATCAGTACAGCGGCCTTACTGGGCCAGTTATGCATATTGTATGGCATCTAACAACATCTTATCGAATCCCCCAGCAGTGAGGTCTGTGTCAAGCAGTATCAGAGAAAGATGGCGGAGCACCGTGGTGTTATACCCTCTTTTGGGCAAGCCAGAAATTCGTGCAGCCTCCTTCTCCATGGCTATTCCGAATTCCAGCCAACTCAGACAATGACACCCTAGTGGGCCACCACCAAATGGGAATTTGCGCCAATCCGCAAGTGCAGCTGATTGCTCGCCGAAGGTATTAAACAGCCCCATAAAGGAAGTGAATTCATAAACTTGGGGGTATCGGTCACGCTTGAGAATGAAACTATTAAAGAATTGTAAAAAACTGCCAACTAAGCAGGTAGGGAATACCGAAATTGTTAGGGTTTGCTGTAGTTATGGGCATCAATTCAATCACTGGATCAGCACTGCAAGGCATCCACAAAGGCCTTCAAGGAATGCGCCGTGTGGCCTCTGATATTGCCAGTGCCAATCAGGTTCAACAATCGAATCCCAAGGACCTCTCCCGCTCCATGGTGGAAATGCAGCAGCAGGCCAATCTGGTCAAGGCCCAGGTGAAAACCTTAAAGGCGGCTGACGAAACCCTCGGCACCCTGATTGACGAAAAGGTCTGACCCCCCACCAAGCCCTGTTCACACGAATCCAATACGCCCTGCTGGGTGTATAAAACAGATCCAGCTCCCTCTTTAAAGACTAATATGGGGGATTACGCCTGAAAAAGCGCCACTCGGCGTTGCTTGTCGCTCATTTGGAACAACCAGACCAGGCTCATCGCCCGTTGGATTCCTGTTAACAGGCGCTCGCCTCTTCCATTGCCAGAGACTACTCCTCAAACAACATCGACAGATCGATAGCACGGATGTCCTTGGTCAGAGCGCCAATCGAGATATCATCGATTCCGGTTTTGGCAATCTCTCTTATCGTAGCTAAATTGATACCACCGGAGGCCTCCAGCCTGGCGCGCCCAGCAGCCAGCTTTACCGCTTCACGCAAATGTTCGGACGTAAAATTGTCCAGCAACACCCGCTGAACGCCCGCATTGAGAGCCTGTTGCAACTCATCCAGCGTTTCCACTTCGATCTCGACAGATACCCCATCCGGCACCAGCTCCCTGGATCTGGCCAAAGCAGCATCAATCGATCCGGCAGCCCGGATATGATTCTCTTTGATCAACACGGCATCATACAGCCCCACCCGGTGGTTATGACAACCACCACAGCGGACAGCATACTTCTGCTGCAGGCGCAGACCCGGCACCGTCTTGCGCGTATCCAGGATCCGCACATCTATGCCGGATACCGCTTCTGCATAACTTCTGGCGAGGGTAGCGGTTCCTGACAGGCTTTGCAGATAGTTCAGAGCGCAACGTTCACCACTCAGCAATGCCCTGGTGTTTCCGCTGAGCCGGCACAGCGGCTGATTCTCAGTGACCATCTCACCATCTTCAACCAACCACTCCAGCCCGATAGCCGGATCCAGTTGCCGGTAAACTTCATTTACCCAGGGAATCCCGCATATCACAGCCTGTTCCCGGCTGATGATCTGCGCCTGGGTGACGGCGTCTGCTGGCAACAGAGCGGCAGTCAGGTCACCACTGCCCAGATCCTCGGCCAGTGCCTGACTGACCTGACCGCTGATCAGAAAGTGATTGCTGTGTAGATTCATCCGGATATGGCAAGCAGTTCCACATCAAATACCAGCGTTGCATTGGGCGGAATCACGCCACCGGCACCTTGCGCGCCGTAACCCAACTGAGGAGGGATGGTCAGCCTGCGCTTACCGCCTACCTTCATACCGGCAACCCCTTCATCCCAACCACGGATCACCATGCCTTTGCCCAAGGCGAAATCAAACGGCTGATTCCGATCGACTGAGGAGTCGAACTTATCCCCATCCAGCAACCAGCCGGTATAGTGTACAGAGACACGTTGACCAGACTCTGCAAGCTGGCCGTCACCCTCAACTAAGTCTTCAATTTTCAATCCGGAATCGGTGATCTTTTCACTCATTGTTCTCTCTCATTGTTTAGCTAATCTTAACCAGGGCTTGTTGTTACCAATCGCCCCGGTTTGGCAGGCCACATTATATTACTTTCAGCCAGAGCATGCCCGCCTGCCGAGTGCAGTCGATCTAACGATCATCAGAATGATTACCGCTTCAGGCTGAAGCGGATGAAGCGTCGGTATTCTTCAGCGCGCTGAGCATGGCATCGAGCGCTCGATCCATGATCGGTGTGGATGAGACTTCAACCGTTTTGGCTTTGCCTTCACGCAACTGCTTGGCCACACCGGCCGATGTCAGTTCCATAGCTTTCATACCCTTGCGGTTAACAAAGATATAGGTATCCGTGACTTTACTCTTCCAGGAGAGTTTGACACGAACTTTAGTGGGCCCATCCGCCATCTCCAGCCACATACCCGGTTCGAGTTCAGTAGCCATCTTTGAAAATTCATCACTGTCGGAGATCGCTTCATCCGCCATCTCCATCAACTGGCTGTTGTCATCGGAGGTCAGCTGACTGTCCGGGAAGTGAATCTCATATTGACTGACAGGCTGGGTTCCGGTGGTGTTCATCTGACTGCCATCACCGCCCCGCAGCACCTGGATATGGCAATTCTGTAACTCTTTGAACAGGCGGGCCATCTTGTGCTGATCAAAGGAGATGCTATTCAGACGCTCCCGTACATTGCGCAGCAGTTCCGGTATCCCACGCAGCAGTTGCTGGCGTTCACCATACTCGGACTTCGGCTGCACACTCCACAACAACCGATCGACGATCTCCAGCGCATCGGTCCAGTCCTGACTCTGATCACCTTCGCGCAGATAGATCAGCAGCAATGCATCCTTCCAGCCATCTTCCAGGATCGACATCACCGCTTGTGGTACCAGCTTCTGGGTACGTAACCGCGTATTGAGTTCTTCGGAGACGATCCGCTTGGCAGACTTCAGCTGCTCCTTGCCCCGGGTGATCTGGTTGGTGCGCTTTTCAGCGATCTGTGCGCCACGCTGCTCCTTCTCCCACCACTTGGAGAACTCATTATCCAGTTCGGCGAACAGCTCCGGATCATCATGAAACTCATTCAGGATCCGTTTGATGGTCGATTCGATCTTGGTGTAGAGGGTGTCGTTGACCCGGTCACCGGTATCATTCCAGCCTACCGCCGCCTGGGCCAGGGAGTTCAACAATCTCCTCGCCGGATGCACCTTCTCACTGAAGAAGCTTTTGTCGATGATTGCCACTTTCAGCATCGGTATCTGCAGGCGGCTGATCAAGGCTTTCATCGCATCAGGCAGGCTGTAGTCATCAAGGATGAACTCAAACAGCATGGAGATAACATCAATGGTATCGTTATCCGCATCGCCCAGGGAGCGGGTCAGCTGCCCATCCTTTGCGATCTTCAGATCCGTTACCAGACGGGTCCGCATCTCTTCCGGAGTCAGGCTTCGATCGATCCGCTTACCTTGCGGCAACATCACCACATTGGACTGCTGGATCGCTGAAAGGGCACCGAGCAACTCGCCGGTATCCACCACCGGGATATTGCCGTTCGGCGTCGTCAGCATCAGGCTGGACGTCAGCATACTGCTTCCGCTGCCGGCACGACGCGTGCCCAGTAACTGCTGCAGTGTGGCAAACACCTCCGCCTGCACTTCACTGCCGGTCGATGTCATCTGACTCTCAGGGTAGGCGGAAGGCGGAGAGGTTGAAACATAGGATGAGTCACTGGCCAGGTAGCTCTCACCCGCATCACCCCGCATGCTGGGAGCAATCGGATTGCGACGCACTTTCGGCGTCAACTTGGGTATCACACCGGCGCGGCCCAGCAACAGATTGACTTCATCATACAGACCACCGATATAGTGCATCACGTGACGGTCAAAGAGTTTGTAAACGACCAGCTTGACCGGCAGCTCAACCGGCACACTCGACATGGCAAACTGAAATGCGTTGCAGACAACACCCGGTTCCAGCGGAGATCGCTGGGCGATCTGCTCATTGATATTGCCACCACCCATGACATATGCGAATCGCTGCCCCATGGCATAGAGTTCCCGGGTAAACCGACTTTCCGATTTGCTGACCATATTGGTTATTGCCAGAGACTCTTCGAGATCGTCATTTTCCACCAGCGACATCTCTGAGTCCCGGCTCAATTCGTCCAGGGTTGGCTGATTGATATGAATCTCACCGGTCTGCCAATAGCGATCGTAGATGCTGAGCAATTCCTGGGTGAAGGCGCGATCGATCCCTGCGCGCTGTTTGCGCAGCTCTCTCATGGAATCGAAGTAGACATTCTGCAGTGCGTTATTATCCGATTTGTTCGCCATTTCATAGAGAGAATCGTCCAGATTCTCGAACAAATCATTCATTAACTTGGGAATGGCCTTGATGACCAGATTACGGCACTCAGACGAAATCCTTCGCCCGTTAGCATTCAGCGAAATATTTTTCTGATGAGGCACAGCAGAGCCGAATGTAATAATGTTGTCTTGCCTTTGCATCTAAAATCACTTGAAAAAACCCACACATACCCAAGCAAATGCTTACAAGTTCCCTTTAGTCTGCACCTATTAAGAGGCTATGACAGTAAAAGATAAGCGTCTGAGAATAGCCTCACAAAAGAACCATGCTCATTTTGGGGCCATTCTGCATCATCATTGGATACACTATTCAAAAACTAGCACCAAGTGCCTGTCCAATCAATAGTTTCTACATATCGGCAAAGATAATACAGACTGAAGCTCTGTGTAGGTAATTGATCAATAAAGCAAGATTTTGGGAAACTAATTCCATCATTTACCCACTTATGGAGCAAATTTTCCAAAATTCAGGAAGTTAACCCCTATCCGAGAATCTGTCACCGCCCCACAACCAGACCTTGCAATCACTCAATCGCCTCTACAGACACCCATCAGTGTCGATCGACGCTTCGCACATTAAGCAGAAGTTCCAGCAGGGCCGGTCGGATTCTTGTCAACAGACCCTAATGTAATAGATGCTCAACTCAAACTATTGTATGGTTCGTTATCGGAGAACTGGGTCTATCACCAGTCATCAAACAAAAACAACCAACTGTTCACAGTAACCGGCCCGAATGAAATGAATACAATCCGGCGCCTATTCGCATCACTTCTCAGCAGCTTTCGAGATCTTCTGCCGATCTTCATCGTGATTGCTTTTTTCCAGATGGTGGTCCTGCAACAACCGATTCCCAACCTGGGTTCTCTGCTGATCGGTACGATTCTGGTGCTTTTTGGTCTGAGCTTGTTCATCGAAGGCCTGAACCTGGGTCTCTTCCCCCTCGGTGAGACGATGGCCTGGAACTTTGCCCGCAAAGGCAGTCTCAGCTGGCTCCTGTTATTTGCCTTTGCGCTTGGATTCGGCACCACAGTGGCCGAACCCGCGCTGATCAAGATTGCTGAGGAGGCGGCAAAAATTGCGGCAAACGGTGGCATGATCGATGATTCCATAGAGGCCATGCACGAATATGCCCAGGGACTCCGCTATACCGTGGCCCTTTCGGTAGGATTCGCCATCGTGCTGGGTGTCCTGAGGATCGTCAAAGGCTGGCCGGTGCAGTATCTGATCATCGGCGGCTATATCGGTGTCGTGATCATGACCGCCTTTGCACCCAAAGAGATCATCGGTATCGCCTATGACTCAGGGGGTGTCACAACATCCACCGTGACCGTTCCCCTGGTGACAGCACTCGGGGTGGGCCTGGCCTCCAGTATCAAAGGGCGCAATCCGATGACGGATGGGTTCGGTCTGATTGCATTTGCCTCCCTGACACCAATGATATTCGTCATGTTCTACGGAATCATGTTATGACTGAAGGTATCATCCACTTTCTTAATATCCTGGTAGGCACTGTGCTGGACATCCTGCCGATTGCCGCGATCCTGTTCGGCTTCCAGATCTTCGTACTACGCAGGCCACTGAAAAATGCCAAGGAGATAGGTGTTGGATTCTTGATGGTGCTATTCGGCCTGGCGCTGTTTCTTGAGGGTCTTGATCTTGCCCTCTTCCCCTTGGGTGAACTGATGGCAAGCCAGCTCACCTCACCTGAGCTGCTGAATGTCCCGACTACCGGAGAGACTGTTCAGTGGCATCACTACTTCTGGGTCTATCTGTTTGCCGCCAGTATCGGCTTTTCCACCACCATTGCGGAGCCTTCCCTGATTGCTGTTGCAATCAAGGCCAACCAGGTATCCGCCGGGGCGATCAGTCAATGGGGCTTGAGGATTGCCGTGGCCATCGGGGTCGCGATCGGCATTTCCCTCGGCAGTTATCGGATCATCACCGGTACACCCCTGCACTGGTACATCATCGCCGGCTATGTGGTGGTGATTTTTCAAACCATGGTCGCCCCCCGTACCATCATCGCCCTGGCATACGATTCCGGTGGCGTAACCACCTCCACAGTGACCGTTCCTTTGGTCGCTGCTCTCGGTATTGGCCTGTCCAGTAACATACCTGGACGTAATCCACTGATTGACGGCTTTGGTCTGATCGCCTTTGCCAGTCTGTTTCCCATCATGTCCGTTATGGCTTACGCCCAGCTCAGTGAGTGGCGCAGTCGTTAATGATTCACACGAGGTATTGAGATGCACTTCAAACTCATCATCGCCCTGGTAGAAGACAGCACCACGGAAAAAGTGCTTGAGGCTGCGCGCTCCGCCGGAGCCACAGGTTCAACCGTCATCAACCATGCACGGGGTGAAGGTATCGAGCAGTCGAAAACCTTCCTCGGCCTGACCCTGGATACCCAACGGGATGTTCTACTGCTGCTGGTGGAGGAGCATCTGAGCCGGACGATTCTGGAAAAGATCTCCGAGGCCGGAGAATTTGATAACCAGTCAGGCAGTGGCATCGCCTTTCAGATCGACATCGAGGATGCTGTCGGTGTCAGTCATCAGATAGCTTCACTTTCACAAGTGGTCGAGGAGGAATTATGACCGATCGTAAACTAGTCCGAGTCCGAGACGTAATGAAAAATGATTTTGATTTGGTTGAAGGGATGGATACCGTTGAAAGTGCCCTGGAGAAGATGAGCCACGTGGAAACCAAGTCACTGATCGTGAAGAAGCGCGATCAAAACGATGAATTCGGTATCGTCACCCTATCGGATATCGCACGACAGGTATTGGCAAAAGACCGGGCTCCGGAACGGGTGAATATCTACGAGATCATGAGCAAACCTGCCTTCACGGTGGCTGCTGACATGGATATCCGCTACTGCGCCAGACTGTTTGGCCGCTTTGAACTCAACCGGGCGCCGGTGGTGGAGGATGGCGAAGTGATCGGTATCGTCAGTTATACCGATATGGTTCTGAAAGGTTTTCCGTCTGCTGCGGATAAATCTTGAAGCCCAAACAGACCGGCCTACTCGACGGCGCTCTGTTCCATAACTCCGCAAACCAGGATCAGCGCCCCGCCGATTGCGACATTGACCTGCTGGTGATCCACAGCATCAGTCTCCCACCGGGGGAGTTCGGCGGTGATTGGATTGATGATCTGTTCATGAACCGCCTGGATGCGGATGCCCATCCGTACTTCCAGGAAATCAGCAGTCTCAAAGTATCCTGCCATCTGCTGATCCGACGGGACGGTTCCCAGGTGCAATACGTCCCCCTGCACCATCGGGCCTGGCATGCCGGCAAATCCAACTATTGCGGGCGCGAATGCTGCAACGACTTCTCCATCGGTATCGAACTGGAAGGCAGTGATGAGCAAGCCTTCACGGATGCCCAATACGCCAGCCTGGTGAAGGCGACCCGACAGATCATGGCAATCTATCCGAACATCACTCAGGAGCGGATCACCAGTCACGCGACAATTGCCCCTGGACGTAAGACCGATCCCGGTCCGATGTTCGATTGGCAAAAGTACTTCCGCTTATTGCATTCTTGAGTGAAAGTACGGATATTCCATGCTGAATAAAAAATGCGGGCCATCTCTGCAGATCGGTGCAGACAACCATCAATGACACCGAGATGAACCGCCAGGGATAACTTGAACCTAGATTCTGCGGGTGACCGCTCCATTCTGTTACTAAGCTGTTGAATGAGATGAAAAAAGTGTTCGATAAAGGGCATCCCTCGCTGGGTGAGTCACGCTACAGGGCAAATTGCACGCTTGTGGCGGCTCATAGCGGCGTTGCAACGCCTTGCAATAGCGGGCTATTGCGCGTCGTTGCGCCTTGCCCTGCCCTCCCACAAGCGCACACTTCACCCTGCCCAACTGCGGATTCCAGGTTGAAACTTGCGGCTGATTCGGTGAAACTTTCGCGATGACCTTGACGATCATTCTTATCTGCCTGATAGCAGAGCGATTTTTACTTGAGCACAGCCACCTGAGAAGCAATCGCTGGTTCACCAGATATTGTCAGTGGCACCAACAGCAAAACCTGCCTGAATGGATGCAGCAGGGCATCATAGGCCTGCTGTTGCTGCTGCTCCCACCCCTGCTGGCAATCGCAGCGCTGCAACATCTGTTTGCCGACAGTTTGCTGGGTCTGCCCAGCCTGCTGTTATCCATCGGGGTATTGCTCTACGCCCTGGGACCACAGGATCTGGACAGCCAGATCAACCAGTATGTCGAGACGGCTGAAGCCGATGACGGTGAAGCGAGGCAGATCGCCCGGGAGATCATCGAAGATGAGCCACCCACCAGCGAGCCTGCCCGCTCACAGGCTGTTGCTGAAGCGGCGCTGCAACAAGCAAACCGCAGAACGGTGGCGGTGCTTTTCTGGTTCATCCTACTCGGCCCGCTCGGCGCCATGCTCTATCGACTGGCGACATGGATGCCTCAATCGGACCAGGCCGCACAGGATATCGATTTCAAACTCAACACCAGGCAATTGGTCATCATCCTGGACTGGCTACCTGCCAGAATCACCGCCTTTTGCTATGCCATCGCCGGCAGTTTTGAGGATGCGTTGTATGGCTGGAGAAGCTACCAGGAGAGCCGGCAGAGTGAATTCAGCGACAGTAACGCTGGCACCCTGATCTGCACCGGAAGCGGCGCCATGCGTCTGACCACGCTGCTGGATGAAGCCTACGCCGGAGCCCATCTCTACACCTACCTGCCGAAAGCCGCCATGGCTTTGATCTGGAGAAGCCTGATCGTTTTTCTGGTGATCCTCGCCTTTCTCACCTTTACCGGCCTGATCTGATTGCCTGTTTACCGCCGATGAGTGAGACAACCACCATTGATCTGTTACGTCACGGTGAACCCGTCGGGGGTAGACGCTATCGGGGTCAGATCGATGACCCTCTGAGTGACACCGGCTGGCAGGAGATGCGTGATGCGGTATCCGGGCAGCGGCCATGGCAGACCATCATCAGCTCACCGCTCATACGCTGCGCCGCATTTGCAGCTGAACTCAGCGATCAAATGGACATTACTCTCTCATATGACGACCGACTCAAGGAGGTGGGATTTGGTCACTGGGAGGGCTTTTCCGGGGATCAGCTGCGCGCCCAGGACCCACATCAGATGAAGCGATTTTATCACGACCCCATAGGGCATCGCCCGCAGAACGCCGAGCCATTGGAAAGCTTCAGCCAAAGGGTCGTCCAGGCCTACAACCAGGCGGTGAGAGAGAATTCGGGTCAACATATCCTGCTGATCACCCATGCCGGGGTGATTCGTTCCATCTTGGCCAATCTGCTGGATGCGCCGCTGGGTTCCATGTACCGCTTCTCCATTGGCACGGCCAGTCTCTCCCGAATTAAGATTGGAACCGAACGTCCTCCTACCATCATGTTCATTGGCAAACAGAGCCTATCTTGAACTAAATTAACGCCATTTCACGCTATCTTGCTGCGATCTTCCTAATATAAGCAAGGCACCAGCGCATCCAGATAAGCACTGAAAGAATCTAGAGCGTAAAATTTTGTGAACAAAGTCTCACCTTTTTTAAGCTTTCTTTAATACAAATAAGTTAAAAGTCACAGTACAGACGAATTTAATACCCTAGTCTTAACGACACGATATAAATCAACCGGCAATGTACCGGTTCAAGACAAAAGAGGAGGCAACCTATGTCTTGGTTATTACTCGCTGCACTGACAGCCATCGTCGTAACAGTTCTTTCCACGAAAAGTGTTGAGCTGCCCGACTGACAATCGCCGGATAATAACAACTTACCTCAGACATCCATCAAGCTGCTTATCTTGAGGGGTATTGGCGTATGTATTCATACATCATGATTGAGGCGGCGACAGCCACATTCAGACTCTCAACCTGACCGAACTGCGGTATCGCCAGACAGCTAATGTCTGGGTAGTCGCTCATTTCAAAACTGTGCCCCCACTCCTCATGCCCCAGTACGAAGGCGGTCTTGCAGTCCAGAACAGATTCGGTCGACAGATGCGCACAATCACCGCTTAACGCCACGATCTTGTAATCCCGCTTGACCAGCTCCTGATAACTCTGCTCGAAATTGTCGTAAAACTTCGCCGGCACCTTTTTGAAGGCCCCTTTACCCGGAGAAGGATCGAATGGACCGATATCGATCAGATGGACCTCGGCAGCACCAAAAGCTTCAGCACTGCGAAATATCTTGGCCACATTGAATCCCGCCTTCATATGGTCCAGAACCAGAATAAAGTCATTGGCGCCCGGCTTGGCCAGCAGATTGCGCTGACGCTGCTTGGTATAGCGCAGCAGCGCCTGATCCCTGGCTTCACGTTTTTCCCGTTTACTCTTTCTTTGGCGTAACATGTTATTTATCAATGTAAAGCAGGCTTCTGTCCAATCATACTAGGGCCTGTTAAATGTTGCAGAGCACAAGCCGTGCTCAAATGAGTCGATTCCCACTTTAGCGCCACCAAATAACCTTACCAAAAGGATCAATCTAGAGTAGCCATCCAGCGTAAGATATCAGATTGACCCAGTCCCGCTCGGAGTAACCATGCAAAAGAGTAGCGTAACCCGTGTTTCCGTCTGGAGCCGATGGCTCAGGATTTCCCATTGGCTGATGGGAATCTCCACACTGGGCCTGATCGGCAGTGGTTATCTCCTTTCCATTCAGACCACTCAGGACGCCACGATCCAGGACACTCACTACCTGTTTGGCGCACTTCTGCTCCCCGGCTTTCTGATCAGGCTCTATCTGTTGCTGTTTGGCAAAGGAACAGACCATATCAGTGATTGCGAGCCGGATGCCCACCGCTTGTCTCAGGCCTGGCAGGTTGCCAAATACTATCTGACCCTGGGGAAGGCACCACTGCCCAACTGGTTCAGCCATAACCCCTTCTGGGGACCCATCTATATCGGATTGTTCTTTATTCTGTTACTCAGCCTGATTAGTGGTTACGCACTGCTCAATGAACAGCAATTTCTCTTCGGTATCGTCATGGCGGACCTGCACTACCTGACCTATGTGATCATTGCCTGGTTCAGTCTGCTGCATATCCTTGCGGTTTTTGCCCACGATCTCAGCGGTAGTGGATCCGATATATCCGGCATGATCAATGGCCATCGGATATTTCAACATTCAGAGAAACCATCAGAGCCTGGAACAAGCACTGTTGATCTGAATGACCTCATGAAGACCATAAAAAAGTAGCTCTCATAAGCAAATTAGCTGAAGTAGTCGGGCTAGACCTGAATGGTCTTACTTAAGCACTATTTGGTAGGGCATGGCCTCACCCTACGCTTGAATTCATGGTGTAGGGTGGGGCCATGCCCCACCAAAACCCTTTGATAAAACGCGTTGCAATGCGTTTTAATGCTTAAGTTAGTGCCATTCAAGCTAGACCTAAGAGATTAGCCTCCAATCACCGCGAATCTACGCAAATAGTCACCACAATGTGAGTTGTATTCACGCCATTTTGCGCTGATTGGCGGTTAATTCTGCTGAGTAAGCAGCGGACACAAAAAAACCCACGCTTTTCAGCGTGGGTTTTTCAACTCTATTGCCAGTAGCTCAGTCGTTACTCTTCAGTAGCGACCTCGTCTTCCTCAGCAACGGACTCTTCGATCGGGCGGTCAACCAGCTCCACATAGGCCATTGGCGCCTTGTCACCTGGACGATAGCCACACTTCAGAATACGTACATAGCCACCAGGGCGTTCCTGGTATCTTGGGCCCAGCTCAGCGAAGAGCTTGCCTACCGCTGACTTATCACGCAGGCGTGAGAAGGCGAGACGACGTTTTGCAACGTTGTCTGTCTTGGACATGGTGATGAGCGGCTCAGCTACACGACGAAGCTCTTTTGCCTTAGGCACAGTCGTTTTGATCAACTCATGATTGATCAAAGAGACCGCCATGTTTCTGAACATGGCATTCCTGTGGCTGCTGTTACGATTTAGCTGCCGTCCTGATTTGCGATGACGCATGAGTCGACTTTCCCAAATTCAAAATTGTTTAACGGTTAATAGCGGCCTGCCTCAATGGGCAAGCTGCTCCTCGATGTTCTCTGGTGGCCAATGTTCCAGGCGCATACCCAGTGACAGACCACGACGTGCGAGCACATCCTTAATCTCAGTCAGTGACTTCTTACCCAAGTTAGGTGTCTTGAGCAGTTCCACTTCGGTTCTCTGAATCAGATCACCGATAAGAAAAATATTCTCTGCCTTCAAGCAGTTTGCAGAACGAACGGTCAATTCCAGATCGTCTACCGGACGCAGCAGAATCGGATCGATTGCCGGCTCTTCCGGCTCTGCCACAGATTCTGCAGCCTCAGCTTCAAGGTCGACAAACACCGAGAGCTGATCACGCAAGATACTTGCAGAACGTCTGATCGCCTCTTCAGGATCGATCGTACCATTGGTCTCCAGCTCGATCACCAGACGATCCAGGCCGGTGTTCTGCTCAACACGGGCGGCTTCCACACTGTAGGCCACTTCACGGATCGGACTGAATGAGGCATCAACCTGCAACATGCCGATCGGACGCTCATCACCTGCGGATCCCTGACGGGCAGCAGCAGGGTGATAGCCACGGCCACGATGCACGTTCAGAGTCATGTTGATCTCGCCTGACTTAGTCAGCGTAGCGATCACATGATCAGGGTTAGCCACTTCCACGTCGTGATCAAGTGCGATGTCACTGGCGAAGACCTGACCGGGACCCTTTTTCTGCAGCTTCAGAGTTGCTTCATCACGGGTGTGCATGATCAGGGCAACCTGCTTCAGATTGAGCAGAATATCCAGAACATCTTCCTGCACACCTTCAATGGTGGTGTACTCGTGCAAAACATCAGCGATTTCGACTTCTGTTATCGCACTACCTGGCATCGATGAGAGCAGGATGCGGCGCAAGGCGTTACCGAGCGTATGACCAAAACCTCTCTCCAGTGGCTCGAGAGTCACTTTGGCGCGAGTGGCTGTGATCGGCTGCACGTTGACAATACGCGGCTTCAGGAATTCCGTAACGCTTTCGGTCATATATTTTCCCTCGTCAAGGCTTACTTGGAGTAGAGCTCAACGACCAGTTGTTCGTTAATTTCAGCAGAAAGATCGGAACGATCCGGGATACGCTTCAGCTTACCCTTCATCGCTTTAGGATCGACTTCTACCCAATCCACGAAACCATACTGACCCTGCAGTTCGAGTGCTCCCTGAATACGTACCTGCTTTTTAGCCTTCTCACGTATGGAGACTTCATCTTCAGCAGTCACTTTGAAGGAAGGCACATTGACGATCTTGCCGTTAACTTCAATTGCCTTGTGACTGACCAACTGACGAGCTTCTGCACGAGTCGAACCAAAACCCATACGATAGACGATGTTGTCGAGACGGGTCTCAAGCAGTTGCAGCAGGTTTTCACCGGTTGCACCTTTGTTCTGCGCAGCTGCTTTGTAGTAGTTACGGAACTGCTTCTCCATGACGCCATAGATACGACGCACTTTCTGCTTTTCACGCAGCTGCAATCCATAATCCGAGACGCGACGACGGCGGTCGCCAGCTTGTCCGGGTACTTTCTCCATGTTGCACTTGGAGTCAAGCGAACGCACGCGACTCTTGAGAAAGAGATCTGTGCCTTCCCGACGGCTCAGCTTACATTTTGGTCCGATGTACCTTGCCATGATTCAATAACTCCAGTATTTATACGCGGCGCTTTTTAGGAGGACGACAACCGTTATGGGGAATCGGTGTCACGTCAGAGATGCTGGTAATTTTGAAACCGGCATTGTTCAAGGATCTTACGGCAGACTCACGGCCTGGTCCGGGACCTTTGACGTTGACATCCAGATTCTTGACGCCGTATTCCTTAACCATCTGACCGACACGATCGGCAGCCACCTGTGCTGCGAACGGAGTGCTTTTTCTGGAACCACGAAAACCTGAACCACCGGCTGTCGCCCATGCAAGAGCATTACCTTGACGGTCGGTTATGGTGATGATGGTATTGTTGAAAGAGGCATGAATGTGCGCAACACCATCGGTGACGCTCTTTCTTACCTTCTTCTTGGCACGGCTGCTGGGTTTTGCCATCTTCTGTACCTACAGATTCGATTTAAAGTTGATTAACGTTTGATTGGACGACGAGGACCTTTGCGGGTACGGGCATTGGTGCGCGTACGCTGTCCACGTAGAGGCAGACCACGGCGATGACGAATGCCGCGATTACAACCCAGGTCCATCAGACGTTTGATGTTCATGGAGATCTCACGTCGCAGGTCGCCTTCCGTTGTGAAACGGGCCACGATGCCGCGAATGGACTCAATCTGGTCTTCACTCAGCTCCTGGATCTTGATATTGGGCTCAATACCAGCCTCTTTACAGATATCGCCAGCCGTAGAGCGGCCGATACCATAGATAGAGGTCAATGCGATAACCGCATGTTTTCGATCCGGAATGTTGACTCCTGCAATTCGAGCCATCTTTCTAATCTCCTAAAGTAACCCCTGGAATTATTCCGAAGGGAAACGTACAATAATACCTCAGGCAACAGCCTCTAGCAAGCCGTCACCCCATTATTTTGATTGCCAGGTTAACCCTGACGCTGCTTGTGGCGACCCTCTTTACAGATCACCCGTACTACACCATTACGGCGAACAATCTTACAATTGCGGCAGATTTTTTTAACAGATGCACGCACTTTCATTTTTCAGACTCCAATTCAGATTCGGTCAGATCAGCGTAGCAATCCGCCACCACTGCCTTTCAGGTTGGCTTTTTTCATCAAGCCGTCGTATTGGTGTGACATCAGGTGCGCTTGTACCTGGGCCATAAAGTCCATCACTACCACAACGATAATCAGCAGTGATGTGCCACCAAAGTAGAAAGGCACATTCCAACCAACTATCAGGAATTCGGGAAGCAGACATACCAGAGTGATATAAATGGCACCCGCCATGGTGAGCCTGGACATCACGCCGTCGATGTATTTGGCGGTCTGTTCACCAGGCCGGATCCCTGGAATAAATGCTCCGGATCTTTTCAAATTATCTGCGGTGTCACGTGAGTTGAAGACCAACGCAGTATAGAAAAAACAGAAAAAGATGATCGCCGCCGCATAGGCCATGACATAGACAGGTTCACCAGGCGATAACTTGGCGAAGATGTCCTGTATCCAGCGAGTCCCCTCAGTATTGCCAAACCACTGCCCCAGGGTTGCCGGGAAGAGAATGATACTGGAAGCGAAAATCGG
Source organism: Candidatus Thiodiazotropha sp. AKAK2 (assembly GCF_058244685.1). Classification (NCBI taxonomy): domain Bacteria; kingdom Pseudomonadati; phylum Pseudomonadota; class Gammaproteobacteria; order Chromatiales; family Sedimenticolaceae; genus Candidatus Thiodiazotropha; species Candidatus Thiodiazotropha sp. AKAK2. The sequence continues at coordinate 10,090 of NZ_JBSYOP010000020.1, read as the reverse complement.
TGGGATTACACCAGCCATGTTCAGTTTCAGTGGCAGATGAGTACTCTGCGCCGCCAGCATCCGACGGCCCTGCTGACGCTTGGCATAGTTGATGGTTATACGGCGTTGCCCACGCTCGACAAAGACAACGAATGCGGTAACCGCAATCGCCAGTACGAACAGGAACAGAATAGTCAGCGCATTCAGCTCACCGGTACGAGCCAGTTCCAGAGTACCACCGATAGCGGAAGGCAATCCGGCGACGATACCGGCAAAAATAATCATCGAGATACCGTTACCGATGCCACGTTCAGTGATCTGCTCGCCGAGCCACATCAGAAACATGGTACCGGTTACCAGGGATACCGCCGCGGTTACGACGAAGCCCATTCCCTGATGAACCACGATGGTTTCACCACCGACTGTCTGGCTCTGCAGCGCAATGGAGATACCGACCGCCTGAAAGGTTGCCAGTACCACTGTGCCGTAGCGGGTGTACTGAGTGATCTTTCTTCGACCGGACTCACCCTCTTTCTTCAGCTGCTCAAGGGTCGGTATCACAGCCGACATCAACTGCATAATAATCGACGCCGAGATATAGGGCATAATGCCAAGTGCAAAGATACTGGCTCGTTCCAGTGCGCCACCGGAAAACATGTTGAACATATCCAGGATCGAACCCTGAGCCTGCTCAAACAGGGCAGCCAATGCCACTGGATTCACACCGGGTACAGGAATGAATGTACCGATTCGGAATACCAGTAACGCACCGGCGACAAACAGCAGACGCTGACGTAATTCAGTCAGCTGACCCATACCGCCCAGAGCACCCATCATTGCACCTTGGTTGGCCATAATTTATTCGACCTTACCACCAGCAGCTTCGACAGCGGCCTTTGCACCCTTGGTCAGGGCGATACCTTTCACAGTAACTGCACGATCGATCTCCCCGGAAAGGAAGATCTTAACCCGCTTTATATCGCGAGTGATCAAATTCGCCTTCTTCAGGGCATCCAGATCGACAACGTCGCCTTCGACTTTGGCCAGCTCACCCAGACGAACCTGGGCGGATACCATAGAGACGCGTGAGGTGAAACCGATCTTCGGCAGACGGCGCTGCAGTGGCATCTGACCACCTTCGAAACCGACTTTGTGAAAACCGCCGGAACGGGACTTCTGACCTTTATGGCCGCGTCCACAGGTTTTGCCTAATCCACTGCCGATACCGCGACCGACACGTTTACGCGTGGTTTTGCTTCCCGCAGCAGGCTGGAGAGTATTCAATTTCATCTTAAGCCTCCACTACCTTAACCATGTAACTGACCTTGTTCACCATACCGCGAGTGCAAGGAGTGTCTTCCACATCCACTTCGTGATGTATACGACGCAGACCCAGACCTCTTACACATGCTTGATGGCTTGCAAGGCGACCGCTTGTGCTACGCACCAGCTTGACCCGCATCATCTTCTTATCAGCCATGACTTACCCCAGGATATCTTCGACGCTTTTGCCCCGCTTCAGGGCAACCGATTCAGCGTCGGCCATTTCATTCAGACCATTGATGGTCGCACGCACCACATTCATCGGATTGTTGGTGCCGATACACTTGGCCAGTACGTTCTGTACGCCGAGCACTTCGAATACCGCACGCATCGCACCACCGGCAATGATACCGGTACCTTCCGATGCGGGCTGCATGAAGACCTTGGCAGCACCATGACGACCAACCAGAGGATACTGAAGGGTAGCCCCATCGAGCTTAACGGAGACCATGTTCTTACGAGCTGTCTCCATCGCTTTCTGGATGGCGACCGGCACTTCGCGTGCTTTACCGGTACCGAAACCGACTCGGCCCTTGCCGTCACCGACCACGGTCAACGCAGAGAAACCGAACTGACGGCCACCTTTGACCACCTTGGCTACACGGTTAACATTGACGAGTTTCTCAAGTAACTCATCACCCTCAGGTTTTGCATTAAAATTTGCCATAATCCTAAACCTTTAAAATTGAAGACCGGCTTCGCGAGCCGCTTCAGCGAGGGCCTTAACCCGACCGTGGTAACGGAAACCCGAACGATCAAAGGCCACATTTTCGATACCGGCGGTTTTTGCCCGCTCGGCGACCAGTTTGCCAACAACGGAGGCAGCCTTGGCGTTACCGCTGGCCTCGCCGTTGATCTCACCTTTTACATCCTTGTCCAGAGTCGAGGCACTGGCCAACACACTGGAACCGTCAGGACTGATGACCTGAGCGTAAATATGGCGAGGTGTACGGTGAATCGAGAGACGATGAACGCCCAGCTCCCGAATCTTAGCTCTGGTACGGCGCCCGCGGCGCATACGTGATTGTTTCTTGTCCATCGTTCTACCTATTTCTTCTTGGCTTCTTTACGCGCCACATATTCGTCGGCGTATCTGACACCCTTACCCTTATAGGGTTCAGGTGGACGGAACGCGCGAATCTCAGCGGCAACCTGACCAACACGTTGCTTGTCGCTGCCACTGACCACGATCTCAGTCGGGGACGGGGTAGCGATGGTGATTCCCTCAGGAACCGGATAATCAATCGGGTGGGAGAAACCAAGGTTTAGATTCAGTGATTTACCACCACCTTGGGCACGATAACCAACACCAACCAGCTGTAATTTTTTCTCAAAACCCTGATTGACACCGTGAACCATGTTGTTGACCAGTGCACGGAAAGTGCCGGCCATGGCCCAGGCTGCTTTACTCTCGCTCTTGGGAGCGATTTTCAGCTGGCTGTCCTCTTCATTGACAGCCACATCGGGGTGCAGGTTGAGCGCCATTTCACCTTTAGGACCTTTGATGGAGATCGACTGATCCGCCATCTTTACGCTGGTGCCTGAAGGCAATGCGATAGGGCTTTTTGCTACTCGAGACATTGCTCATCCCTCCTTAGGCGACATAGGCGATGACTTCACCGCCCTGGCCGAGTTCACGTGCCGCACGGTCTGTCATCACACCTTTGGATGTGGAGATAATCGCAACGCCGAGGCCGGCGCGTACCTTCGGCAGTTCATCTCTGCCTTTATAGACACGCAGTCCTGGACGGCTTATCCGTTTGATGAGATCGATAACGGGACGACCCTGAAAATAGCGAAGCTCCAAAACCAGGGTAGGTTTGGCGCCATTCTCATTTACGGAAACTTCTTGGATGTAGCCTTCGTTTTTCAGAAGGTTGGCAATGGCTACCTTCTGTTTGGAAGAAGGCAGTTCGACAGTCGTTTTCTTCGCTGCCTGGCCATTGCGGATGCGTGTGAGCATATCCGCGATGGGATCTGACATACTCATAATGAGCTCCTAAGGTCAGTCCGCCTTTTTGGCGCGATACCTATTGATTGAACAACCGAATGCCCGGGGCACTCGGGTAAGGGCGCAGGATTATACTGTTACCAGCTTGCTTTAACAAGTCCTGGTACATCACCTCTCATTGCTGCTTCACGCAGTTTGTTTCTGCATAAGCCGAATTTACGGTAGACGCCATGGGGACGACCGGTAACCTGACAGCGATTCTGTCGGCGTGACGGGCTCGCATCCCGGGGCAATTTCTGCAATTTGCCTACCGCCTGCTCGATCTCTTCAAAGCTGCTGTTCGGATTTTTGATCACAGCTTTCAGGGCAGCGCGCTTCGCTGCAAACCTGGAGACAGTCCGTGCACGCTTGGTTTCCCGTGCGATCATGCTTTTCTTTGCCATATTAAACTCAGTTCTTAAAAGGAAACTTGAAGGCTTCCAAGAGCGCACGACCCTCTTCATCGGTACGCGCAGTGGTGGTGATGGTGATATCCAGACCACGCAGTGCGTCGATTTTGTCGTAATCGATCTCAGGAAACATAATCTGTTCTTTAACGCCCATCGAGTAGTTGCCGCGGCCATCAAAAGATTTGTTGCTCAAACCACGGAAATCACGAATACGGGGAATCGAGATATTGATCAGTCGATCAAGAAACTCATACATACGCTCTCTGCGCAGAGTCACTTTACAACCGATCGGCCATCCCTCACGGACTTTAAAACCGGCAATTGATTTTCTTGCATGGGTAATGACTGCCTTTTGACCGGCAATCTTCTCCATGTCACCAACCGCATGCTCCAGCACCTTCTTATCGCCGATTGCCTCACCAACACCCATATTGAGGGTGATCTTGGTAATTTTCGGCACTTCCATGATGCTGTCGAATTGAAACTTGTCCATCAGATCCTTGATAACAGTTTCACTGTAATATTGCTGTAACCTAGCCATCTCTCATCATGCCTCAAATATCGACGACTTCTTGGTTGGATTTGAACACCCGAACCTTTTTGCCGTCTTCGAGAATTTTGAAACCAACACGGTCAGCCTTATCGGTTGCCGGGTTATACAAAGCCACATTGGAGATGTGCAGAGGCATCTCCTTGTCCAGGATACCGCCAGGTTCACCCCGGTTCGGATTTGGCTTGGTGTGTTTTTTAGCCATGTTGACGTTTTCGACCACCAGACGGTCGTCTTCCATCATCTTGACAACAGTACCACGCTTACCCTTGTCTTTGCCGCTTATGACGATTACCTCGTCACCTTTTCTGATTTTGCTTGCCATTAGTGCTGCCTCACAAAACTTCAGGTGCAAGCGAAATTATTTTCATAAACCGCTCGCTCCTTAATTCACGGGTAACCGGGCCGAAGATACGTGTACCAATGGGCTGCAGGGCGCTGTTCAACAGAACCGCAGCATTGGAATCAAAACGAATCACCGAGCCATCAGGCCGACGAACGCCTTTCTTAGTACGTACAACAACGGCGTTGTAGACGTCGCCCTTCTTAACTTTACCCCTGGGGATCGCATCTTTGACACTGACTTTCACAATGTCGCCAACACCGGCATAGCGACGGTGCGAACCACCGAGCACCTTTATGCACTGAACCCGCTTTGCACCGCTGTTGTCAGCAACGCTTAGGTTAGTCTGCATCTGAATCATGGTATTGCCCTAATTCCAAATAGTTACGATTGGTACAAGCTGATCGATCAGCTTGCACGCTCCAGTACCTTCACCAGACGCCAGGTCTTGCTCTTCGACAGAGGACGGCACTGCTCTACCATTACGGTATCACCGGAGTGACACTCGTTCGCTTCGTCATGTGCGTGCACTTTGGTGGAACGCTTCATGAACTTCCCGTATACGGGGTGCTTTACGCGTCGCTCGACGGTAACGGTGATAGTTTTATCCATCGCATTACTGACCACCTGGCCAATCAGCGTACGGTTTGATGCCTGTTGCTCACTCATGATGCGTCACCTGACTTCTGTTCATTCATCACAGTCTTGATCCGCGCGATGTCTTTACGTACTTCATTCATACGGGAGGGACGTGCAAGCTGTCCGGTACCCCGTTGCATGCGCAGGTTAAACTGCTCTTTCAAGAGTTCATCCAGAGTAGTGGTCAACTCTTGCTGTGACTTTTCTCTAATCTCAGATGCTTTCATTACATTACCGTCCGTTTCACGAAAGTAGTCGCGACAGGCAGCTTGGCAGATGCCAGTGCGAATGCTTCACGCGCCAGCTCTTCGGAAATGCCCTCGATTTCGTAGAGCATGCGTCCCGGCTGAACCTGAGCAACCCAGTACTCCACGTTACCCTTACCTTTACCCTGACGCACTTCGAGAGGCTTCTTGGTAATCGGCTTATCGGGGAACACGCGAATCCAGATCTTACCACCACGTTTTACATGACGGGTGATCGCACGACGCGCGGCTTCGATCTGGCGTGCAGTAATACGGCCCCGGCCAGTCGACTTCAGACCATACTCACCAAAGGAGACCGAGCTACCGGCAAACGCCAGGCCACGATTGCGTCCTTTGTGCTGTTTGCGAAATTTTGTCCGTTTTGGCTGTAGCATGACTTAAGACCTCTTACTCGGTGCGGAAGCGGACTTGGTCTCAACCTCAACTTCCTCGCGATCACCGAAAACTTCACCTTTGAAGACCCATACCTTGACACCGATGATGCCGTAAGTGGTATTGGCTTCAGCAAAACCATAATCAATGTCAGCACGCAGGGTATGCAGCGGTACACGACCTTCGCGATACCACTCTGAACGGGCGATTTCAGCGCCATTCAAACGACCACTGATGTGGACCTTGATACCCTCAGCGCCCAGACGCATGGCGTTCTGAACAGCACGCTTCATGGCCCGACGAAACATGACGCGACGCTCGAGCTGCTGAGCGATACTCTCGCCAACCAGCTGCGCATCAAGTTCAGGCTTACGGATTTCCTCGATACTCATGTGTACCGGAATACCCATCATCGCAGAGACTTCGGATCTCAATGCATCGATATCTTCGCCTTTCTTACCGATCACCAGGCCTGGACGGGCGGTGTGAACAGTGATGTGGGCATTGTTGGCCGGACGATCGATCTGAATGCGGCTGACAGAGGCTTGCGACAGTCTCTTTTTCAGGTAGTCACGCACTACAAGATCATTGTTTAGCAGTGTTGCGTACTCTTTCGAATCTGCGTACCACTTGGACGTCCAGTCTTTAACAATGCCAAGACGTATCCCGGTTGGATGTACTTTCTGACCCATATCGGCCTCTCTTGCCTATTACTTTTCGGCGACAGTCACATTGATGTGACTGGTCCGCTTGAGAATTCTGGATGCCCGACCTTTGGCGCGAGCACGAATACGCTTCATGGTTGGCCCTTCGTCAACACTGACGGCGGCAACCTTCAGCTCGTCGATATCCGCACCGTCATTATGCTCGGCATTGGCGATGGCTGACTCAAGAACCTTCTTCACCAATACCGCGCCTTTCTTCTTGCTGAATGACAGAATGTCCAGCGCCTGCTCAACCGGCAGTCCGCGAATCTGATCAGCAACCAAGCGGCCTTTCTGAGCTGCTAGACGAGCGTGGCGTAACTTTGCTGTTGTCTGCATCGTTAATACCTCTACTTCGACTTTCTATCTGCAGCGTGGCCGCGATAGGTGCGGGTCAACGCAAACTCACCCAGTTTGTGTCCGACCATGTTTTCCGAGACCAGAACAGGTACATGAACCTTACCGTTGTGCACAGCGATGGTTAAACCCACCATCTCTGGAAACACGACAGATCGGCGTGACCAGGTTTTGATAGGACGCTTGTTGTTCTGGGCTACCGCTTCGTCCACCTTCTTTACCAGATGGTGGTCAATGAATGGGCCTTTTCTGACTGAACGTGGCACGACTCTAACCCCTAATTATCTATTTACGGTTTCTGCGACGAACAATCATCTTGTTCGTGCGCTTGTTGGTGCGGGTCTTATAGCCCTTGGTTGGCGTACCCCATGGCGATACAGGATGACGTCCACCAGAGGTACGTCCTTCACCACCACCGTGAGGATGATCAACCGGGTTCATGGCGACACCACGGACGGTCGGGCGTACACCCTTCCAGCGTTTGGCGCCAGCTTTACCCAGTGAGCGCAGGTTGTGCTCGGAATTGGAGACTTCACCAATTACCGCGCGACAGTCTGCAGGTACTTTACGCATCTCGCCAGAGCGTAGACGCAGGGTGGCATATTCACCTTCGCGGGCTACCAGCTGTACAGCAGCACCTGCTGAGCGGGCCATCTGAGCACCTTTGCCCGGCTTCATTTCGATACAGTGAACAACTGAACCCAGTGGCATGTTGCGCAATGGCAGACAGTTGCCCGTCTTGATCGCTGCAGCGCTACCAGACTCAACACTGTCGCCAACATGCAGATTGTTCGGTGCGATAATGTAACTGCGCTCACCATCCGCATAGCGGATCAAGGCAAGTCTTGCAGTACGGTTTGGATCGTATTCCAGACGTTCAACAACCGCCGGGATATTCTCCTTATTGCGCTTGAAGTCGATAATACGATAGCGCTGCTTGTGACCACCGCCACGATGACGAGTGGTTATACGACCGTTGTTGTTACGACCACCACTTTTGCTCTTCTTTGCCAGCAGCGGGCCATAAGGCGCACCTTTGTGCAGCTCCGCATCGCCAACCTTGACCACAAATCGGCGGCCTGCAGAGGTCGGTTTAGTTTTAACGACTGCCATTATCCCAATCCTGTATTACTTGCTCATGCACCGGCAGCGAAATCGATTTCGCTTCCAGCCTTGAGACGTACATATGCTTTTTTCCAGTCGGAACGTTTGCCATTGACAGCGCCAAAACGCTTTTGCTTGCCTTTGACATTCACCACCTGGACACGCTCGACCTCAACCTCGAACAGCTTCTCGACCGCTTTCGCAATCTCACGCTTGGTCGCATCCTTGGTGACCCGAAAGGTGTATTGATCGTTTTGGTCTGCAACGATACTGCTCTTTTCCGAAACCAGAGGGCTCAGAAGAACCTTCATCAGACGTTCGCTGTTCATGCCAGACGCTCCTCAAGTTTTTTGACCGCACTTTCGGTGACCAGAACATGCTCGTAAGCAACCAGGCTCACCGGATCGATCTCCTCTACATCTCGCACATCCACGCCATACAGATTGCGCGAGGCCAGATAGAGGTTTTCATCAGGGTTTTCTGATACCACCAGGACATCTTTCAGCTCCATGTCCTTCAGTTTACCAACCAACTCTTTGGTCTTTGGTTGAGAGATGCTGATCTCATCGACCACCACCAGTCTCTCCTGCCGGTTGAGTTCCGACAGTATGGAGCGGATCGCACCACGGTACATCTTGCGGTTGATCTTCTGCTCGTAGCTGCGCGGGGTAGCTGCAAAATTAACACCACCACTACGCCAGATCGGGCTGCGGCTGGTACCGGCACGTGCGCGACCAGTACCCTTTTGACGGAAAGGCTTGGCACCACCGCCCTGAACTGCAGCGCGATTCTTTTGCGCTTTGGTACCGGAACGTGCAGCAGACATATAGGCAGTTACCACCTGATGAATCAGCGACTGCTTGTACTCTGCGCCAAACACGTCATCAGACACTTGTATTGTCTGAGCGCCGGCGGCTGTTTTTACGTTGAGATCCATTACTGTCACCCTTTATTCTTCATCTTCACAGCAGGTGTGACAATCACGTCACCACCTCTGGAACCAGGCACTGAACCTTTCACCAGGATCAGGTTGCGCTCTGCATCGACGCGCACAACCTCAAGGTTCTGCTGGCAGCGCTGAGCGGCACCCATGTGACCGGCCATTTTCTTACCTTTGAATACACGACCTGGTGTCTGACACTGTCCGATCGAACCCGGGGCACGATGAGACAAGGAGTTACCATGTGTCGCATCCTGGGTGCGAAAGTTATGACGCTTTACGCCACCCTGAAAACCCTTACCCTGCGACTGACCGCGAACATCCACGATCTGTCCGGCTTCGAACAGGTCAGCTTTGATCTCGCTACCCACTTCGATGCCTTCGACATCAGCGGTTTCAGCGCGAAACTCCACCATCTTGCGACCAGCCTCAACACCCGCTTTCGCATAGTGTCCGGCAGCCGGTTTACTGACCCGTGACGCCTTGCGAGCACCGGTAGTAACCTGAATCGCCAGATACCCATCGGTATCGTCGTTCTTCAGCTGAGTCACACGGTTGGGTTCAACCTCAATTACCGTTACAGGCACGGAATCACCCTGTTCGGTAAATACTCGGGTCATTCCTGCCTTGCGGCCGACTACTCCAATCGCCATCGTTCTTAACCTCAGTTCAGTTTGATCTGCACGTCTACGCCGGCAGCCAAATCGAGCTTCATCAGCGCATCCACAGTCTTGTCGGTCGGCTCAACGATATCGAGCAGACGCTTGTGGGTGCGGATTTCATACTGATCACGGGCGTCTTTGTTGACGTGCGGTGAAATCAGAATGGTGTAACGCTCATTTTTAGTCGGCAGTGGAATCGGGCCACGGATGTGTGCACCGGTCCGCTTAGCGGTTTCCACAATCTCACGGGCAGATTGATCAATCAGTCGATGATCAAATGCTTTGAGACGAATTCGTATTCTCTGGTTAGCCATTATCTCTTACTCGATAATTTTGGATACCACGCCGGCACCCACGGTCCGACCGCCTTCACGGATCGCAAAACGCAGACCCTCTTCCATCGCGATCGGCGCAATCAACTTCACAGTCATCTTCACGTTGTCACCCGGCA